>VFZX01000135.1 GCA_016871015.1 Acidobacteriota bacterium | reverse complement strand
AACCTCGCCAACATCCTGCGCGATTTGGGAGAACACGCCGAGGCGCGAAAACAGATCGAGCTCGCGCTGGAGTCGGACCTGCGCCAGTTCGGACCGGACCACCCCAACGTGGCAACGAGGCACAACAACCTCGCCACGATCCTGTACTTCCTCGGCGACTTCCCCGGCGCGCTCCGCGAAATCGACCAGGCCCTTGCCATCCGGCGGAAGACGCTGCCGCCCGCGCACCCGTACATCAAGGCCTCCGGGAGCACGCGCGAGATGATCCTCCGCGCCCTGCAAGCCGTACGGTAGAATTCTCCAGTGACCCGCCGCACCTTCGCGTCGACCCCCATCGCCGCCCTCGCCCAGACCGCCCCCAAGCGCATCGCCGCCATCATCACCGAATACCGTCCGCTCTCCCACGCCGACGTGATCATCGGCAAGTACCTCGAAGGCTTCCGGCAGGACGGCAAACCTCCCTACCCGCGCTCAAAGATCGTGTCGATGTTCACCGAACAGGTCCCCAAGGCCGACATGAGCCGCGAGATGGCGCGCAAGCACAACGTCCCCATCCACCGGACCGCCGCGGACGCCCTCACCCTTGGCGGGGACAAGCTGGCCGTCGACGGCGTCCTGCTCATCGGCGAGCATGGCAACTACCCGATGAACGACAAGGAGCAGACGCTCTACCCGCGCTTTGAGATGTTCCTCAAGATCACCGACGTGTTCCGGCAGAGCGGCCGCGCGGTCCCGGTGTTCAACGACAAGCACCTGTCGTGGAGCTGGCGGCAGTCCAGGCGCATGGTCGAGATCTCGCGCGAGCTGAAGTTCCCGATGCTGGCCGGATCGTCGGTCCCTGTGGCCTGGCGCGTGCCGGCAGCCGACACCCCGTTCGGCGCGCGGCTCACCTCCGCGGTGGCGGTGTCGTACAGCGGACTCGACATCTACGGCTTCCACGTGCTCGAAGCGCTCCAGGCGATGACCGAGCGCAGACGCGGCGGGGAGACCGGAGTCCGCGCCGTGCAGTGCCTCCAGCGCGAGGCTTGCTGGGAGTTCATCGAGCGGAATCCGGCGGTGAAGCGCGGATTCGAGCAGGCGCTGAGCCACAGCCGGACCCGGACCGCCGGCCAGCCGCGCGACCTGGTGAAGGATCCCACGGTGTTCGTGGTGGACTACGTGGACGGGCTGCGGGGCGCGGCGTTCCTGATGACCGGGATGGTGAGCGACTTCACCGTGGCAGTGAAACTGGACGGGCGCGCTGAGCTGGTGTCGACGCTCATGAACTTGCAGGACGGGCGTCCGCACCACCATTTCGCGTGCCTGGTGAGGAACATCGAAGTGATGTTTGAAACCGGCAAAGCGCCGTATCCGGTGGAGCGGACCATGCTCACCAGCGGGATTCTGGACTTCGCGCTCGAGTCGCGGTTCCAGGGGTATAAGCGGCTGGAGACGCCGGAGCTGGCCAAGGTCCGGTATCAGACGCCGGATGCGTCGCACTACAGCGCGACGGGATGGGACGGCTAGAATCGCACCCGCGCCTGGAACTGGATCCACCGCTTGTCGCTCTGCTGCGTGCTGGTCACACGCCCAAACAGCGTCGACAGCGGATTCGTGTTCGGACCCCCGAATCCCGACCGGTTGAACACGTTCAGCGCGTCCACGCGGAACTGCAGGCGCACGCGCTCCATCAGTGGAAACTCCCGCTGCAGGTTGGCGTTCCAGCGGTTCTGCGAGTGCGCGCGCACCCCGTCGATCACCGTCGGAAACACGCGCCTGTGGAAGGCCGCCGGAGCCCTCGCCGCCGCGCGCTCGAAGTTGTCCGTATTGAACCAGCGCCCGAGCGTGGGCTGGCCGAGCGGGATCTCGTCCGTGTTGCCGTAATAGAACAGGTTGCCCCAGCCGATCAGCGCGCCGGGCTGGTATTCGTATGTCGCCGCCATTTGCCAGCCTCCCGCGAGCACCTTCCCCACGCCGGACTTGAGCAGCGCGCGGCCCTTGCCAAACGGCAGCTCCCAGATCCCGGCGGCGAAGAAGCGGTGTGGACGCCCATCGGAGGACATCCGCTCGGTGGGCAGCGCGTCGAATTCGTTGTGGAAGTAGTCGCGCTCGCGGATGTAGAGTCCGGTGTAGCCGAGGTTCAGGCTGAATCCGGATGAGAAGCGGCGCTGCATGCTGAGCTCGAGCGAGTGGCTGCGCACGGAGCCGAGCGGCACGCGCGTGTTGGTGAGCCCGTTGATGTGCGGATAGGCGCGCAACAACTGGCTGCGGCGGATGGTCGGGCTCGTGTAGAAGGCGAGCGTGCTCATGTCCTGGTAGACGGCGGGATTCCCGGTACGCAAAGCGCTGAAGTTGTCCAGCCGGAAGGGATTTGGCACGTTCGAGTTCATCGCCGTCGCCACCGCGTCGTTGCGGCTGAGACCGTCGGCCCAGAACCGTTCGGGCAGCGGCTGCAGCGTGTTGCTGATGGGGACACGGTCCGAATACATGCCGGCGTAGGCGGCCTCCACCACCACCTTGGCGCCGAACTGCCGCTGCACGCCAACCCGCCATCGCTGTTGCCGCGCGCGATTGCTGTCGTAGGGTTTGAATGAAAATCCGCGCCCGGCGACGGCCATTTCGCCCAGCCCGTCGCGCACCAGAGGGTCGAACCGCGTGCCATCGGAGCGCACTGGGAACGGATCCGTGAGGGGCGAGATTCCGCGCGCCGGATTCCCGAGCAGCCAGTTGACGCCGAAGTCCGTGGTCATGATGCTGTTGGTGGCGCGGCTGAATCCGAACTGGTTCGGACCGCCCGACTCCACCAGAATGTTCAGCGTGTCGAAGTAGATGCCATAGCCCGCGCGCAGCACGGTCTTGCTGTTCAACTGGTAGGCAGCGGCGAGGCGGGGGAGCAGCATCAACTGGTCCTGGAACAGGTGGCGGTCCGCGCCACGCGAGCCGGGATACACGGATCCGCCGCGCACCACGAATGCGGATGCCGGAAGCTCCGGAACCGGCGCGCGCGCATAGGCATCAGCCGCCGCCCGCGCGATCGGGAGTTCGCGGGCCGGATCGAACCAGCCGATCATACGGTTGTAGCGCTCCGTGGTCCCTTGCTCATACTCGAACCGCAGTCCGGCGCTCAACGTCAGCTTGCTCGTCAGGCGCCAGTTGTCGTGCGCGTACCAGGAAAACGTCGGGCTGTGGATGGCGAAGCTGTCCGCGGTGTTGATGCTCAGTCCGCTCGGGAGCCCCATCAGGAAAGCCGCCCAACTGTGGCCGAGCGAGCCCGCGGGAGTCAACGTGTCGTCGTTGGCGCGCGTGAAGGCGTTCGAGAAGCTGAACTGGCCGGACGTGTTTCCACCGCCGCCACCGTTTGAATAGTAGCGCCGCATATCGAATCCGGTGCGCAGCGAGTGTGCGCCGCGGATATGCGTCACATCCACTTTGCCGCTGAACACGCGATACCACGGGCGCACGGGAAACGACACCCCGGCGAGCGCCTCGTATCCGTCAAACGTCATGTTGGGCAGGATCGTCTCGGCGCCCGCCTTCTCGTCGAGGTACTTGGGAAGTCCCACGTCGGACGGCTTGAACTGGCGTGGCACGGGCAGCAGGCCGCCCTGGCGGAATCCGTTGAACATGCCGGTGACGTTCACCACCGTGGCGGGACTCGCGGTCCAGACCCAATCGAGCGTCGCGCCGAGGTTGCGGCGCGTGTTCTGCTGCTTGCCACGGAGGCCGGGGAAGACCTCGTACATCCAGTCAAAGCGGTCCTCGTCCCAGTCGCTGGAGGTCCAGCGGCCGAAGAACCGGTGCGAGCCCGAGTACTGGTAGTCGACCCGGTTCGTGATGGCGTAGTAGTTCATGATCCACGGCATCGCAACGGCGACGTAGTTGTTCAGCGGCTCGTTGCGCGGATCCGTGGGCTCGGCGTTGGGCCGGGGCAGGAACTTGAGGTACGATTCGTAGGCTGGATTGGCGAAACGCGACTTGGGCAGAATGTTTCCGGCGATCGGAGTGCGGATGAAGTTTAGAGGCCGCGCCGGATCCGCGCGCACGCTCAACGGATCGTAGATCTGGTAGCGGACCGCGTCGGCACGCAGCAACTGCGAGAAGTCGCCCTCGCGGTTGGCGAGCGAAGGAATCGTGCGGTTGATGCTGCCGGTTTCGGTCAGCCGGTCCTTCGTGCCCGTGTAGCTGACGAAGAAGAACAGCTTGTCCTTGCCGTTGTAGATCCTGGGCAGGATCACGGGTCCGCCCACGGTGGCCGTGTAGTTGTTGGTGTGGGCGGAGGGCAGTGCGGGTGAATCGCGCAGGCTCGCGGCCCGGGCGGTGTCGCCGCGGGCAACCGCCGCGTTGATGTCGGTCAGGCGCTGCTCGCGAATGAAGAACGGAGTCCCGCCCCAGCGCTGCTGCCAATGTTGCCAGCTTGCGGAACCGTGCAGCTCGTTCGTGCCGGACTTGGTCATCATCGAGATGTTCAGACCCACGGTGTTGCCGGTGGAGGCATCGAAGTTCGAAGTTTCGACTTTGAACTCCTGGATGGTGTCGGCTTGCGGCAGGTAGGCGATGCGCGTGTCGATGGTCTTGTTCGGCACCCCGTCCACCAGCACTTCGTTGCCTCCCACGCGGCCAGGCGTGAACTGGTCCTTGATGATGAAGTTGGCGACGTTGGTGATCTGCGTGGTTCCGCCCGTGGTCTGGACACCGGGAGTCAGGTTGGTCAGGAAGATCGGATTGTTGATGGGCATCGGCAGGTCGGCCAGCTCGCGGTTGGCCATCACGCGGCCGGAGCTTACCGAATCCGTTTCGAGCAGCGGAGCCTCGGCCGTGACCGACACGCTCTCGGTGAGCGCGCCCAGTTCGAGAGCGATGTCCACCTGGACGCGCGAGCGGATGGGCAGATACACGCCGGTACGCTGGGTGCGCTTGAATCCGTCCATTTCAACCGTCAGCCGGTAGTTGCCCGTAAGCAGCAGCGCCGCCTCATAATAGCCGGTTTCGTTGGTGCGAAGCCGCGCGTTCGTGTTCGTGTCGGTGTTGGTGGCCGTGACAGTGGCGCCCGCGACGGGCGCACCCGTAGGGTCGAGCACGCGGCCGAACAGCGTCCCGCGCGTTTCCTGGGCGATGAGGGCGGTGGACAGGATTCCGGCCGCGGCGAAAAGCCAGGCTACCACTGCAGCCGGCCCGCGATCTGCATGATGCGCGGATCGGCGGCGCTGGTTACGAGTCCGAACACGGGCGTGTTGAAGGTGGCGCCCGGATTGTTGAATTGCGTGTGGTTGAAGAAATTGAACCACTCGAAACGCAGTTGGAGCTTGCCTTGCTCGCCGAGCATGCCGACGGGGAAGTTCTTGGCGAGCGAGATGTCCCAATTGTTGATTCCGTATCCGGGTTGGACGTTGCGGGCCGCGGTGCCGAACGTCCCGCGCGCGGGCAGCGAGTAGGCGGCGCGGTCGAGCCCCGCCAGGTTATTGGTGCGCGGATCCAGCTTGCGCGCCGGGGTCCCGGTCGCGTTGGCGCGCTGGCTGCCACTGCCCACATTGGCGAGGTCGCCCGTGGTCGCGACGCTGAAGTAAGTACCGGAGCGGAAATTGATGATCCCGTTCCATTGCCATCCGCCGATCAGGAAATCCAGCGCGCGGTTCGACAGGTTCACCGCGCGGCCCTTGCCCACGGGGATGTCGTCGACGAACCCAAGGATGAAGTTGTGGCGGATGTCGTTGTCGGCCAATCCGCGCTCGGGACGCCGGTCATACATGTTCTGGCCCGCCGCGCCCGAATCGATCGTCTTCGCCCAGGTATAGGCGCTCGTTACCGACAGCCCCTTGGTCACGCGCTGCTCCATCCGGACGAATCCGGCATTGTAGTTGGACCACTGGTAGTTGGTGGTCTGCGAGAATCCCACCTGTGCGCGCGGGAACGGCTGGCGCGCTGTGAACGGCTCCGGGTTGTTCGGATCCCGCGGCAGCCTCGGCTGGTTCACGAGCACCGAGCCCACTTGCTTGTGTCCGGTGTTGCCCATGTAGCCGAGTTCGACGAGCAGGTTGTTGGTCACCTGCCGCTGGACGTTGAGGTTGTAGGAGAACATGTAGCCGTCGCGGCGGCGGAGGTCCTGGTTCGATGCCACGGTGCCGGCCGATTCGCGCGCGGTGGGGAACATGTTGTCCATGAAGATGGTCGGCGTGGTTGGATTGCCCACCAGGTTGGCGAACACGAAGAACGGCAGGGTGGAGGTCATCGACACCAGCGATGCGCCGCCAGTGTTCAGCAGTGAGAAGACGCCGAAACCGGAGCGGATGACGGTCTTCTGGTCCAGCCGGTAGGCGAGTCCGAACCGCGGCAGGAAGTTGTTCTTGTCCGGCGCGACGGGACGCTGGGGCAGCAGGACGGAGTTGCCCCGCACGAGTCCGGTGCCGGGCTCGTAGTACTCGGTGCGGCCGGCCAGCAACTGGCGGTTGGTGCCCAGGTCGAAGTTCGCCAGACGGCCGCGCCATTGCTGGAACGTCTCATACCGCACGCCGATATTGAGTGTCAGCTTGCTCGACAGCTTGATGTCGTCCTGGAAGAAGTACTGGTAGCGCGACCCGATCGAGTACTTGGCGACGCCTCCAAAGTCCAGGCCCTGGTCCACGATGCCACCCACGCCGCCGCTGACCGACTGCGGGATGCCAAGCAGGTAGTTGGCGAACGAGTCGCCCGAGTAGTTGGCCTGGAACGTGAACGACCCATTCTGATTCGAGCCCTGGTCGTAGCCGATCATCAACCGGTTCAGGTCCGCGCCGAACTTCATCGTGTGCTTGTCCTTGATCAGGGTGAACGTCTGCGCCACCCGGTAGTAGATGTTGTTCTGGACGATACGGAGTCCGTAGCCGGCGAACCCGGATGACGCGCGCCCGGCGCCGGGATTGTACTCGGCGAGCGAGATGTTGGGCTCGGTGTAGTCGCCGGGGATGGCGGCGAGATTGCGGAGTCCCAGCTCGGCGGCGTAGTTCTTCGAGAAGCGGTCGCCGTCGGACACGCGGGCGAGGTAGGCCTTGGTGAATCCGAGGCGCGTCTCGCCGATCAGATTCGCGCCGAAGGTATGTGTGTAGCCGAGCGCGCCGTTCTGCGAGCGGTCCGGCCGGATCACGCCCTTGCCCACGCGATAGGCGGCGTCCACAAGGGCGTTGTCGGCGAAGCTGTAGCGGCCGAACAGGTGCCCTTTGGACGACACCTGGTGATCCACCCGGCCGGTGACCTGGTCGCGCCGTTCGCGGTCAGGCGGAGTGCTGATGTAGTTGAGTCCGGGGCGGCCGGTGAGGTTGGGATCCGGGAAGAATTCGAGGAGCGACCGGGCGATCCGGCTGAACCTGGCCTGCGGGATCCGGTTGTCGGGGAACGGAATCGCCTGGCCCGCGGCGTTGCGGTTGAACGGATCGACGACGGTCTTGCCGGATCCGTTGAAGTCGCCCTGCCTCATCACCGGCGTGGGGACAAATCCCTGCAGGATGTTGCCGGTTCGGCGGCGGCGCGCTTCCCAGGATCCGAAGTAGAACGTCTTGTCCTTGCGGATCTTGCCGCCGGCCGCGGCGCCGAACTGGTTGTAGGAGAACCGTGGCGCGCCGCGCAAAGGACGGAAGAACTGCCCGGCCTGGAAGGCGCGGTTGCGGACATAATCGTAGACGACGCCGTGGAAGTCGTTGGCTCCGCGCCGCGACACCATGTCGATGCCCGCCGCGCCGTAGCCGTAGGAGGCGTCCATGAAATTGGTCTGGACCTTGAACTCCTGGATGGTGTCGAGCGACAGCGCGATCGCCGGATTGTTTACGTTGCCGATCGAAAAGTCGACGCCGTCGAGCATCGCGTTGGTCGAAGTATTGCGCACGCCGCCGATCTCGATCGAGCGCTCGTCCATGACGGAGCTTCCTCCCCGCACCTTCACCGCCCCAGGCGTAAGCGCGGCGAGATCGTAGAAGTTGCGCGAATTGAGCGGCAGCTCGATCATCGTGCGCGTGTCGATCACCGTGCCCATCACCGCCGTGTTGGTCTGAAGCTGCGGCGTGGTGGCCTGCACCGACACGGTCTCCGAGACCACGCCCAGTTGCATCACCACGTCGGCGCGGACCTGGGAATTCACCCGCAGTTCGATGTCCGGCACCGTGGCGGTCTTGAATTGAGATCCGGACGCCGACACCGTGTAACGGCCGGCGATGAGCGCGGTGAACTGATAGTTCCCCTGCGAGTCGGTAGTGAACTCGCGGGTTTCATTGGTGGCGGTGTTCCGGGCCGTCACCTTGACGCCCGGCAGGACCGCGCCCGACGAGTCGCTGACGGTGCCCAGTATCACACCCCGGCCATACTGTGAAAAAGCCACCGAAGCAGCCAGAGCAAGAGTAATCAAACCCCGCATATCGAACCTCTAGATTGAGATTGCCCATCATACACCGGCGCGGACTACTGCCGCCCGGCCTCCTCCCAATGCCGGAGCACCTGGCCGCGATTCACCAGCGACTTCCACTTTTCGTTGAACCGGGCGGCGATGTCCGGCCGCGGAGCGAGCATCGCGCCCAGTCCCAGTTGAACGTGGGGCTGCTCCACCGCTTCATCCATCGCGAGGCGGCGCTCCGCATCCTCCCACCGGTTGGTCACTCCGCCGGCGTCGAGCAGGACAATGCGGCCGCCCAGGACGCCGAAATTGTTCAAGTGCGCGTCGACATAGAAAAGCCCGCGCGACCAGCCGGCGACGCGCACCTCAAGGAACCGGTTGAGCCACCGCTCGATTTCCTCGAATTCACCGGCGCGGGCCAGTTCGCGCAAGTGGCCGTACAGTATGGCCTCGACACGCTCGGTGGCTTCCGACACGGTCAGCCAGCCGGGCCATCCCAGCACCCGCACCCGGACCGGGGGAAACGAGACCGTTTCCGGCACCAGGTCCGTTCCGCTGAGGTGCTCCCGCGCCAGCGCCTCGCCCCGCATGCCGCGCCGGTGGTAGAGCTTCCACACATCGCGGACGTGGGTCGTGAACCAGAATCCCCTCGGAACCACGCGCATCGCCGCCTGCGTGACCAGGCGCAGGAACCGCAACTGGCGCGACGGCTTGGCCAGCAGCCGGTCGCCGAGTCCGAACGGCAGTGCGTGTTCAAACTTCCGCAGCGCCTTCCACAACACGATCAGCGCCACCACTTCCGACGGCTTGCGCTCCCGTTTCACCACCCAATGCGGCGACGCATACACCACCTTGCCGATGCCCTCACCGATCCGCCGGAGCCGGAACGTGAGCAACTCGTCCGGAGCGTCGAGAAGCAGCCGTGGCGCAACGTCCATGGTCCACCGCCGCCGCCAGTATAGCTCAACGGGCGGAGCCTGCTAAAATCGGAATTCCAACCGCGGTTTCACCCTTCCCAATGGCAAAACTTTCGATCAAGGATCTCGATCTACAAGGCCAGCGCGTCTTCATCCGCGTGGACTTCAATGTCCCGCTCGCGAATGGCGGCAAGGAGATCACCTCCGACACGAGGATCCGTGCGTCGCTTCCCGCGATCCGGTATGCGCTCGATCACGGCGCGGGGGTCGTGCTGGCCAGCCACCTCGGCCGTCCCGACGGCGAGGTGAACCCGGAAATGAGCCTCGCTCCGTGCGCCGCACGCCTGGCCGAGCTGCTCGGCCGTCCCGTGAAGATGGCGCCGGACTGCGTAGGATCCGAGGTCGAGGCCATGCTCCCCGCCCCTGGTGAGGTGCTGCTGCTCGAGAATGTCCGCTTCCATTCCGAGGAAGAGGACAACGATCCGGAGTTCTCAAAACAGCTCGCGCGCCTGTGCGATGTCTACGTGAATGACGCGTTCGGATCGGCGCATCGCGCCCACGCTTCCACCGCCGGGATCGCCGCTCACGTGTCCAAGGCGGCCGCCGGACAGTTGATGGACAAGGAGGTCGAGTACCTCACCCTGGTGACCCAAGATCCCCCACGGCCCTGCGTGGCCATCCTGGGAGGATCCAAAGTGTCGGACAAGATCGAGGTCATCCGGAACATGGCGAAGGTGGTCGACAAGCTGCTCATCGGCGGCGCGATGGCCTACACGTTCATGCGCGCGAAGGGCGAGCCCACCGGCAATTCCAAGGTCGAGGAGGACAAAGTGGAGCTCGCGCGCGAGCTGCTCGCCGAAGCAGGCGATAAGCTCGTGCTGCCGGTGGATCACGTGGTTGCCAAGGAGTTCAAGGCTGGCGCCAGTAACGAGACGGTCACCACGATCCCCGAAGGCACGATGGCGCTGGACATCGGTCCGGCGACGGTGGGTAAATTCGCGGACGAGCTAAGAAGCGCGAAGTGCATCATCTGGAACGGCCCAATGGGCGTGTTCGAGAAGCCGCCGTTCGACGCCGGGACCGTGGCGGTCGCCAAGATTCTTGCCGATTCCGGCGCGGTCACCGTGGTCGGTGGAGGCGACTCCGAGAAAGCGATCAAGGTGGCGGGCGTGTCGTCGAAGATTACGCACATCTCCACCGGAGGCGGCGCATCGCTCGAATTCCTGGGCGGCAGGGTGCTTCCCGGAGTCGCGGCGCTGACGGACAAGTGATCCCACGGCGCAGCCTGATAACGGCGCCCGCGGCGGCTCTGTTTGCAGCTCCCGAGCGCATTGAGATCACTTCAGTGAAGGCGGCGCCGTTCCAGTTGCGGCGTGCCGCGGCGTTCGGAACCAACCGGTTCACCTCCGACTTCGATCCGAACCGGTGGCGCTGGTTCGGGCCGTTCTCGCAACTCACCGGCGCGATCCTGGTCCAGATCCGCACGAAACAGGGCATCACCGGATACGGCATGGGCGGCGGAGGCGGCGCGGCGGTCTATGCGATCGACAACCACATCCAGGACTTGTTGGTGGGCGCGAACGCCCTCAACGTCGAGATGCTGTGGGAACAGATCTTCGCGTCCACCTCGTTCTACGGACGCAAAGGTGTCGCCGTCCAAGCGCTGAGCGGGATCGATCTCGCGTTGTGGGACATCGCGGGCAAGCATGCGAAAAAGCCGGTTTGGCAGCTCCTGGGCGGCGCGGTCAAAGAAAAGGCGATGGCCTACTACACCGGCGGCAACCTGGAACTGGCACTCAAGCTTGGATTCAAGGCGTTCAAGATGTCGATGCCCCTGGGTCCCGCTGATGGCGATGGCGTCAAGCAAAAGATCGTCGACATGCTGACCCGGGCGCGCAACACCATTGGACCCGACAACCTGCTGATGATCGATTGCCTGTGCCGCTGGAACGTCCCGTTCACGCTCGAAATGGCGGACCGGCTGCAAGGCGTCAAGCTCCACTTCATCGAAGAGCCGGTCCTGCCCGATGACTTGTCCGGCTACGAAAAGCTGTGCGCCGAAGTCAAAGGAACCCGTATCGCGAGCGGCGAACACGAGTACACGCACTACGGGTTCGACATTCTGCTCCGCCACAAGGCAGCCCACTTCCTGCAGCCGGATCTCACCTGGTCCGGTGGACTCACCGCCATTCGCCGCGTCGCCACCAACGCTGCGTCGTACTCGGTGCCTGTCTTTCCGCACCGCGGTGGATCCGCCTTCGCGATGCAACTGGTGATCTCACATCCCAACTGTCCGATGGCGGAGAGCTTCATGACTGGTGAGGGCGGCGACGACCTGATGCGCCTCTGTGCCGCGCCGTTCGAGAACGGCTACTACCGGGCGCCCGAGGGCGCCGGCATGGGCGTCGAATTCTCCGAAGCGGTCCTGCGGAAACACGCTCCACAACTGGTGTGATAACCTGCCGGGGTGATGATCCGGCCCCTGATTACCCTCGCCCTGTCCGCCGCGCTGCTTCCGGCGCAGTACCACACGCTCAGCAAAGAGCGGATGATCGATCTGACCCGGCAGAATCCGTTTCCTCGTTTCGAAGACGGACGGCCGAATGTCCCGGATGCCCTGCTCGAAAAAGTCCGCGGACTGACGGTTGAAGAGGCGTGGGGATTCCTGCGCGAAAAGCAGTACCCGAATCAGTACGAAGGCGGCTGGCGGATCCTGCATCCGGAAAAGAAACTGGTCGGACGCGCCGTCACCGCGCAGTTCATGCCGCTGCGCCCGGACTTGAACGATCTCGTCGTCGGCGATCTGAAGCGCCGTAACTACACCAGCGGCGCGCACCAGTGGGTGATTGATCAGCTCCAGCCGGGCGACGTCCTGGTAGTGGACCTATTCGGCAAGGAAGACGGTGGATCCGTAGTTGGCGACAACCTCGCCACAGCGATCAAGTCCGCCACGGTGAACGGCGGACTCGTCGTGGATGGCGCCATCCGCGATCTCGAAGGCATCCAGCCGATCGACATGGGCATCTACTTCCGGCATGCTCATCCGTCGGCGATCGGCGCGGTAACGCTGACGGGCTACAACATCCCGGTCCGTATCGGCAACACCACGGTCCTTCCCGGCGACGTCGTGTTCGGGGATCGCACAGGACTCTACTTCCTCCCGACGCAATTCGTGCAAGGCATCGTCGACCGCGCCGAGGAGACGCACATCCACGATGAGTGGACCAAGGGCAAGTTCACCACGGGCCGCTACCGGTCGTCGGACCTCTATCCCCGGCCCAAGGATCCGGCGCTGCAAAAGGAGTACGAGGAGTACAAGCGGAGGCGGCTCGGCAAATAGCTACTTCAGCCGGTTCTCGAACCAAACGACATTCTGGCTCGCCTGTCCGGCCACCAGGACATCCAGGTCGCCGTCGCGGTCCATGTCCACCAGCCGGATATCGTAGGCCGACTGATTCTCGTGGATGTGGCGGGTGGTGAAGTTGCCCTTCCCGTCATTCTCAAACCACGCCGCGACGCCGGAATCCTTCGCGCAGGTCACGGCATCCGTGTCGCCGTCACCATCGATATCGCCGATGGCCAGCGAGTGCGGACCAGCGATCGACGCGTTCACCTCGTGCGGCGTCCACGACGGCGCTTCATACCAGACGATGCCGCGCCCGTGCCCGCGCGAGGCGAAGAAGTCGGCCTTGCGGTCGCCGTTCAGATCCGCGATATGGATGTTGGTCGCGCCCTCCTGATCCGAGGCGATCAGGTGCTTCTTCCACGGCTGCCGCGGATTGCGTGGCTGCTCCCACCAGGCGAACCAGTTGCCCTGATCGGCGACCTTTGCGGCCGATGCGATGTCCGGACGTCCGTCGCCGTTGACGTCGCCAAAACCCAGGTAGTGGCTCAAGCCGGGCGCGTCCTTGTCGGCGAAGATGTATCGCTCCCAAAGCTTTGCCTGCCGCGGATTCCGGGGAGTCCGGAACCAGGCAAGCGAATTCGGATAGTTGCGCGGGAACTTGGGTGGACGCGCGTTGCCGATCCCGGGCTGGCCGCTGTTGCCGATGAGGTCGAGGCGCCCGTCCTTGTCGACATCGCCGAGAATCAGTCCGTGGATCCCGTCCACTCCGCCCGCCTCGACATCGTCGATCACGTGGTAGGTCCACTTGTCCGTAAGCGGATTCTTCGGCTGTTCGAGCCAGAAGATCAATCCCGGCGAGTAGCGCGTGCCGATGTAGTCGATGTCGCCGTCGCGGTCCACATCGAGCGCTTCGCTGTGGATCGTTCCCGCGCCTTCGTGCAGGACGATCTGTTTCCAGCCGGGCGCCACGTAAAGCAAGGTGCGGTTGCCGCTGTTGGTAATCACGTCGGGCTTGCCGTCGCCCGTAAAGTCAGCGGCGATGGCGGTTGAGTTCGCGAATCCGGTGGCGACCACGTGGCGCGTCCACTGCGGCTTGGTTTCGTTCCAGTAGATGCGCACGTTCTGCGTCGCGCGGCCCACGCCGACGATCTCCGGACGCCCGTCTCCATTGAGGTCGCCCACCGCCAGGTCTTCGGTAGCCATGCCGTCGTCGACCATCGTCTTGTCCCATTTGCCGTCCGGCATCCGCTTGTAGACCGCGACCCCGAACGGCTTGTTGCGCCAGCCCACGGCGAGTTCGTCCGATCCGTCGCCATCGAAGTCCGCCCATCCGAGAGCGTGCGCCTGCTGCAGGTTTGACTCGATGACGTTGCGCTTCCACTGCTGATTCGGGACGGCCTTCCGGACCACCTGAGTTCCGGCTTGCGGTGTGTGGTCCTCGACTGGCTCCTCGTACACCACGATCTTGTTCCCGTGCCACGGCTCGACGGTTGCCAGATGCCGCACGCGATTCACCTGTCCGAGCTTGATCTCGCCTGGTGAGCCTTCGCCGAGCTTGCGCTTGGACCACTGATTCGCACCGGTGCGGCGGATCGCGTAAACGCCCTCCTTGCTCGCAGCCCAGATCTCGCCGTTGACGTCAATAAAGTTGTGGATGATGTGCAGCGACTCGTCGGCCACCTCCATCTTCCACTCACCGCCCGGACGCGGCCAGTACACCAGGATCCGCGCGCCGTTGCCTTCCCACTCCGGACCCTTGGTGTCGCGCCCGTGCAGCGGCACGACGATCAACTCCTTCTTGCCGTCGCCATCGACATCTCCCCACCGCATCCGGTGCAGCGTGGGCTCTTCGCCGAGCGGATGCACGGGTCCGCCCTTGCCATTCACCCATTGGAGCGACCCCGCGCCCTTGGTGTTGGACGGCTGCCAGTCGGCGCCAAGTGCGAAGTCCAGGTGGCCGTCGCCGTCAATGTCCTCGGCCGCGACACACACGTTGTCCTTCTTGGTGAGCCCGTCCATGACGACGTGCCGCTTCCACGACGGATTCTCCCACCAGACAAGCTGCGTGGGATTGATGGCCACGACATCCGGCTTGCCATCTTTGTTGACGTCTTCGATCAGGACCGCGTAAACGACTCCCCACTTGTCCTGGATTTCCTGGGTGCGGAAGGAAGGGGCGGCCTGGACGGCTCCGGCCACGATGGTTGCGAGCATCAACGTGCGCATCGCAGCCAAGATACAACAGTCAGGGAAGCAGCCGCTCTACCGGAATCGAGGCGGCGGCGTTTCCGCCGAGGACAACCGGGATCTCGTCGCCGGGCAGGTAAAAGGAAATCTCCGTGTAATCGCCATTCACGGGACGGCTGTACCACTCGATCTGGCGGTCCACGAGATTCGCAATCCAATAGTTCTCGACTGCGGCAGCCGCATAGAGCAGACGCTTGATTCCCCGGTCGCGGCCGAGCGAGGAGTCCGCGGTCTCAACCACCAGCGGCACCTCTGCCGGGGTTGGATGGCGGTGCAGGTAGTCCTTCAGACTGCCTCGGAACACCATGACGTCAGGCTCGGGTTCGCTATCGGCGGTTGTCAATGGAGATTGATTCGTGACCGTCCAGCCGGCCGGAACTGCCGCGGCTAGCGCGATATCGATAAGACGGTTGGCCACCGCATGGGGCGGGTTCTTGGGCATCTTCTCCACCAAGCGTCCTTGCAATAGTTCGACCCTGTCGTCGGGTCCCAGAATTCCAGCTTCGATCATTGAGTGATAACGATCGACACTGATCGGCCACACGTCCGGCCACGGCACAGGAGACTGGCCAGTCGAGACAGTCTGGGTGGATGGCATTGCGGTTCTCTGTTCCAGTTTACTTCACGACCTTCACCGCTTCGATATCGATTGTCAACGTCACCTCATCCCCGATCACTACCCCTCCGGTCTCCAACGCCGGATTGTACACGATCCCCCATTTCTTGCGGCTCAACTTCCCCGTCGCCGTGGTCCCGGTCTTGAAGTTGCCGCGGGCGTCCTTCACCTCCGCCGGCGGGACAGAAGCGGTCAGCGTTACCTCGTGCACCGCGCCGCGCATCGTCAGATCCCCAACCACCAACAGATCGTCCCCACTCCGGCTGACTCGCTTGCTCACGAATTTCGCCTCCGGGTACTTGGCCGTATCGAAAAAGTCAGGACCCTTCAGGTCCGCGTCCCGCTTTGCTTCGCGCGTGTTGATCGTGGTGACATCGATCACGGCGGTCACCGACAACTTCTCCGGATTCACCGCATCCCAGACCAAGCTTCCGGACACCTTGCTAAACTCGCCGCGGACATTGGCGACCATCAAGTGCCGGATGCTGAACTGGACCGAGGAGTGGCTCGAGTCAATCCGGTAGCTCACCGGCTCGGCATGCACCGCGGGCGCGGCCAGGATGATTGCGAGGGTGAGGACTTTCATGCTGCCTCCAGTGTAGCGGTAACCGCGCGGTGCGGAGAGCCGTCTATGCTATTCTTCGAGCTGACCCAAACCGATGAAGACCAACGCGTTTTTGGCTCATGTTGTGTTGTTGCTGGCCGCTCCGGCATGGGCACAGGAAGAGGGTACCCGGTGGCTCGACAACTATAAGGCTGCCCTGCGGGAGGCGCGCGAGACCGGCAAGCCGATCTTCCTCGAGTACCGGTGCGAGCCTTGAACAGCCGGGCGAATGTTTGACGCACAGGTTGTGCTGTCACCGAAAAATTCACCTCGCGGCCAGTTGCTGGCGCAGTACGTCGCCGTGCGCATCACCCGCATGGACGATGTCGACATCGCCCTGTTCGACTACGACCGCAACAATACGCTCTACTACTTCGCGATGAACGCCGACGAGCAGATCTATCTGCGTTACGGCGGCCGCGACTCGGCTTCGCCCGACACCTACCTGCACCTCGACAGCATCGAGGCCGCGCTTAGGCGCGGACTGGAGCTGCACAAGAAGTACCAGGCCGGCGAAATCCCCAAAGCTAAGCGTCCGGACCCGCTCTCGCCGCGCCAGTTCCCGCTGCTCGTCGAGCGGACCTACGCCCGCAACAACTGCGTCGAATGCCACCTGATCGGCGACTTCCAGAATATGCACCGGGAGCTCGACGGGACGCTCGACAAGCCGCGGCACCTCTACCGCTCACCCGATATCAAGACGATCGGAATTCACCTGGACGTCCCCAGGGGACTGGTGGTCAAGGAAGCCCAGGGCGCGGTGGAGGCGGCCGGGATGAAGTCCGGCGATCTGATCACGGCGGTGGACGGGACTGCGGTATGGACGTTCGCCGACCTGCAACACCGCTACGACCAGGTCCCGCGCGACGCCCAGCGCGTGAAGCTCACGGTCGAACGCGGCGGCGCCCCAGCCGAGTTGAGCGTCGCGCTGCCGCCGCTTTGGTGGGTGTCCGATGTCCGCTGGCGCCAGTCCTCAATTGAGCCCCGTGTCTACTTCGACGGCACCCCCGTCGACGCGGCGCGAAAGCAACACCTGAAGCTCGATCCGGACGGGTTCGCAACCGAGGTCAAGAGCGTCGACATGTTCGCCGAAGTGATGAAGTCCCATCAACTGAAGCGGGGAGATATCATCACGGCCGTGAACGGAGTTTCCAAGGATCCCGTCGCCAGGACGGCGGACCTCTATATCCGGTTGCGCGTGAAGGCCGGCGACACCGTCGCGCTTTCCGTCCTGCGCGACGGCAAACCGATCGCCATGGGGCTGAAAACGTTCCGCATGAGTTTCCGCAAATGAGAACCACCGCAATCCTGCTTCTGGCCGCCGCTACCGCTTGCGCCGGCGAATGGACCGCGCCGGTCGAAGTCCAGCACGAACACAAGCGCTCCGTCGCCTACCGCGCCCGGCTCGACGGACCCTACCTCATCGTCGAAGCCACCCATGTCGCGCCCTGGCACACCTACGCGATGGACAACAAGCAGCGGGCGGACGTGAAGCTCGCCGGGCGCCAGTCGCTCGGGATTGACCAACCGACCGCCATCAAGGTTTCGGGCGGACTCGAACTCGCGGGCCCCTGGTACCAGCCCGAACCCATCGATCTGTCCAAGCCCGAGATCCGCTGGTATACCTTCGGATTCGAAAACACGATCCGCTTCGCCGCCAAGGTGAAGCGCGCTGGCAGCGGACCGGCCCAAATCAACATCCGCGGCCAGGCCTGCACGGCGAGCAACTGCAAAAACATCGACCTCGACCTCGCCCTTCCGGTTACGGCCGAAGGACCGGCTCCAAAGGACCTCGATCTCAAGTCCATGGTCGAAGTGAGACCGGGCTCCTGATGCGCCCGCTGTTCCTCGCCCTCACCGCGCTGTCCTCCGCCGTGGCGGAGGACACCTACTTCCCTCCCCCCGATGCCAAAGGTGGCTGGCGGACCCGCCAGGATCCGGCGCTCGACCAGGCCAAGCTCGACGAAGCTTTCGCCTACACCCAGCAAACCAGCCAGCATGGCGGACTGCTGATCGTCCGCGACGGATACCTGGTCTACGAGAAATACTTCGGACGCGGACACCGGGAAGCGCTGCCGGAGCTGGCCTCCTGTGGGAAGGCGTTCACCAGCCTGGCGGTGGGAGTCATGCTCGGCGAGCACGGCTCGCGTTTCCCCGATGGGCTCGATCAGCGGGTGATGAACCCGAAATACCTGCCCGGCGAGTACTTTCCACTCGACGATCCGCGCAAGGACCAGATCTCACTCGGCCAGCTCCTGTCGATGTCGGCCGGAATCCGCGGGACCAACCCGGTGTACGTGAAGGGCCAGCGCTACACCTGGGAACAGCCCACCTCCGACAACGGCCCCTATTCCACCACCGACGGCTTCGCGATGAAGCAGACACTGTGGTGCGCGCCGGGCGAATGCTACTCCTACTCGACCGCATCGAGCCACATCCCGGCAATCATCGTCCGCAAGATCACCGGAATGGAGATGGAAGACTACATGCGCGAGAAGCTCACCAAACCGATGGGATTCGGATTGTGGGGCTACGCGATGTACCGGCCCAATCTCAAGGGCGGCATTGACGCGAACGGACGGATGCTGCACACCCCAGGCGGCGGCAGTATCGCCGTCCGCTCCACCGACATGCTGCGGTTCGGATACCTGATGTTGAACGAAGGCCGCTGGGGCCGCAAGCAAGTGGTTCCCGCGGAATTCGCGCGAATGTGTGGACGGATGGCCCGCTACAACCCGCACTACAGCCACAGCTTCAACTTCAACGTCAACGAAGACCGCCACGTCACGGGTGTCCCCAAGGACGCATTTTGGAAGGCCGGCGCTGGCGGCTATTGCATCTATGCGGTGCCATCGCTCAACTTGGTCGTCTACAAGATGGGCGGCAACGAGTCGCAGTACGATCCGAAGCTGACCCGCCTGCCAGTCAAGTACACCTACGACGGCTCCCGCGACGGTTGGAAGGCGCCAGCGGGCGGCGTGGGCGATGCTACCGGCCGGACGCTCCAACTGGTGGTGTCCGCGCTCCATCAGTAGATGCTCGTGAAGTGATCAGAAGGCGAATTTCAGCGCCAATTGCATGATCCGTGCGGGAGCCGTGCCGGAGATCTGTCCTGCCACGGGATTGCCAATGGCCGAATTCGGGAGTCCGAAATTGGGGCGGTTGAAGGCGTTGAACATCTCCCACCGGAAGCTCAGGCG
>VFZX01000134.1 GCA_016871015.1 Acidobacteriota bacterium | reverse complement strand
CCGCCGCGCTCGAACATGCACTCTCTGAGGCCCTCCAGCATCTCACCCCAGAACAAGTCCGCGCCTATTGCCGGAGTTGCGGATATCGGGCATAGCTAGATGTATATAAAATGTGAAAATGCTCTAGTTGAACTGGACCGCGATGGGCAGCCGGATCCCGCGGCTGGCGGAGTAGGCGGCCTCCACTGTCCAGTCGCGCAGGAACGCGCGCTGGAGGCTGACGTTCCACTGCTGCATGTAGGTGTTGTTGCGGCTATTGCGGTCGGTGATGGTGAGCGCCTGGCCCATGAGGCGGCGGTCGGCTTCGCTTCCCGATTGAACGAAGATGCCGGTGGGATAGGGATCGCTCAGGGGCTGGAGCGGCGTGACTCCGTCGACGCTCGACACCCATTGCGTCTGGATCTCAGCGCCCGACGCCCCGTAGTTGCGTGTGCTCGTGTATCCGATGCGCGGCGAGTAAACGATGCCGTATCCGGCCCGCAGGGCCATCGATGGCCCGATCCGGTAGGCGAGTCCGATCTGCGGCGCGAAGTTGATGAGCGCGGTGTCAAACTGGCCGCGCGGATAGTGTTCGCGCCCGGCCTGTGCGAGGACGCCGCGCACGCCAGGGTTGCCAGGGAATTCGCGGTTGAAATCGAAGTTGCCGAAGCGGTTGTAGCGTTCGGTGCGAGGCTGTTCCCATTCCCAGCGCAGACCAGCGTTGATGGTGAGCCGGCCGAGGCGGATGTCGTCGTGCACGTAGAGGCCCATGAATCCGTTGCGGATGGCAAAGGCCGGAGAGTACTGGATGTTGCCCGTGCCATACCCGGTGAGGAATGAGGCGAACCCGTCGCCCGATCCACGCGCAGCGCGCAACGGATCAGGCCCTTGCGTGAACGAGTTGGTAAAAGTGTAGATGCCGGAGGACGCGGTGGTGCGGAACGGAGTCTGATTGTAGAGGCGCGTATCGGCGCCGAACTTCAGCGTGTGGCGTCCGCGGATTTCGGTGAAGTCGGCCACCCACGTATGGATGTCGTTGCCGCGAAGCGTTCCGGGCGCGGTGCCGACGCCCGAGTATCCGGTGAACGACATCTGCGGGAAGACCTCCTGTTGTGTCGCGGCGGAGACGTAGCTGGGGAAGCCAAGATCGGTGAGCTTGATTTGTCCGAAGTAGTAGGGAGTCGCGTCCTGCAGCTTGCGCGTGGCGCCATAGCGGTAGTTGACCATGCGCGTGGGCGAGAAGACGAAGGTCCCGTTGATCACTCCGTTGAGGAACGACTGGACCTGCGGGTCGGCGCCGGTGTCGGCGATCGTGCCCAGGACCGGCGCGCTGAAAATGCGCGTAACCGTGCGGGTGAAGCGTGAGAATATACCGTGCCGGTCAGAGAAGCGGTGATCCACACGGATTGAGCCCTGGTCGCTGGTGACGCTGTCGTTGGTGGAGTAGGCGAAGTTGAACAGCCGCGCGGGACCTTCACCGTCGCGGTTCGGCTGTGGAAGGTGCTGCACGGAGCGCGACGCCACGCGATCAATGCGCGGCGCGGGAATCCGGTTGCCGGGGAAGGGTGTCCGGGTGAACCCGGTCCCTGACGCTGCGGGGCGGGTGGTGAAAGGATCGTAGATCGTGACAGGGCTGCCGTCGGCCACGCGGGTCGCGGAAAAATCGCCCGCGCGCTGCTCCATCGTTGGAAAGGTGAGGACGCCGCCCGCCCCGGAAATCCGCTCGCGGTACTGCTGGTATTCGGCGAAAAAGAAGGTCCGGTTCCGCTTGATTGGACCGCCGATGGTTCCGCCAAAGGTGTGGAAGTCCGACGAGCCACGCTCCTGCCGCCGGGCGTTGGCAAAGAAGTCGTTGGCTGTGAGCCGGGCGTTGCGGAAGAATTCGAATGCGGTCCCATGGAACTCGTTCGTGCCGCCCTTGGTGACCACGTTGATCGTGCCGCCGCCGGTGCGGCCGAACTGCGCGCCGCTGTTTCCGGTCTGGACCTTGAACTCCTGAGTGCCTTCGGGCGTGGGGGCGACGGCGGGATTGTTGTTCTCAGGCAGGAGGACGGTGACGCCATCAAGGAGGTACTCGTTGGTGCGGATCCGGCCGCCGTTCATCGCGATGTCCGCGTTGTCGAAGCCGCCCTTGGCGAGTACGCGCTTCTCCGCGGTCGGATTCACCTGGACACCGGCGGCGAGTCCGGCCAGTTCGAACACGTTGCGGCCCATGACGGGCATTTCCCGGACCGTCCGTTCGGTGATCACCTGTCCAAGCGACGCAGATTCTGACTGGACCGGAGGCGCCTCGCCCGTGATCGACACCGAGGTTGTGACTTCGCCGACCTTGAGATCGAAGTCCAGGCGGATGCGGTCCTCCACGCGAAGGTCGACGCGGGGGCGCTCCGCCGTTTGGAATCCGCTGGCGGCGACACGGACCGAATACCGGCCCGGCTTCAGGTAGGAGAACTCGTAGTAGCCGGAATCATTCGTGGCGCCTTCGTAGGACTGGCCTGTGTCAGTGGCAGTGGCGGTAACGCGGACCCGCGGGGCCGCGGCCCCACTCGGGTCGCGCACGGATCCGAGGATGGTTCCGAAGATGTTCTGCGCGGAGACGGGCATCGCGGCGGCGATGAGGATGAGCAAAGCGCGGGGATCGATTCGCATGGATGGCAGCGTATCACCAAGTACGCCGTGCCACAACGGAGTCAGCGCGCGGCGCTCAGAAAACGATCGAGCTTCTCCGCAAGCTTGGCATTGGACCTGGTCTCGCACTCCCAGACTACGAGTACTTCCCAGCCGAGCGCCTGAAGACCCTTGAGCTTGTCGCAGTCCCGTTGCTGATTGCGCGCAAGCTTCGGCTGCCAATACTCGCCGCGGGTCTTGGGGACATGGGAATCTATACAGCCGGGATGTTGATGCCAGAAGCAGCCTTGCACCTCAATGATCCGCTTGAGGCGCGGCAGCACGAGATCGGGCTTGCCGGGCAGAGTGCCGACGTGGAGGCGGTAGCGGAATCCCATGCCGTGGACCAGACGGCGTACCGCCATTTCGGGAGCGGTATCCTTGCCGCGGATCCGCCGCATGTTTTCCGAGCGGTGTTCGGGGGGCAGTGTGTCCATTGGATCCTCTCAGCATGCCACGCGCAACAACCGCGGCGTGGCCAGACATGCGCGCAGATTCTCCGCCACCGCGCGCGCGAACGGAGGCGGAAACGCGTTGCCCACCTGGCGGTATGCGTGAGTCTTCGAGCCGGAAAACTGCCACGCATCGGGGAAGCCTTGGAGGCGTGCAACCATCCGCACGGTGAGTCGCGGATTGCCGTGGAATCCGGGCTCCGGCGCCTGGTTCGCGATTCCGATGCCGTCTACTCCGAGTGCTGCCCATGCACGTCTGGCGCGCGTGGGTCCAAGGTCCGGACCGCCGTGCTTGTGCGAGCCCCCGACAATCGTCGGTGCGATCCCGTCCGCGAGCGCCGCCCAAGTTTTCGCCCCAGGCCAGCCGTTTTCCGCCATCAGATCGAGCAATACCTCGCCGGTGGCAGGAGGCGGGACGCCAGTGGGCTCCGGCCAACGGAAGTGGCCGGACAACTCCTTGCGGACCGCGACGAACACCACGCGGGGCCGCAACTGCGGGACTCCGAAATCGCAGGCATTCATCAGTTTCCAGCCGGGCTCGTATCCCAGTTTGACCAGTGCGCGGCGCACGTAGCCGCGGTAGTCCTCAAACACGGTGTCGAGGAAGCCGCGGACGTTTTCGATCATGATGGCGCGCGGCCGGATCTGGTCCGCGAGGCGGATCATTGCCGGAAACAGGTTCCGCTCATCCTTGGTGCCGAGCTGCTTTCCGGCGACGGAGAAAGGAGGGCACGGCAGTCCACCGGAAATGATGTCGACGCCGCGGAACTCAGATCCGTCGAACGCATTCAAATCCTGTTCGATCACCCGCCAGCCCGGACGGTTCAACCGCAGCGTCGCGCAGGCATGCCGGTCCAGCTCCACCAACCCGGCGTGCCCGATTCCGGCCTGTTCGAATCCGAGTGCCTGGGCTCCCGCGCCTGCACACAACTCCAGGGCCGTGATCGGGCTCTCGGAAGGGCGCGGTCTCATCAATGGAAGACAGCATTATCGCATCCCGCTTATATTAAGATGTCTTGGTAAGATAACTGTATGCCTCAATCGGATGCGCTGCAAGGCTCCCTGACTCTCCTCGTTCTCAAGCTGCTCGCCAAGCGTGCGCCCCTCCACGGCTACGCGATCATGGCGGCCATCCATGAGGCTTCCGGTGACGTGCTCGCTGTCGAACAGGGATCGCTCTACCCCGCGCTGCACCGGATGGAGGAGGACGGCTGGATCACCGCCGAGTGGGTGGCGAGGGAGAACGGCAAGCGGGTCCGCGCCTATTCGCTCACGCGCGCGGGCCGCAAGCAGTTGGAGCAGGCCGAGCAACGGTGGAATTCAGTGACGGCGGCGGTGAACCGCGTATTAAGGATGGCCTGACATGGCTTATTGGAACCGGATTCGCAATGCGCTGTTCCCCTCGCGCGTGGAGCGGGAGATCGCGGAGGAGGTCGGGACGCACATTGAGGAGGCCGGCGGTGCGCGGCTGTTCGGCGGCGAGCTGCGCTACCGGGAAGCGAGCCGCGACATCAAGGTGGCGCAGTGGCTCGATTCACTCCGCGCGGACGTGGTCTTTGGCTGGAGGCAACTGGCCAAGCGGAAGACGGCAACGCTTGCCGCGGTGTTGTCATTGGCGATCGGGACCGGCGCGGTCCTGTCGGCCTTCCGGCTGCTCGACGCAGGTTTTCTACGCGAATTGCCCGTGGCGGGAGCCGGGCATCTGTACTTCCTCCGCTACACGATGCTCAACATCGACGGCGCGCGGGCGGATCGCGATTCGTTTTCCTATGACGAATTCCTGGCGGATGCGCGAGGCGATGAACGGTGAAGCGCGCCTGTTCATGGTGAGCTTCGCGGACCGCCAGGACATCACGTTCGGCGGCGTGGAAGAGACTGAGAAGGTGACGCGACAGTACATCAGCGGGGCGGCGTTCGAGGATTTCCGTCTGACGGCCTCCACCGGGCGGCTGTTCGGACGCGAACAGGACACGGCGGAGGCGGACCACCGGATCGCCGTGCTGACCCATGATTACGCGGTGAGGCGCTTCGGTGGGGCGGCGCAGGCTCGAGGCAAGACGTTCCGGTATCTCGGCGAAGTCTATCCGGTGGTGGGAGTGATTGAGCCGAAGTTCACTGGCACCGCTACCGGAGCCGTGATTGACGTGTTTCTGCCACTGCTTGCGAACCAGCCAACGACGACGGGGATGGGCAAGGCCCAGGCCCGCAACGCGCGGATCCTGGTTCATCTCGATCCCGGAGTCGCGCCGCACAGCGCGGTGGAGAAGCTCCGGGCCGCCTTCCGCCGCGAGCGCGAGTCGTTCGTGAAGGACTCGGCGATCCACCGGCCTGAGGTCTTTCGCGATGCGTACCTCGGCGCGCAGCTCAGGCTGCTTCCCGCGGCGGGAGGGATCTCGAATTTCCAGCGCGACTTCAGGGTCCCGATCACGATCCTGTGCATGATGGCGGTACTGCTGCTGGCGCTTTGCTGCGCCAACGTTGGAAACCTGATCACGATCCAGTCCGCCGGACGCGCGCGGGAGCTGGCGTTGAGAACGGCGATCGGAGCAGGACGGCGGCGGCTCGCGCGGATGCTGCTGGTGGAGAGCCTCATGCTCGGCGCCGCAGGCGCCACACTGGGACTGCTGTTCGCCTGGTGGAGCGCGCCGCTGGTGACCGCACGTCTCAATCCGCCCGACAACCCAGTCCGGCTGCCGCTGGAAATGGACGCGCGGGTGGCGGCAGCGGGGATCGTCCTGGCGTTTGCGGTCACACTGCTGTTCGGACTGCTGCCGGCGCTGCGTGCCCCGGTGCGAGTCCGGCGGCGGCACTCAAGGAAGGCGCGGGCACGATCACGGGGCGCGGACCAGGAAGGATCGCGATCGCGCTGCAGGTGGCGTTCTGCCTGGCCGTCTGTTTCTGCGCCGGACTGCTTGGGAGCTCGCTGCGCCGGCTGGACCGGCAAGAGCTCGGGTTCCGGCCCGAGCGGATCATGCTACTGGAGGCTTTCGCCGCGCAGCCGCACCTGCAGCCGGGCACCTGGAGGCAATTGGCGAGCCGCCTTGCGGAACTGCCGGGCGTCGAGAAGGTTGGGCTGAGTGGATGGCCGGTGCAGACGGGCGGCGCGAATATCGGGAAGATTCAGGTTGGCAACGGGCCGGTGGAGATCCAGGGTCCGTACACGTTTCACGCGGATGCGGACTGGTTCGGCGTCATGGGGATTCCGCTTGTGGAGGGCCGGATGTTCAGACCGGAGGACACATGGTCGGTGGCGATCGTGAATCAGCAATTCGCGCGCCACTACTATGGAGGCCGGAGCGCGGTGGGAGAGTCGATTCTTGTGTGGGACAAGAAGGTCGAGATCATCGGTGTGGCGGGCGGCATCCGGATGCGCGACGTGCGCGAGGCAGTCCGCCCGGCGGTGTTCAGCGTGAACGGGGGAAGGTTGGAGGCGGCGGTCACGATGCGCCTGAGTCCCGGGGCGAGCGCGGCGGCGCTTGCGGGTCCAGTGCGCCGCCTGATGGCGGACCAGTTCCCCGGGTTGCGGCTGGACAACATCCGGATGCAAGAAGATCTGATTCGCGCGCAAACCGTCCGGGAGAGGCTGGTGGCGGCGCTCTCCGGATTCTTCGGCGCGGTGGCGCTGGCGTTGGCGGGGATCGGGCTCTACGGCGTTCTGGCCCACGCCGTCGCCCGCCGGACACGGGAGATCGCGGTGCGGATGGCTTTGGGCGCGCGGGCGATGCGGGTTGCCGCACGGGTGGTTCGGGAATTGATGGGGCCGCTGGTGGCAGGCACCGCCGCCGGGTTCGCCGCTGGACGGGCGGCGGAGGCAGGGCTCCGGGGATTCCTCTTCGAGGCCTCCGCATCGGATGCCGCGGTGATTGTCCCCGTGCTGGAAGCGCTGGCGGTGACCGGAGTGTTGGCGGCGGCAGTCCCAGTTGGGCGGGCGGTCCGGATCGATCCTGCGAGGGCGCTGCGGATGGATTGAACCTGCGCGGAGTTGGCTACACTGATCAAGATGCGCCTTCTCACCCGCAGGACATTCACGGCATCGGCGATTGCGTTGGCGCCCGGACTCACGGCCAAGCCGGTGCTCCCGGCGGTCGGCGTGCAGCTTTACACCGTGCGCGGAGTGTTGCCAAAGGACGCCGCCGGGACGCTGCAGTCGATCGAAGAGATCGGGTTCCGTGAAGTGGAGGCGACCTACGCGAATCTTGACCAGATCTGGACGCCGCTCACCGCCACCAAGCTGAAACCGGTCAGCTTGCACCTGGACACGCCGATGTTCCTGCACAAGACGGCGGACTTGCCCGCCGCGGTCGACAATGCGGCCAAGCGCGGATTCAAGTACGCCGTGTGTCCGTACATCGCGCCCGCGGACCGCGGCGGAGTTCCGGTGATCCAGAAGCTCGCCGCGAATTTGAACAAGGCTGGTGAGCTGTGCCGCAAGGCCGGACTCACGCTGTGCTACCACAATCACGCCTTCGAGTTCGAAAAGGCCGATGGCAACCGGACGCTGCTTGACGTGCTGCTGGCCGAGTCCGATCCGAAGCTGGTCCAGCTTGAAATGGACGTGATGTGGGTGACGGTGACGGGCGCGGATCCGGTGGCGCTGCTCAAGAAGTACAAGAACCGGGTACCGCTGATGCACCTCAAGGATCTGCACAAGGGCGTCCCGCCGCGGTTGGACGAGAAGATCCCGCGCGACGCGTTCGCCGAAGTCGGCCGGGGCGTGGTGAACTTTCCGGCTGTCCTCAAGGCCGCCAAATCCGCGGGCGTGAAGCACTACTTCGTCGAGCAGGACCAGACGCCAGGGGATCCGCTGGCGAGCCTGCGCCAGAGCTTTGCGTACTTGCAGACTCTCCATGCTTGACCGGATCTCGGTGCATGGAGCACGCCAGCACAACCTGAAGAACATCAACGTCGAAATCCCGCGGAACACGTTCACGGTGATCACGGGGCTCAGCGGGTCAGGCAAGTCGTCGCTCGCCTTCGACACGATTTACGCTGAGGGCCAGCGCCGCTACGTCGAGACGCTGTCGCCGTACGCGCGGCAGTTCCTCGACCAGATGGAGCGTCCCGACGTGGATTCGATCGATGGGCTTTCCCCGGCGATTTCGATTGAGCAGAAGACGACGGCGCGGTCGCCGCGGTCGACCGTGGGGACGATCACCGAAATCTACGACTACCTGCGCGTGTTGTACTCCTCGATCGGAGTCCCGCACTGCGCCACTTGCGGACTCGAGATCATGCCGCAGTCTACGCAGCAGATCCTGCAGCAGATCACGTCCATGCGGCAGGACGAGCGGATCATGATTCTCGCGCCGGTGGTGCGGGGCCGCAAGGGCGAGTACAAGAAGGATCTCGAAAAGCTCCAGCGGCAGGGATTCGTGCGCGCGCGGATCGACGGAACGTTGCGCGGACTGGAAGAAGAGATCGTACTCGACAAGAGGCGCAACCATACGATCGAAGTGGTGGTCGACCGGTTGGTGGTCAAGCCCGGAATGGCGGAGCGGCTGGAAGCGTCGATCGAGACCGCCGCCAAGCTCGCCAACGGGCTTGTGCTCGTGGCGGTGGTCAACGGCGAGGAGCGGCTCTATTCCCAGAAGCTCGCGTGTCCCGAATGTGGATCGAGCGTCCCGCAGCTTGAGCCGCGCAGCTTTTCGTTCAACAGTCCGTATGGCGCGTGCGAGGCATGCAACGGCCTGGGCAACAAGTGGCGGTTCGATTCCGCCAAGGTGCTGACGGATCCAGCCAAGCCGCTGTTCGACGGAGCAATGCCTTACTGGGCGAACTTCACCAGCCAGGCGGCCGAGCAGTACGGCCGGAAGGCGGGTGTCGCGCTGTCGAAGCCGTTTGAGCAGCTCAGCGCCAAGGTTCAGCGCGCGTTGTTCGAGGGCGACGGCGGGTTCGATGGAATCCTCGCGCTGTTGGACCGGCACTACGGCGACTCGGAAGGGATGTTCGAGTACATGTCGCCGCAGCCGTGCGAAACCTGCCGTGGCGCGCGGCTCAAGCCGTCGAGCATGGCGGTGAAGGTAAAGGGGACCGCGATCGGCGAGTTCACCGGGATGCCGCTCGCACGGGCCCGGTCGACCGCGGCTGGATGGGAGCTGACGGCGCGCGAGATCCAGATCGCCGGCAAGGTGGTCGAGGAGATTGTCAACCGGTTGGATTTCCTGTGCGCCGTGGGGCTCGATTATCTGAATCTGCAGCGCTCGGCGGCGACGCTGTCGGGAGGCGAAGCGCAGCGGATCCGGCTGGCAACCCAGATCGGGTCGCGGCTGCGAGGCGTCCTTTATGTGCTCGACGAGCCATCGATCGGATTGCACCCGCGCGACAATGACCGGCTGATCGCAACGCTGTGCCGGCTGCGTGACCTGGGCAACACGGTTCTGGTGGTGGAGCACGACGAGGAGACGATCGCGCGCGCCGACTACGTGATCGACCTGGGTCCGGGCGCGGGCCGGCTCGGCGGAGGGCTGGTGGCGATTGGCACGCCCGATCAGATCCGCGCTCATCCGGAATCGCTCACGGGCAGCTACATGTCCGGGCGGACCGCCATTCCGCTTCCTGGCAAGCGGCGCAAGGGCAGCGGAAACCAGCTCGTGTTGCGCGGCGCCTCCGAGCACAACCTGAACAGCATCGACGTCGCGTTTCCGCTGGGCATGCTGATCGTTGTGACAGGCGTGTCGGGCAGCGGGAAGTCGACGCTGATCCACGACATCCTGTACCGGCTGCTGGCGCGGCATGTGTACGGATCCCGGCACGCTCCGGGCGCGCACAAGTCGATCGAGGGGCTGGAGCATATCGACAAGGTGATCGAGATCGACCAGTCGCCGATCGGCCGGACACCGCGGTCGAATCCGGCCACCTACACCGGAGTGTTCACGCCGATCCGCGACCTATACGCGATGCTGCCGGAATCGCGCGAGCGGGGCTACAAACCGGGCCGGTTCAGCTTCAACGTCAAGGGAGGGCGGTGCGAGGCCTGCACGGGCGACGGGCTCAAGAGGATCGAGATGAACTTCCTGCCCGACGTCTATGTCACCTGCGACATCTGCCGGGGGCGGCGCTACAATCACGAGACGCTGCAGGTGAAGTTCAAGGGGCTGTCGATCGCGGACCTGCTTGAAACGACAGTCGAGGACGCAACGCCACTGCTCGAGTCGTTTCCACAGATCCACTCGAAAATCCGGACGCTGTGCGACGTGGGGCTGGGCTATGTTCATCTCGGGCAGTCGTCGACGACGCTTTCCGGGGGCGAGGCGCAACGGATCAAGCTCGCGCGCGAGCTGAGCCGCAGGCAGACTGGGCGCACTTTCTACATCCTGGATGAGCCCACCACGGGACTGCACTTTGACGACGTCAAGAAGCTGCTCGATGTCCTGCAGCGCCTGGTGGACCTGGGCAATACGGTGGCGGTGATCGAACACCACTTGGACGTGGTCAAGTGCGCCGATTGGATCATCGACCTGGGTCCGGAGGGCGGGGAGCGGGGAGGGCAACTGGTGGCGGCGGGGACGCCCGAGCAAGTGGCACGGGTCAAGAGCAGCTACACGGGGCAATCCCTGGCGAGAATGCTGACGCGAAATGAGTAAATACAAGCAAAAGCCGTTGGACTTTTCCAAATTGAAAACCGTGCCGCTGCACGCGCGCGGAGGCAAGGTTCGCGTGGCGCACTTCGCGACGCCGTACAGGCAGGGCGCGGGACTGATGTCCTGGCTCGACGGACTCCCGAAGCTGCTCGCGGCCGATTCGCTGCGGGCTGTCGCTGACGCGATGGTCAAGGCGCGGCGGAAGAACCGGGCGATCGTATGGGGGATCGGCGGACACGTGATCAAGTGCGGACTGGCACCGGTGCTGGTGGACCTGATGCGGCGCGGCTGGGCGACGGCGTTCGCGATGAATGGCGCGGCGGCGATCCACGATTTCGAAATCGCACTGGCCGGACAGACAAGCGAGGATGTCGAAGCCGTGCTGCCCGACGGGAGCTTTGGATCCGCCGAGGAGACAGGACGGGAGATGAATCAGGCCTATCGCGAGGCGATGGCGGCGGGCGCCGGCGCGGGAGAGGCCCTCGGACGGCTGCTCAATCAGACTTCGGATCCCCGTTATTCCGCGTCCAGCCTGCTGCTCGAAGCCTGGCACCACGGTGCGCCGGTAACAGTCCATATCGCGGTTGGGACCGACACGCCACACACCCATCCGCACGCCGATCCGGCGGCGATCGGCCACGCGACGCACACCGACTTCCGGCTGTTCTGTTCGGTGATCCGCGGGTTGAACGGCGGCGGAGTGTTCTTGAATGTCGGCTCGGCCGTCGTGCTGCCGGAGGTGTTCCTCAAGGCGGTGTCGGCGGTACGGAATCTGGGCTATCCGCTGGCGCGGTTCACGACGGCGAACTTCGATTTCCTGCAGCACTACCGGCCCAAGGTGAACGTGGTGGACCGTCCCCATGCGGGCGCGGGCGGCAAGGGCTATTCGATCACCGGGCACCACGAAATCATGATCCCGCTGCTGGCGGCGATCCTCGCCGAGCAGGAATGATCTCGAACGTGTTTTGGGGATACCGGGATCTGGCGCTGTTTGTTGGCGCTGGGCTGCCGTCATTGGCGGCGGCAGTGGGCCTGCTGGCCGGGGTCCAGGCAGTGGCGGGAGGCGCGTTGCCGAAAGCGGCGGCGGCCATGGTGATCCAGTTCGGACTCTACGGATTCTGGTTCCTGGCGCTGGCGGCGATCCTGCGCGTGCGCTACCGGCGTCCGTTTTGGGAGTCGCTTTCGTGGCGGCCGGATGGCGGGCAGATCCTGCGGTGCCTGGCGCTGGGTCCGGCGCTGATGCTGGTGGTGGCGCTGTTGTCCAACCTGATCGGGCAGGTTCCGATCAAGTCCGCGCTGGAGGCGTTGTTGACGAATTGGGGGGCGGTGATCCTGGTGGGGGTCTTCGCCACCACGCTGGGTCCATTGTGCGAGGAACTGGCGTTCCGCGGGTTTATCCAGCCGCTGCTCGGGCGGACGTTCGGTGACGCGGCGGGAATCGCGCTGGCGGCGGCTCCGTTCGCGCTGGTGCATGGACCGCAGTACAGTTGGTCGTGGCGGCACGTGCTACTGATCGGGCTGGCCGGAGTCGCATTTGGATGGGCCCGGTGGAAGACCGGGTCGACGGCGGCGTCGACGGCATTACACGCCACCTACAATCTCAGCTTTTTGATTGCTTTCGTATTCACTCAGAGGGACATGTTGACATGGTAGAGACCATTCAGTGGACGGATTCCGGCGTGGTGATGATCGACCAGACCAAGCTGCCGCGCGAGATCACCTACGTGACGTGCCGGGGCTACCTGGAGGTGGCCGACGCCATCGTGACCATGGTGATCCGTGGCGCTCCGGCGATCGGAGTCGCGGCGGCGATGGGCGTGGCGATAGGCGCGCTTCATGCGGATCCGGACCGGATGGATGAGGAGATGGAGGGGATCTGCACGGTCCTGGCTGGGACGCGGCCGACGGCGGTGAATCTGTTCTGGGCGATCGGCCGGATGAAGCGGCTGTACGCCTCTCTGCGGGGCCGTCCGGTGGAGGAGATCCGCGCGGCGCTCGTGGCGGAAGCGCAGCGGGTCAAGGAAGAGGACATCGAGATCAACCGGTCGATGGGGCGGCATGGGGCGGAACTGGTGCCGGATGGCAAGACCGTGCTGACGCACTGTAACGCCGGGGCGCTGGCGACCGCGGGGTTCGGCACGGCGCTCGGGGTGATCCGCGCGGCGGTGGAGGCGGGGAAGAAGATCGACGTGTTTGCGGATGAGACGCGCCCATTCCTGCAGGGCGCCCGCCTAACGGCTTGGGAACTGCAACAGGACGGAATTCCGACAACGCTGATCACTGACAATATGGCCGGCTGGTTCCTGCGGCAGGGGCGGATTGGATGCGTGGTGGTGGGCGCCGACCGGATTGCCGCGAACGGAGATGTGGCCAACAAGGTCGGCACCTATTCGGTCGCGGTCCTGGCTAAAGAGAACGGGGTCCCGTTCTACGTGGCGGCTCCGGTCTCGACGCTCGACCTGACGCTCGCATCCGGAGACCGGATTCCGATCGAGCAGCGACCGGGCAAGGAAGTGACGGAGGTGTTTGGGGTCCCCGTGGCGCCCGAGGGGATCGCCGTGCAGAATCCCGCTTTCGACGTGACTCCTTCGCGCTACGTGACGGCCATCATCACTGAGCGCGGGGTCGCGCGCGCGCCGTTCGAGGAATCACTGCGGCGCCTCAGCCAGCAGGCCGAACTCGCGGAGTAGCTGGTCCGCGGCATAGACCCGGATCCAGTGCTGCCCGGCGGACACGGCGATGCTGGTCGTAACGGCGATTCCGTTTGGAGCCAGCTTGCTCTGCCCGGTCCACAACTGGGTCCCCTTGGCGTCCACGATCTCGACGGTGTAGACCGGGACCTCGGGGAGCCCGCGGGCGTCCAGAGTCAGGTGAAGCCGGTTTCCCGCCACCACCTTGGGAACGGTCTCGGCTTCGCCCCGCATCGAGATGAGTGACACGCTGGCGAGTCCGGGCTCCTTGTATTCGCGCGGCAGGAAGGCCATGACTCCGAAGGCCGCCATGGCCAGGACCGGAGCGGCATACTCCAGTCGCATGCGGCTCAGCCACTCCTTCCAGACGGGCGGCTGCGGCTTGCGTGCTGCCGTCACCTTCGGCGCGGCGATCCGGAATGCGCGAACGAACTCGTCCCAGTTCTCGAGTTCGGTTTGACAGTGGCTGCAGAACAGAAGATGCTCCTCAACCTGTTCGGCGGCGCTTCCCCTGAGACGGCCGAGCGCGTACAACTCCAAGTCGTCCTCGCTGATGTGTGCTTCGATATGCGGTTCCAAGGCTAAGGCTCCCAAAGTGTCCTCATTTTCATCAGGCTGGTTGGAGTTCGAAATTTGCCTCCCCTTAGATATAGTGTCATTCGTCCTCCAAAGTTCTCACGGAACTTCGAGAAAAATCGCGGATCCCCAGCCTGTGACGCCCTATTTCGCAAAAGCGGGCCTTGGCTCGGGACTTGAGGAGGCGGAACTGGTTTCTCGTGAGCCCCATATCGTTGCAAATTACATCGGTCGGATCTTCGTCGATGTAGAAGCGTGTCAGAATTTCACGGTCCCGGTCGCTGATACCGGCGAGCATTTCGATGATAATCCCTACCTGCTCATCCCGAATGGCGGCTTGCTCCGGGTCGCGATGGTAGTCTAGAATGGACTCTTCCGGCTCGACGTCAACATCGTCGCGTTTCCCGCTTGTGGCGATGTTGACGTGGGAGGCGATCTGGCGGCGGACGACCGTACGGATATAGCCGACCAGACGGCCGGGGACCCGGACTTCGCCGCTCATGATGGCCTGGACGACAATCAGGAATGTGTCGTGGACCTTGTCCTCGAGCTCCTGCCGGCCGCACTGGCGGTAAAAGCTGTACCGGACGCCACGCGAGAAGTACCGGTACAAGGACTCCAGGCCCGCAGGATCACCGGACTTGATCTGGTCCACCAGCACTGTCCACTTGTCGGGGCGTGAAAATGGACACGGCTCCGGAAGGAGTGCGTCAACATCAACCGCTTCGGCGGCGTGGGCGATAGTGTCAAGTGGAATCGTGGCAGCGGACATAGAAGGCTTGCGGTTCCAGTACCGGAGCTTGCGGGAAATCCGGTCCGAGAAAATCGATCCGATTTGCTTGAGTGAATTGCTTTTCAATTCCCTCGCTATGAAACACACTGGGAAAGGTGTGGGGCGCAACATCGTACGCCGGTAGAATAGCCACGCCGGGTCTATTCCAGAAGACAATGATATCAATAGAGCATACCCGCGAAGCAAGGATTATTTCGCGGGGGAGGATCCCCATATTTGTGGTATCAATTTGGTACACCTGTGGAATATCACCGCGAGGATACGAGGAAATATGCCGCCCAGTTCGCCGCCTTTGCTCGAAACGTCCCGCTCTTGAGAGCTTCGATTTGAGCCATGCGGAGCGCTTGGTCGACGGCTGTGCCAGGCTCCGCACGGTGGCGGTAAAAGGACTCCCAGAAGACTCCCTGGTCGTCGGGTACGGGCCAATGTGTCGCGACCACTCCGGCAGCGCCCCCTGCGATCCAAGCACGGGTCAGCCCCATCAGGCCGTCCCCCGGCCGGACCTCGCCGGATCCGGACCGGCATCCACTCATCACTACCAGTTCGGGCGCTGCGCGCTGGCTGGTGATCCACTCGGTGCCGAGAAGCCCGGGGACGCCGTCCTTTGATGGGCTCAGAACAAGCAAGCTCTCCTCCGGGGTCCCGGGTGAAGGCGTGACGTGCGCGGCGAGATGCAGGACGGCTGGCTTGGTGGAGCGCAGTCCCGTTTCGAGGTCCGGTGCCGAGGATTCCATCCCGGCCCGGATCAAGGCGGGCACCGGTTGAGTGCGGGAGCAGCGGAGAAGCTCCTGCCGGCTCGCGGGAAGGCGGGGCAGTTCGATCACGTTCGGCCATTTTGACCAACCGGGCGCTCTCGGATCCGCGCGGTTGTAAACCGCGTCACCGGCGGCAAGCATCGGCCCGGTCCAAGTGTTGCTGGCCTTGCCGAGCATCCAGAGTCCCGGCATCAGGCGGATCGAGTGCTGCTCGACAAGGTAGCGCGGCTGGTCCGCGGTGCCTCCCGAGACGAGCGCGGCGAGAGGTGCACGGAACAGAACGTCCGAGGCGACAATCAGCCAGCGGGGCTTGCGATGGACTTCCGGACCCAGGCACCCGAACAGCATTTGGTGGAGAGCCCGGCCTGCAACAGCGGCCGACGAGGAGCTGGATTCGACCGCCGCCCGGAACTCCGATGTTGCGCGCGCCAACTCCGAGCGGTGGGGGATCGCGCAGAGATCGATGGATTCGCGGGTCGCGGTCCACACGGCGGACTCCGGCTCACCGGCGTGAATCACGATCGCCGCTTCGTCCGGAGCGAGACGGCTCCGCCAGTCCGGCTCGAGATCGCCAGGGCTGTCCTCAAGCGCCGCTTCTTCTGTGTCCTGCTCGATCCGCGTGAGCCGCATGCGGCGGATTTCCGGGGATGAGGGCGACTCGAACGCACGCGCGTATGCATGTTCGAACCCTTTGCTGTAGCCTGCGTGGGCGCCACGGAGGCTGAACGCGTGCGCCGAGGAGGCCAAGCCCAGCAGTTCCTCCGCCAAGGCCGGTTCCGGCCGGCTGTTGTAGAGTCTGAGTCCCGTCTGGACGGCGGCGTTATAGAGGTTGGCGAGCGACGCGATGCCTGCCGAACGCAGTTGCGCCGGGACCTGGTGCAGCCGGAACCGTTTCACCATCGCGGTTGCGGTACGGAGTTAGGCGTAGGCCTCGCGCTGGTTCCCGGCTCTCTCGAGGGACTCTGCGTATGCTGGCGTGAGAGTCCAGTCGGGCATCGCCTGGACGTCGCGCAAGAGGAACGCTTGCCGCAAGAACCGCTCGGAGGCGGCATAGTCCGATTGGGCCGAACGGAGGAGGGCGACTTTGGCGTGCGTGCGGGGCAGAAGTGGATCGCGCAGGGTCCAGCGGAGACGGAATGCCTGGCCGATGGCGCGGTCCGCGGGGCCGAGGTCACCTTGCGCCAGGAATGCACGTCCGAGGATTTCCCACGAATCGGCCGCAAGGAGGTCGTCGCCGGTGCGGCCGGCGGACTCGACGGCTTGGTGGAGTAATGGAACCGCGTCGGCTGGCAGCCCCCGGGCCATCAACAACAATGCGCGGTCGAGCAACGGCCGGGCGCGGTCACGGGGGGTGGAACCGCGAGGCAGCAGCGAGTGCGCCTCCTGCGACGATTCGATGGCCTCAGGGTAGGCCAGGATCTCGCGATAGAGTCCCGCGAGCTGCAACGCGACCGAGGCGAGCGCCTCACGGTCGTCGATTTGGCGCAGAATGCGGCGCGCTTCCATGAGATCCTTCAGCGCGGCCGGGTAATTCCGCATGCCGTAGTGGGCGCCACCGGCGATCGCCAGAGTCCGGCCGGACAGGCGGTTGGGGCCATACGCGGAGATCCAGGGGCGTGTGGGGACTAGCGCGTCGAGCACCGCAGGGAACCTGCGCTGGTAGACAGCTTCGTAGGCACGCTCCATGCGCTTCCTCCAGTCGGAGGCGATGTCCGGAGGGACGGTGGCGGGATAGGGTCTCCGCAGGGGTTCCTTTGCGCGGCGCGAGGGCAGTGACGCGGTGCTGATGAGGATGACCAGCGCCGCCAGCAGAAGCGCGAGGGTATGGGCCGGAAACAAATCTAAAGGAAAGGCGCTCAATTGAGCGCCTTTTCCCTGAGTCTACCAGAAACGGTTTCGTTTCTTACACGGTATTGTGATGGTTAAGTTGTTTTTGTGCGGCGTGGTGGCGCACGATCAGGGATTGAATCCCGTTAGAACCACGACATCGGAGGTGGTACGAAGATGATCGGTTCGTCTTCCATAACTTGCTCTGGCATGCTCAGAATTCCAGAAGCATTTTTGGGCGAACCGCAGCCGCGCACGTAACTCGTTGAAAAACAAGGAAATGTATTTTTGAAAATCAGGCGAACGGGAAAACCGGGTTCCCACGCTCCTCAATTGCGGTGGTTTCAGAAGTAGAATTTCAGCGCGAATTGCACCTGGCGCGAGGTCCGTTGGAAGGTGGGTTTGGACCCGGCGGTGGTGATCTGGCCGGCGGTCGGATTGCCGATTCCGGAAGCGGGGTTGTTGAACTGCGGCGTATTGAAGATGTTGAACAGCTCGGCCCGGAACTCCATGGTGTAGCGCCGTTCCTGGTCGAACGCGAAGGACTTGAAGAACGACTGGTCGAACTGCACCGTGCCGGGACCCGTCACGATGTTCCGGGCGGCGTTGCCAAACAGGAACTGGCCGGGAACGGCGAAGGCGGCGATGTCGAAGTAGCGGTTGAGAGTCCGCTGGTCCCGGGGAAGTGAGCCCTGGCCGCGCCGGTCCGCGCGCTGGTTGCCGGATCCGTTGAGGGTGTTGATCGCCGAGCTCACCGTGAACGGGAGCCCTCCGTAGAAGGAGGCGATCCCGTTGGTGCGCCAACCGCCGAGGACACGGTTCCGGGTGAAAAAGGGCAGCTCCCAAGTGTAGGAGACGGCGAGCCGGTGGCGGAGGTCGATATCGGCGTTCGCCTTTTCGGCGGCGAGATTCAGCAGGTCCTGGCGGTTGCCGATGAAGCCGCCGTTGTCGATGGCGTGAGACCAGGTGTAGGAGACCAGCAGCGACAGACCGCGCTGCATCCGGCGCTCGCCGGACACTTGAAGCGAGTGGTAGGTGCTCGATCCGGCGGTGGCGATCTCGGCGATGTTGTTGAATCGCGGCCAGGGCCGGCGCGCGGCAACAGCTCCCGGCCCCGGGCGCGGCTGGTTGATATTGGGGCCCAGCACCAGACTCGTGCCCTTGGCTCCGACGTAGTTGGCCGACAGCACAAGGGACGTATTCAACTGGCGCTGAAGACCTGCGTTCCACTGTTGGGTATAAGGCAGCGCGAAATCGCGCTCGATCGTGAAGAGTTGCGCGCCGGTGGCCGGAAAACTCCCGGTAGTGCTGAGCGGGAATCCCTGGTTAAAGCGGCGTGCACCGGCGAAGTCTGCCTGATTGTTAACGAATCCCACAGAGCCGGTGAAGGGCGGATTCACCCCCGGAAGGTTGGTCTCCGGCACCGATTCACCGGAATAGAAGATGCCGTAGGCGGCGCGGAGCACGGTCGAGGCTCCCAGCTTGTAGGCGAGTCCGAGCCTGGGTCCGAAGTTGTTGCGCTCGGTGCGCGTGGCGCTGCGCTCGGGGAGTTCGGGAGAGCCCACGACGAAGATGTCGCCCAGGTGCGGCAGGAAGTTCGCCTGGCGGTCGTAGACCTCGACCCACGGGAAGCCCGGGAAGAGTTCGTAGCGCAGTCCCCAGGTGAGCGTGAGCGCCTGGGACAGCTTCCAACTGTCCTGGACAAACCAGACGAACTCGGTGCGGCGGAATCCGCGCACTCCCGCAAGCGCGTTGATGTTGCCGGACGAGGGAACTCCGAGCAGGGCGTCGGCGGCTCCCAGTCCGGTGCGGGCGGCGGCAATGATGTTCTGCGTGTAGATTCCGGTGACGTCGTAGATGCCGTGCGCGGCGGTGGACTGCAGCAGGTTGTAGCGGCGGCGGACCGCTTCGAATCCGAACTTGAACGTGTGACCGCCGCGGTACCAGCTCAGATTGTCGGAATATTGCCAGTTCTCTGAAGCAATCAACGCAGGACGGAATCCGGTGTCGCCAAGCACGGTCAACGCGGTGATGTTGATCT
>VFZX01000133.1 GCA_016871015.1 Acidobacteriota bacterium | reverse complement strand
TTATACGTGAAAATGCTATAATTCGCGGTACCAGTCCAGCGGATTATTCGAGCGGTTCGCTGCATTACCGGCGCGGAGTCTGGATACACATGCACCGGACCACCAGTTCCGGGACATCCTCGAGGATTAGCAACTGGCATCGGCGGCCTGGTTGGCACTGCCCGGCACACTTCGGCTGCCCGTCCGCACCGCGTATCAGGCGGCAGGCGCCGCCGCCAGCGGACTCGGTGGGCAGGGCAGCGATCTGCCGCTTGAAGTCCTCCGCGTTTCTGAAGCGGATTTCGTGAATGGGTTCATGGGTATTCATAGTGTCTCCTTCGGTTCAATACGGAATCGCGATTCCGTTCATGATCGAAAGCGTGTCCACCACCGAAATCCCGCCAACGCCGCCGGCGATGACATCAGACTACTGGCCGCACCCCTGAAACCGGTGGACCGGCAGCCCGCTCGGAACAAAGCCGGGAACCACCGCGCAGAGGCCATTGGCCGAAGCGCGCTGATCGAGCAACCCTCCAGCCACGAACGTCACCAGATCGTCGAACTCGTCGCTGTCCAGGTCCACCGGCTTGATCTTCGGATCGAGCGCCGCCAGCACCGGCTGAATCGGTCCGCGCCGCCAGAGCAGATCCGGCGCCACTCCGCCGAGCAGTGGATTGTAATACCGGTTCGACCAAGCCACGTTCAAGTGGTGCCGGATCGCGTCGGGTAGCCGCGTGAATGCGCCATTGTGGAAGAACGCTGGCTGCAGCGCCACATTGCGGAGCGGCGAAGTGCGGAACTTATAGCGGTCCTCGTCCTTGCCGGTGATCTGCGCCAATCCGAAGTCTTCGTCCTGATTGGGTCCATCGAAGACCACGTTCCCTGTGTTGCGGCTGAACGCGGGTGCGACCTGTGGAATGCCGATGTTGTGGTTGTCGAAGTCGCTGAACATCTCGTTCGACTGTCCGGCGACGGCGTGACAGCTTACGCATCCGGCCTTGCCGAAGAACAACAGCGCGCCGCGCTTTTCCGAGTCGCGCATCGCACTGATCTGTCCGCGAGCGAACCGGTCGATGGGTGCGTCGGCGAACGTCATCGAGAACTCGAACTCGGCGACCGCCTGGCCGAACATCGCGAAGTCGATCGGACCGCCGCTGGCAACCTTCGGAAACACGAAGCCGAACAACCGCCTGTATTGAGCGTTCCCGTTCAAGCGCTTGAGCACCTCGGCACGGATCGCCTCGTTCCTGAATCCATCCTTGTCCGGAGGTGGTACCGCATCACCCCTGCCATCGTCGAACTGGTCGAAGATCGGGTCGATGGTTCCTTGTGTCCCGCGGAACCCAGCCACTTCCACCAGCTCAGTCGGCGGAATGTGCGCCTGTGCGACCAACAAGTGGTAGAACGCCGGGTCCTTCGCCGGAAAGCGTGTCGTGCCCTCGGGATCCGGGAACGTGAATCCCTTCGACGAATCGAATGGATCGCCCGAGGGGTCAAAGAACCGCCCATTCCACATGAGCTTGGGGAAGAAGGTTGTGTTGACGATCGTCGGGGTGCGCCGCTGATTGCGCGGGCCGGACCGGTCCGCGCCCACTACCCCGTTGTTCAGGACTCCGATCGCCATCGGCTGCGAGTCGCCGAACCCGGCCGCCGGCGAGTGGCATCCGGCGCAGGCGTTGTCGTTCCGCAGTCCGCCCGAGGGGTCAAAGAACTTCAGCCTGCCGAGATCGGCCAGCGCTGGATTCAGCGGCCGCCCAAGCTTTTTTTCGAGCGACTGGCCAACCGTCCCGGTGAAGCCCGCGGACTTCAAAACAGCGGTGAGTGTATGGTCAAGTTCAGCGGCGGCGAGACTGCCGGCCGCCAATAGGTATAGCGCTTGTGTGAAGCGGTTCATGTGTCCTCCTGGAGTTCCGCATGGACTCCATGCCCCAATAGTGCGAGCCTGTGGTTCGACCGTTACGGGTGCCGCACAATCGCTTCGACCATGCCTTCCACCGTGTACGGCCTCGCTTCAACGTCCGGCTCCAACCCATGCTGCCGCACAGCCGCCGATGTCACCGGCCCGATCGATGCGATGCGCACCCCCTCCAGCCGCTCCCGGCCCACCAACGCCAGGAAATTCTTGACTGCTGACGAGCTGGCGAACGTCACCCAATCCACTGGCGCTTTCCACTCTGGAACGGATTCTGGAACTTCGGTCCGGTAGGCTTCCACCACATCCACCACCGCGCCACGCCGCCGCAACTCTACGGGCAGCACGTCCCGCGCCACCGCCGCCCGCGGAATCAGGATCCGGGTTCCCGCCAAATTCTCCACTGCCAGCTTCTCGATCAGGCCCTCGGCCACGTACTCATCGGGGACCACATCCGCTTTCAGATGCAGCGACTCGACCGCCGCCGCTGTCGCCGAACCAATCGCGCAGATCCGCGCCTTGAGCGCCCGAAGATCGCGAGCCGAAGCATCCAGGCGCGCAGTGAACGACTTCACTCCGTTGACGCTCGTGAAGATCAGCCAGTCATACGTCTCCAGCCGTGCGATAGCCGAGTCCAACGCCGAGTAATCCCGTGGCTCACAGATCCGGATCGTCGGGAACTCCACAGGATCGGCACCCAGCTCACGCAGCCGCTGCGCCAGCTTGCCCGCTTGATCCCGCGCCCTGGTGATCACGATCCGCTGGCCCGCAAGCGGAAGCCGCCCGAACCAGTCGAGCTGGTCCCGCAGCCCCACCACCGGACCGATAATCACGGTCGCCGGTGGCTTCATCTTGGCGGTGGCAATGGCGCCAGGAAGCTCACGCAATGCGGCGGCCACGGTCTGCTGGTGCGGATACGTGGCCCAGCGCACGGCCATGGCCGGAGTCTCCGGATCCCGGCCCGCGGCGATGATCCGGTCCACGATCCCGGCGATGTGCGTCAAGCCCATGAAGATCACCAGCGTCTCAGATCCGCTCACCGGCGCCCAGTCAATTTTCGCCGCATCATGGCCCGTGACGAACGTCACCACCGACGTGTGCTCCCGGTGCGTCAGCGGAACTCCGCAGTACGCCGCGATCCCCAGGGGTGCCGTCACCCCAGGAACCACCTCGAACTCGACCCCCGCCGCCACCAGCGCTTCCGCTTCCTCTCCGCCACGTCCGAAGATGAACGGATCCCCGCCCTTGAGCCGGACAACGGTCCTGCCCGCCCGCGCGCGGTCCACCAGGATGGCGGCGATCTCCTCCTGGCTGAAGGCATGGTCCGATTTCTTCTTGCCGACGTAGATCCGCTCAGCGGACTCTGGCGCGTAGCGCAGCAACTCCTCGTTCGCCAGGTGATCGAACAGAATCACATCGGCGCGCTCCAGCGCCCAGCGGCCCTTCAGAGTCAACAGGCCGGGATCGCCAGGACCCGCGCCGACCAGGTAGACCTTGCTCATTGCCGCACTGGCTCGATGATGGCACGCGCACCCGCGCCCAACAACTCCCGCGCCAGCTCCCGCCCCAGACCTTCGGCATCGCACACCGGACCCGATACCTCCGAGCGGAGCAGCCGCGATCCATCGGGAGCGATGACAAGCCCATCCAACCGCAGCGAGCCATCCACAATCGACCCATGCGCGCCGATCGGAACCTGGCAGCCACCGCCGAGCGCACCCAGAAACGCCCGCTCGGCATCGACACAGGCCCTCACGGCGCCATCCTCCAGGCGCAGGCATGCAGCGGGTGGATCCTCGCGCGTCTCCACCGCCAGCGCGCCCTGCCCCACCGCCGGACACATCACCTCAACCGGCAGCAGCTCTGCAATGCGTGATTCCCACCCCAGGCGCCGCAGTCCCGCAGCCGCCAGCACGATTGCGTCGTACTGGCCCTCATCGAGTTTCCGCAGCCGTGTATCGAGATTTCCCCGAATGGACTCAATCACCAGGTCCGGACGCGCACGCCGCAACTGCGCCTCACGCCGGAGCGAACTCGTGCCGACGCGCGCTCCCGCAGGCAGATCGGCAAGCCGCGCCCCAACCATCGCATCGCGCGGATCTTCGCGCACCGGAACTGCCGCCAGTACCAGGCCCGCAGGCAGCTCGACAGGCATGTCTTTCAAGCTGTGGACGGCCAAGTCCGCGCGCCCCTCGATCAGGGCGTCCTCCAGTTCCTTGGTGAACAGGCCCTTGCCGCCCACTTTCGACAATGCGACATCGGTGATCTTGTCGCCCGTGGTGCGGATCACATCGATCCCCGCTTCTTCTCCCAACCCGCCCAGCCGCCCGGCCACCCAGCGCGACTGCCAGAGGGCCAGTTGCGACCCGCGCGAAGCAATCCTCAGCATTCATTCTCCCAGCCGGAACATGCGCCGGATCGCATCCAACACCGGCCCGCCACCATCAGCCGAGCTCCGCCGCAACTCGGCGATCGGGCCATGCGCTACCTTGTTCAGGATCCCGCGCATCAGCGCCTGCACCGCTTCTTCCTGCTGCGGCGACAGCGTGCCCAGCTTCCCGCGGATCCTTTCGAGTTCGCCCTGTCCGATCGAGTCCAGTTGCTGCTGCAGCGCGACGATGACCGCGCTCATCTCGCGCGCCTTCAACCGCGAGATCATCCGCTGGACTTCGTCCTCGACAATCTGCTCGGCCGCCCGCGCCTCTTCCTGGCGTCCCAACCGGTTCTGCTCGACGACTCTCTGCAGATCATCGATGTCGTAGAGGAACACGTTGTCCAGCTCGTTTACCGCGGGATCGATGTTGCGCGGCACGGCGATGTCGATCAGAAACATCGGACGGTTGCGGCGCGCGCCGATCACGCGCTTCATCTCGTCCTTGTGCAGGATGTACTCAGCCGATCCGGTCGAAGCGATCAGCACGTCAACATCCCGTAGCGACTGCTGATAGCTCGCGTAATCCACTACGCGTCCCCGGAACTCCGACGCCAGTTGCCGCGCCCGCTCGGGCGACCGGTTGGTCACCAGGATCTCCGCCACGCCCGACCGCTGCAAATGGCGTGCGGCCAGAACCGACATCTTGCCCGCGCCCACCAGGATCACCCGGGTGCCCGAGAGCGATCCGAAAATTTCCCGCGCCAGCTCCACCGCGGCGTAGCTCACGCTCACCGCGCTTTGGCCGATCTCGGTCTCAGTCCGCACGCGTTTGGCAACACTGAAGGCGCGCGTAAGCACGGAATCGAGCACGCCGTTCACGCCTCCGCTCGCCTTGGCCAGCTCATATGCGGACTTGAGCTGCCCAAGGATCTGCGGCTCGCCCACAACCATCGAATCCAGGCTCGCCGCCACCCGGAACAGATGCCGGATCGCCTGCTGGTCGTCGTAGTGATAGAGGAACTGGCCCACCCACTGCGGATCCACCTTCCGCGCCCGTGCCAGAAATCCGGACACCGATCCCCGCGTGTCGCAGGCGTCGTCGGCGGTCACGGCAATCTCGACACGGTTGCAAGTGGAGAGGATCATCCCCTCCTGGAGTCCTGGCTGCGTCCGCAACTCGGTGATCAGCTCCGGCAGCAGGCCGGCATCGAAGGCCAGCCGCTCCCGAACCTCAACCGGTGCGGTTGTATGGTTCAGTCCTGTGATCGACAGCTTCATCGCGCCAGCAGCGGCCTCAGCCCCACGTGCGCCGCCCAGGTAATGGCTGAGCACCCGATCACGGCCAGCGACAGCAGCGCCGCCTTGCGTCCGCGCCAGCCAGCGGCGGTCCGCAGAAACACCATCAGCAGCACCAGCGCCCAGGTCAGCAGCGAGATGGCGACCTTGGCCTCGCCAATCCAGCGGGTGCCGGACTCAATGAACGCCCACATGCTGCCCGCGATGGTGGCGAGCGTCAGCAGCACGAAGCCCAGCCCCATCGACCGGTTGATGAGGTTGTCGAGTGTTCCCAGCGGTGGCAGCCGCGCGAACAGTACCGGCGGCTTCTTCGATTTCAGATGCTGTTCCTGGATCAGGTAGAAGACCGATCCCATCGCCATCACCACGAGGGCCGCGTATCCCAACAGCACGAGCAGCACATGGACCAGCAGCCAGGCGCCGCGCACGCTCTGGTTCGACCAGGACGCCACCGGCAGCTCCATCGCCCCCACCAGCGACATCAGGAACACCAGCGGGAACAGGAAGACTCCGAGCGAGTCAAACCGGTAGCGCCAATAGGTGAACAGGAACGTCAGCGCCAGCAAAAAGCCGCAAAGTGACGAACTCTGTAGGAAATTGTCGGCTGGAAGGTGTCCCAGGGCGAACCACATCTCGACCACCGACACCATGTGCAGCACGGTGCCGACGGCGAACGCCCAGAACGCGGGTGCGAACGGGAGAGGCGTGCGCCGCAGCACCGTCACTGTGGTATGGCCCAGTCCCAGTGCGTATAACACCACCGCCACGCGCAGCCAGAATACGCTTGACTCGAACATGCGTCAGTTGGCGGCGATCGCGAAGTCCCAGACCTGCGTGTTCGCCTTGCCGGGCTCGAATTGGATGAAGGCGTACTCGCCCGGCGGCATCGGCTTCTGGGGCCAGATCTTGAACAGGTTCTCGCCGGCCTGGTGGCGGAAGGTGGGCACTTCCTCCGGATCCTGGATCACCTCTTTGGTCACCGGGATGATGCTCCACTTCTCGACCACGCGGTTGCCCTTGTTGAGACCCATCTTGGCGATCGCAATCCGTTCTTCCTTGAGCAGCCGGAAGTAGAAGTCGGGACGCGTGTGATTGATCACGAAAGCCGACCGCTCACCATCCACCTCAAGCGTCGCCTTGCCCGCCACAATCGGAATCGGCGACATGGCCTTGAGCACGGACCGCCTCCGGTTCGTGTTGATCTTGGTTTCGGCCTGCTTCAGCGGCTTTATTTCAGCGGGCGTTCCCGGCCCGATCCAGTACGGGCCGCCGCCATCGGGAACGCTCTCCACTTCACGTTCCGCATCGCGTTCGGCTTTCCGCTCCGCACGGGAGGCCTCTTGCGCCGCCTTGCGCTCGGCTTCCTTGGCGCCCGCCTCGTCCCGGGTCTTCTTGAGATCCACCAGGTCGAGCGGAATTTCCTCCCAGTCACTGCGCTCGACGCTGTAGTACCGGACCCGATCCTCGAGCACTTCGTACTCGCGCACGGCATGGAAGCCGCCGTCCTTGAGATGCAGCCGGACTGAGGCGGCCAACAGCACGCCGCCCGTAAGAATCGGGATGAGCCAACGAAGGCGCACGGGAGTACCTACAGTCTACAATAGTGGGGCGATGCGAGCCTGGCGAATCACCGGCCCCTTTTCTATCGACGCGCTTCAATGTGAAGAGGTTGCGCCGCCCCCGCCTCCCGGGCCAGGCGAGGTGATGATTCGCCTCGGAGCCGTGTCGCTCAACTACCGGGATCTGCTGGTGATTCGCGGACACTACAGCAAGAAACTGCCGCTGCCGCTCACCGTCTGCTCGGACTGCGCCGGGACGGTGACCGAAGTCGGGGAAGGAGTCTGGCCCATCCGTCCCGGCGACCTGGTGTGCCCGGCGTTCATGCCCGCTTGGATCGATGGCCTGGTCGATGAGAAAAAGGCCCGGTCGGCGCTCGGCGCATTCGCGCAAGGGGTGCTCACCGAGCAGGTCTGCTTTCACCAGAACTCCGTTGTCAGAATCGGCCGCACAAAGAATGCGGAGGCGGCCGCATCGCTGCCCTGCGCCGGGGTCACCGCGTGGAATGCGCTAGTGACGCAGGGCCATGTCTCAGAGGGTGACACAGTGCTGATCCAAGGCAGCGGCGGCGTGTCGGTGATGGCGCTGAGTATCGCTGTGGGATACGGCGCCAAAGTGGTCGCGATCTCCTCCAGCGAGTCGAAAATGGCGCGCCTCCGCGAGTTGGGCGCCGCGCATACCATCAACTACGTCGAGACTCCGGCGTGGGAGGAAGCCGTTCGCGAATGGACCGGCGGGCGTGGAGTGGATCACGTGGTGGAGGTATGCGGCGCACCCACGTTCAACAAGAGTGTCCGTGCGGTACGGATGGGCGGGCGCATTTCGCTGATCGGCAACCGCGCCGCGGGCGCGGCTGAGGTGAACCTCACACCCGTGCTGATGAAGCACGTCTGCGTCCAGGGGATTTTTGTTGGCTCGGTTGAGATGTTCAAGGACATGGAAAACTCCTCCGCTGCCCCGCCCCCGCCGCCGGACCGCGTCTTTCCGTTCGAAGAGGCCCGCGAAGCGTTCCGCTATTTCGAATCCGCCGCGCACGTCGGCAAAGTCGTCATCCAGGTGAGTTAGAATCATCCCATGAACCGTAGAGCGTCGATCCTCACTCTGGCCGCGGGAGCGGCTGCATCCGCCGCGCCTCCAGCGCCCGTCAATCCGATCCAACTGCATGTGGATCTCGAAGTCGGCGACGAGAAGCTGCTGCTCGCCAATTTCAGCAAGATTTTCAAGCCTGCGATCAGCCGCCAGGACGGATTCGTCGAGGTCCGGCTGCTCAAGTTCCGCAAAGCGATGCTCGGCAACGGACCCGGCTCCTGGAACTACCGGCTGCTGATCAGCTTCAAGACAGAAGAACAGCGGATGAAGTGGGTGGCAAGTGACGACCATCAGAAGGCCTGGCCCACGATCGAGAAGTGTCTGAAAGGCGCCAAGGTGGCGGCCTGGCTCTACGACATTTCCTAAGGGAGTATACTTGGCGTGGGCGGCCCAAACCGGCCGTCTAAATCCGATCCAGGAGTGAACGCCATGGAGACTCTACAATTCCGTGTGTCGAAGCTGTCCGCGCAGTGCGCTGGCGTGCCGATGACATGGCAGGGCCGGAGCTTTGATTCCGGTCCGTTGATGTTTGACCTTGATGAATCCTCGCCGTCGGGAGGCGTGCTTGACTACGCCTTGTCCCGCGCGCGAGCCGAATTCCACGTAAAGATCCGGTTCCCGGAGTTCGCCGCGATGCTGAGCGAACTCGGAGCCGATGGCTCGCTCACCCGCCCGGTTCAAGCCGTGGTGCGGTCCGAAGGGCCGATCGCGGCCGACCACAGCTTCGCGCTCAGCGGAGCGGCGGCGATGGAAGATCACGCGATGTTCCCGGCGAGGTCCACCGCCGCGAGCGTCTTACCCGGTACTTGAACGCCTGACGCCGGCTCCCGGTCGGGAGCCCAGATTCGCGAGGATTTGGCGAAGGGCGAGCCTGTATCGTGGAAGTTCACTCCGGATCAGAAGCGGCTTTCCCTGACCCTGCCTCCTGAATTTGGCGGGGCGTCGCACGAGGTCTGCCTGACGGGCGGATACACGTTCGAAAGGGTTTGACGCACACCCTGATCACGGGCGCCACCGGACTGGTGGGAAGCGAGCTGGCTGAACGCTTGCGGTCCACTGGTCCGGCACGGCGCCTTTTTTTGTGCGCGCGGCCGGGGGAGCTCGGCCGGGCCGATCCCACGGGCATCGGCGAAATCGTCCATTGCGCCGCCGACACGAGATTCGACCGGCCGCGCGAGGAAGCGATGGCGGCCAACGCCGGCGGAACCCGTGCCGTGCTCGATTTCGCTCATCGCTGCCCGCGGCTGAAGCGGGTAGTGCATGTGAGCACGGCGTTCGTTTGCGGCCGCCGCGAGGGCGTGATCCCCGAGGCTCCTCTCGAGCCGGGCCACCAGTTCGTCAACACCTACCAGGAGTCGAAGTACGAGGCCGAGCGGCTGGTCATTGCGGAGATGCCCCGCCTGCCCGTGTCGATCGTGCGCATTTCCTCGATCATCGGCGACTCGCGGACCGGCGAGGTGCGCCGGATTAACCATGTCCATCAGTTGTTGAAGCTGGTGACCCGTGCGCCGCTGCCCGTGATGCCGTATCGCGGAGAGGCTCCCGTGGACCTGGTTCCGCTCGACTGGGTTACCGAATCGCTCGCGCGGATCCTGGACGGCTTGGAACCCGGCCGCGTCTATCATCTTTGCGCCGGACAGGGCCATTCGCTGGCTCTCGAGGCGCTGCTCGATCTGCTGCCAGCGCTGTTCGCTCCGCGGGCGGTGGTCTACCCGCGGCGTGTGAGTCTCAAGGAGTACGATCAGTTCGCGGCCGGCGCATCCACCGCGCTCCAGAAAGAGGTCATCCGCGTGCTCGGATACTTCCTTCCGCACCTTGGCATGAATCAAGTCTTTGCCGTGGACCGAACCCATCCCTTGACCGGGACGCCGCCCGATCCCCGCCTGACGCTCGAACGGGTGGTCCGCTACTCGATCGCGGCGAACTGGGGCCGCCGCGATTCCTGCTGCTAAACTGAAGTCAGCATGGCCGCTGTCGCCTCGATTGCCGAAGAAATCCTGGACCTCAAGAGGGAAAGGCGTGCGATCATCCTCGCCCATCACTACCAGGAGTCCGAGATCCAGGAACTGGCTGACGCCATCGGAGACAGTCTGGAGCTTTCCCGCCGTGCGCGGGATTTCGAGGGCGGCGTCATCGCCTTCTGCGGCGTCTACTTCATGGCAGAGACGGCCAAGGTGCTGAATCCTTCGCGGATCGTCGTGGTCCCGGACAAGGATGCCGGCTGCAGCCTCGTGGACGCCTGTTCCGCGGACCAGGTGCGCGCCTTCAAGCGGCTCCACCCGGAATATGCGATCGTCAGCTACATCAACACGTCAGTGGACGTGAAGGCGGAAAGCGACGTTCTGTGCACGTCGCGCAACGCGGTGGATGTTGTCAATTCGATCCCGGCGGATCAGCCGGTGTTGTTCCTGCCCGACATCAATCTCGGCAACTACGTGAGGAAGATGAGCGGCCGGCGCAACATGCGGATCTGGCAGGGCGCCTGCATCGTGCACTCGACCTTCCCGGCGCGGCGGCTCTCCGCCGCCAAGTCTGAATATCCCGAGGCGCTGGTCGCCGCGCACCCGGAATGTCCCGCGGAAGTGCTCCGGATGGCCGACTTTGTCGGATCCACCTCGGCCATCATCAAGTGGTGCGCTGATTCGCCCGCGGACGAGTTCATCGTGATGACGGAGAGCGGCGTCTCCCATTCCCTCAACCGGCTGGCGCCGCATAAGAAGTTCCATTTCGTGGCGAACGAGAACTGCAACTGCAGCGAGTGTCCGTACATGAAGCGGAACACGCTTGAGAAGCTCGCCGCCTGCCTCCGGGATCTCGAACCGCGCGTCGAGATCGCGCCGGAAATCGCCGAACGCGCGCTACGCCCGCTCGAGCGGATGCTGGCGATCAAGTAGCAAGCCGTGGCACTCACCGATACATACGGCCGGATCCACGACAATCTCCGCATCAGTATGACCGACCGCTGCAACATCCGGTGCTTCTACTGCATGCCGGAGTCGGGCGTGAAGTTCGTACCCAAGCCCGAGATCTTGAGCTTCGAAGAGATCGAGCGGTTCGCGCGTGTCGCGGTCGAGGCCGGTGTGCGGAAGATCCGTCTCACCGGTGGCGAGCCTCTCCTGCGCAAGGACCTGCCACGGCTGGTCGAAAAGCTCGCCGCGATTCCGGGCGTCGAGGACATCGCTCTCACCACGAACGGTGTGCTTCTCGCGGACCAGGCCGGGGCACTCCACGCCGCCGGACTCCGGCGGATCAACGTCCATCTCGACACGCTTGACCGCGAGCGGTTCCGCCAGATCACCCGGCGTGACGATTTCGACGCGGTGATGCGGGGGATCGCCGAGGCGCAACGCGTGGGGCTCGGACCCATCAAGATCAACGCGGTGGCCGTGAAGAACCTCGTCGAGCCCGACATCGTGCCACTGGCCCGGTTCGGACGCGAGAACGGAATCGAGATCCGCTACATCGAGTTCATGCCGCTCGACTCGCAGGGACTTTGGCTCAGGGACAAAGTGCTGCTTCAAGACGAGATGATCGCGATGATCGAGCGCGGGATCGGTCCTCTGGACGTGATCCCGGACGCCGATCCGCGCGCGCCAGCGCTTGAATACCGGTTCCGCGACGGCACCGGGCGGATCGGATTCATCTCCTCGGTGAGCCGTCCGTTCTGCCTCAACTGCAACCGGATCCGCCTCACCGCCGACGGCAAGCTTCGATACTGCCTGTTCGCGATCGATGAGACCGACGTGAAGGGTCCGTTGCGTGATGGATCGGGCGACGAACGTCTACTGGAGCTGATCCGCGGAACGGTGCGCGCCAAGTGGCTCGGCCACGAGATCAACACCGCACAGTTCGTTCCTCCGCCGCGTCCGATGTATGCAATCGGCGGGTAAAGTCTGAAGCCCGGTTGGCGATATACTTGAAGTGGAGCAGAGTCTCCGGCAGAAAGGTGTCATGAGCACACGCGCTTTTGTCTTGCTACTGGCTACTGGGGCGGGCCTTTGGGCTCAGCAGGTTGAGGCTAGCCGGGGGAAGGCGTACTACCACTTCTCGATGGGGCATTTGTACTCGGAGTTGAATAACGCCTCCGGTGGACGGAACCCCGATTTCGCCAACCAGGCAATCGACCACTACCGGCAGGCGATGAAGGCGGATCCTGACGCCACCTTCATGGCGGACGAGCTGGCCGATATATACATCCGCTCGGGCCGCTTCCGCGAAGCGCTCACCGACAACGAAGCTCTGGTGCGCGACAACCCGGATGACATCAGCGCCCGCCGCATCCTGGGGCGGATCTATCTCGGTCTGGTGGGCGATCCTCAACGCGGCCGGATCAACCAGGAGTACGTGAAGAAGGCCACCGACCAGTATCAGCGGATCACCCAAAAGTATCCGCGGGACACCGACGCCTGGCTCACGCTGGGCCGGCTCTACAAGCTGCAGACGGACTCGGTGGAATCGGAGAGAGCCTTCAAGAAGGCGCTGGAGATCGAACCGGAGAACGAAGAAGGACTCGCTGGCCTCGCGATGGTCTACTCGGACCTGGGCGACACCAAGCGGGCAGCCGAAGTACTGCGCCAGATCGCCGACAAGCGTCCGAACCTGAATAACCTGCTCTCGCTCGCGGGTTCGTATGAACAGATGGGCGACCCGGGCCTTGCCGCCGAGACACTGAAGCGCGCACTGGCCCTGGATCCGGGCAACGACAAAATCCAGCGGGCGCTCGCGCGCGACCTCGCTCTGTCAGAGAAGTTCGACGAGGCCATTGCCATCTATCAGGAACTGGCCGCGGCCGACGCCAAGGACTGGGAAGCCCACCTGCGGCTCTCCCAGATCTACCGCACGCAGAACAAGTTCGACAAGGCGCGCCAGTCGATCGACGCCGCCAAGAAGATCGATCCGGAAAACGTCGAGATCATTTACCAGGAGGTCGGGCTTCTGGATGCCGAGGGAAAGGGCGCGGAGGCGGTCCAGGCGCTGCGGCAGGTGATCCAGACAACGTCGAAGAAGAATTACACGGCCGCGGAGAAAGCCCAACGGGCCATGCTGACCGAGCGTCTTGCCTTCCTGCACCGGTCCAACGAACAGTGGGCGGAGGCGGCGGCGGCCTTCCTCGATCTGGCCGCGATCGACGCGGGGAACGCGGCGCGCGGACAGGCGCAAGCCGCCGACACCTGGCGGCAGGCGAGGAACTTCGCCAAGGCCAACGAGGTGATTGAGGCGGCCTATCAGAAGCATCCCGAAGACCGCACCGTCCGCATTGTCCGTGCCAACATCCTGGCTGAGACCGGCAAGGTGGATCAGGCGGTCGCCGACATCCGGAAGATGCTCGACGGAAAGGCGGACCGCGAGGTGCACCTGACCATCGCGCAACTGTACGAGAAGGCCCGCAACTATCCCGAAATGGGCAAGGCGATCGATGCCGCCGAGAAGCTCTCGATCACCAATGACGACAAGGAAACCGTCTACTTCATGCGTGGAGCGATGCTTGAGAAGATGAAGAAGACCGGCGAGTCCGAGGCCGAGTTCCGCAAGATCCTGGCGCTCAACCCAAACTCGGCATCGGCGCTGAACTACCTGGGCTACATGTGGGCGGACCGCAACCAGAAGCTCGATGAGGCCTATGGAATGATCCGCAAGGCCGTGGATCAGGAGCCGAACAACGGTGCCTACCTCGACAGCCTGGGTTGGGTCTACTTCCGCATGGGCAAGCTTGACGAGGCCGCCGATTACCTCAAGAAAGCGCTCGCGCGCAGCTCGAACGATCCGACAGTGAACGATCATCTCGGTGATGTCTATGCCAAGCAAGGGAACTGGAAGGCCGCCGCGGCGCAGTGGGAGCGGTCGCTGAAACTCTACCAGACCGCGGGACCGGAGTACGAAGCCGCCGACGCCAGCAAGGTCCAGAAGAAGCTTGAAGGCGCGCGGGTCCGCCTGGCCAAGGAGAAGCGATGACGATGAGATCCCTGATTGGGCTGTGTCTGGCGGCGTCCGCCTTTGCGGAGGATCTGACCTTCACGCGGGACATCGCCACGATTGTGGCAGCCAAGTGCGGCGGCTGCCATCGCCCGAAGGACATCGCCCCGTTCGCGCTTGACGGCTACGAAGCTGTTTTCGATTGGAAGGACGACATCCGCCGCGTGATCAGCGAGGGGATCATGCCGCCGTGGAAGCCAGTTCCCGGGCACGGCGATTTCCGCGAAAGCTACGGGCTGACCTCCGAGGAAAAGAGGAAAATCATCACCTGGATCGAGGCCGGTGCGCCGAAGGGTGATCCCGCCAACCTTCCCGAGTTGCCGCAGCGCGAGGCGGGTGAGTGGTCACTGGGGGAGCCGGATCTGACGCTCACCATGGCCGAGCCCTACGAACCGCCGCGGGGCCGCGACATGTACCGCTGCTTCGTGATGCCCACGGATTTTGCCGAGAACAAGTACATCAGCGCCGTTGACATCCTGCCGGGAGACCGGCGCTATGTCCATCACGTGATTTTGTACCTCGATGCGACGGGAGAAGCGGAGCAACTCGACGCTAAAGAACCGGGACCGGGCTACACCTGCTTCGGCGGGCCCGGAACCTCGATCAGCGCCGCGGACGCGCTGGGAGGCAACGCGCTGTCATTAGGCGGCTGGGCGCCGGGCACCCGCGCAATCCGGCTTCCGGACGGGGTCGGCATGCAACTCCCCCCGCGGGCGAGGGTTGTCATGCAGGTTCATTACTATGCCCGTGGCGGGACCGCGGAGGACGTCACCAAGGTTGGACTCTACTTCTCCAAGACCCAGGTTGAGCGCCGGCTCCTGTTTGTTCCGGTGGTGCCGCTTGATAGCCGTGGCCGCGTGGCGATGACCATCCCCGCTGGCGCCGCCCGGCATACGATCACCACGGAGTTCCTGGTGCCGCCGCTGTTCGAATCCAAGGTGGTGAACGTATTCCCGCACATGCATCTGCTGGGGAAGGAGATCAAGGCCGAAGTCGTGTCTCTGAACGGCAGCACCTCCCCGCTGATCTACATCGACAATTGGGACTTCAACTGGCAGGGCCCCTACACCTACAACGAGGCGGTCCAGTTGCGCCCGCTCCAGCGCGTACGCCTGTCCTGTACCTACGACAACTCGAGCGGCAATCCCCGGAATCCGAGCAATCCGGTCCGCGAAGTCCGCTGGGGCGAGGGAACCGAGGACGAGATGTGCCTGGTGTTCCTGGGAGTCACTTTCGACCGCGAATCGCTACGCAACTGACAGCTCCGCCTGGGGAGCTTTGGCCAGCACGTAGGGACCCTCGGGAATCACCGCCACGCGCGCACCATCCGGCAGATCTCCGAGCAGCGCTTCGACCGCTTCTCCGGCTGAGGCGTAGGCGGTCCCCCACAACGAGGGATAGTAATCCGCCGGGAGCCCCGGCACATAGAACAACAGGTCGGCTTTGCGTGTCACCAGGGCAAGCTTCTCCAACTGCCACTGGTCGACCACAACCGGTTTGCCGTTGAGCGAATCAAGGAACCGGACCGCATCCGGCCACTGGCGCAGCATCTCGCGGAACTCCGGCGCCCCCGGACCCTCCGAACACGCCGCCAGCAACAGGATCCGGCCCCCGGGACGCACCACGTGCTGTGCCGCGGTGATTCCCTTCACGGCCTGGTAGAACGTCAGGTCCAGCGGATACCCGGCTGAGGTGGTGATCACCGCATCCGCCGGTTCATCGAGCGTTTCGAGCATCACCCGCGAGACAAACGCCACGCCCGCCCGGTGCGCCTCCACCGGATCCCCCGCGAACACGCCTGCGATCTCGCGGCGCCGGGTCAGCGCCACGTCCACCATGAAGTCGTGCCGCGCCATTGACGCGATCTCCAGCAGCTCGCGGTGCAGTGGATTGTCCTCGATCGAGCCTTCGTGGGTCCGCGGATCCTGCATGAACCTGGGGCTGTGCAGGACCTTGATCGTCTCCTGCGCCGCCAGCCCGGGTGCGATCAGTTTGCGTCCTCCGGAATAGCCGAGCATCAAATGCGGCTCTATGAAACCGAGGGTGATGTGCAGACCGGCGGACACGAAACGCGAATCAATAAACACAGGCGTGCCCGTCGAAGTCGGCCCCAGCGCGGTGTGCTCGTTGAGATTGCGCGCAAAGTGGTTTTCTACGCGATAGGCGGCGGCAATCTCCGGACCGACGATCTCCCGGATCTCGTCATCGGTCGCGGGCCGGTGGAGTCCCGTTGCGATCAGGATCACGATCCCGTCCCTCGGAATCCCGGCCGACTCGAGGCGCGCCAGGATCGCCGGAAGCAGCAGCCGGTTCGGCACCGGGCGCGTGATGTCGCACACCGAGATCGCGGCGCTCAGCTTGCCCGCTGCCATTTCGCGGAGCGATGGACGTCCGATGGGCGAGTCCAAAGCGGCATTGACCGATTCTTCCCAATTTGGAAGAGGCTGTGCCGAGCGGGCTTCCAAAATCCGGAGGTTGAACCGGTCCGGGAGGTCGATGCCGAGCCCTGTTTTGCCGAACGCCAAATCTATTCGCATGGGCTCCAACGTACCACAATCGGAACGGAAACCAAACCACTGCATCGAACATCCAATGAGGCAGTAACGGTTGGCATCCGAATTGCACTATACAGGTGAGAAGAGGAGTAGCATGTTGATCTCAGGGCTGGTGACCGGATTCATCATTTTCGGTCTTTTCTTGGCGATGCTGGGCTCGTCGCCCAAAACGCGCTAGCCGCGTACCGGGTAGTTTCTCCACACCCGTGTAAGGCTTACCGCCACAGCTCCGAGCGCTACAAGGTAGATCGAGGACGGTTCGGGCATATGGTTGAGGGGGGAGTTGGTGCTGCCTCCCAAGTCCCAGCTATAGGCGAACTCGATGTACTCGGGTCCTGCAAGTGACTGATTCTCCCGGCGTGCGCTGATCATCGCCGACAGCACGCCCGCGGAAGTGAAGTCCGTAAACCGCAGCCCTCCGCCGGTCGACAACGGATACGTCGTGTAGCCTGTTGGATAGACGATCTGGTTCGCCTGCCAGGGGAGCCACGAATAGCTGTGCAGATTTGAATAGCAGGCGCCCGGAGCGCAGCCACCGGCTCCGAACGTGAGCGCGATCGGCCCCACAGCATCGGCCGTCAGAGCGCCGAAAATTACCGCCCTCGATCCGCCTACCGCCACGTTCCGGATGATGTCCAAATTGTGGAAAGCGTATCGTTCTGACACACTGCCCCGTGTCAGGACCAGGTTGAACAGCCCCGATGTCCCGATGTCCTCGACAGCCAGCGAGAGCGACCCATCGGTGACGTCCGGCGTGGGGAGAATCGGCGCTGCGGAGAGCGCTAGGGACGACAGGAAAACAATCAGGATGCGCATGTAGCACGCGTCAACCTCAGACTACCATCTCCCCGCAACCGTGTCCATTCCCCACCCCTTGTTTGGGGAGTAGTACTACCGACCTAGAACTGACATGAGGTCCGCGATCCGCACCGCAGTGCTCCCGTCCCAAAGCGCCGGGCGGCGGTTGGACGACTGAAAGTTTTCGAGCGTCTCCTCCACCGCGCTGGCAATCGACTCTGCATCCGATGCCACCAGGCGGTTGGTCCCCTCGGTGATCGTGACGGGCCGCTCGGTGTTCGGCCGGGCGGTGAGGCACGGGACTCCCAGGTAGGTGGTCTCCTCCTGGACTCCGCCGGAATCGGTCACCACCGCGGCGGCGTGCTTTTGCAGCGCCACGAAATCGAGATAGCCGAGCGGATCGATCATCCGGACGCGTTCGGTGCCCGCGATCCCCAGTCCTCGCAGGGCATTTTGGGTCCTGGGGTGGACTGGGAACACCACCGGAACACGCTCGGCGATTCGCGCCAGGGCCGTCATGATACCGGTAAGCGTCTCGGGCTTGTCGACGTTTGAGACGCGGTGGAAGGTCGCCAGCACGTACCGTTCGCCAGTCTGTTCGCGCAGCGCGGGCCACCGCTGGTCCGCCTTCGGCAGCAAGTGGACCAGCGTGTCGATCATGATGTTGCCCACGAAGTGGATCTTCGCCGGATCGCATCCCTCCCGCCGCAGGTTGTCGTTGGCTTCGGGCGAAGGCGTCAACAGGAGGTCGGCCAATTGATCGGTGACCAGGCGGTTGATCTCCTCGGGCATCGTGCGGTCGAAGGAGCGGAGTCCGGCCTCGACATGTGCCAGCCGGATTCCGAGCTTGCTGCAGACCAAGGCTGCCGCGGCGGTCGAATTGACGTCGCCGTAAACGACCACCCAGTCCGGCCGGTGTTCAAGGACAAATGGCTCCAGGCGCAGCATCACCTCGGCGGTCTGCTTGGCGTGGGATCCGGATCCGGCGTGGAGATTGACCGTGGGCCGCGGGATCTCCAACTCGTCGAAAAACACCTGCGACATCTTGTCGTCGTAGTGCTGTCCGGTGTGGACCAGCTCCGCGTCAAACTGCTCGGGACGCCGCCTCATTTCCCGGATTAGCGGCGCCACCTTCATGAAATTCGGCCGCGCGGCGGCGATATGGACAATCCGAAGGGGCTGAGACAACTTCCAGTTTATCCAAGGAGGTTTAGGGTGTGCTTTTCGATCTCGTCCGCGGTCTGAATCAGCCGCAGGTTTGCGGTGTAGGTGTTGACAGCCTCGATGATGTCGACCGCATCGGTGGGCCGGCTTCCGGGGTCCGGGGCGCGGGCGATGCGCTTGGCGGTCTGGTCCAGCCGCGACTCCGCGTGCTTGACGCCTGCCAGGCCGATGTTTGCCAGTTCCATTACTGGATCCTCGATTGGCTCATCGGGTGGTGGAGCGGATGTATTAGAGATTTCTCCAGGAAACCCGTGTTCTACTCGTCCGAACCCGATATCGGCGGAGTGTCTGCAATGCTCAGGAGGTCCAGCGAGGCTTCTGCCAAGGCCTGCTGCAGCTCCACGTGAACCTCGGGCCAGGACTCCGGAGTGATCACCTCCAACGCATCGCGGTAGCAGGCGATCGCCTCCCTCAGGTTCTCCGCCCGCTGCCCACGGATCCGATCGGAATACGCAATGCCGAGGCTCATCGTAGTCTGAGCCCAGTCCACCGGCATTGCCTGGCGCGTCATTACCTCCAACGCGCCGCGGTAGCAGGCGATCGCCTCTTCCAGGTTCTCCGCCCGCTCCCCACGGATTCGATCGGAATACGCATTGCCGAGGTTCGTCGTCGTCTGAGCCCATTCCACCGGCATTGCCTGGCGCGTCATCACCTCCAGCGCGTCGCGGTAGCAGGCGAT
>VFZX01000132.1 GCA_016871015.1 Acidobacteriota bacterium | reverse complement strand
GACCCGGTCGCGCAATGGACCTCTGGGTTCTATCCCGGCGACCCGGTGTCGGCGTCGCTGGCATGGCAAGACGAAGTCCAACGCCACGTCGACGGTTGGCTCCTAACCCGGGCACCCGCTTTTGGCGGTGCGGCTGACGGCGGGAAGGCGGCACTCTGGTACGACTTCGGGGATCCGGACCTGGTGCGCTCCCGGGCCCGCCATCTCGCCCAGATGCTCCGCGACCACCGCTACAATGGGTTCTTCTTCGACACTCCCGGATCCGAATATCTGCCGCAGCAGGTATTGGCGGAGTTCCGGCGGCGGCATCCGGGGTTGGACTACGACCATGCGCTTGGAGGGTTCTTCGCAGCAGTCCGCGCCGCACTCCCCCAGGGATCGCTCATCTTCCTCAACCAGGGCTACCGGCATGCCTTGGAATTCCTTCCGTACGCGGACCTGGATCTGACCGAGAGCTACTTCACGGCCGCGGGGCCTGCGCGGACCGTCTTCCGGCCCTGGCACGATGCCGCCCGGCCTTGGGAATCGATCCGGACCCCATTGACGGAGCTCGTCTTACCGGCGTTGCGGCCATTTGCCCGGGTCCGGATGGTCCACGTGAACTATGCGGCGGGCGATCCCGGACAAGTGCGGGCGGCGCTGCTCTACTCCTACTGCGGCGCGAAACTCTTCGGACACGATGCCTACCTGATCCACGCACCTGACGCATCGCTGGAACGCAGCAGCGTGTACATCGACTCACTTGGAAGTCCGTCGGGAGAATACGTGGAGGAGCCTGGTACTTCTATCGTGTGGCGCCCCTATGAGGGGGGCGCGGTGGTCATCCAGTCGGGTGGTCCGCCGGCCAGGATCGCGGAGCTAGGGGTCCAGTCGCCTGGTGGATTTCAGGGACTACTGATCAAGAGACCGTGACTACCCGTAAACCGGTTCAAGCTTTTCGCGGATATACGTCCGGCACCGGGTAAAGCTGTGCTTCGGACTCACCGGTGTGTAGTGGTGGTCGATTGTGATCCACCCCCGGAACCTGTGCTTCTTGAGCACCCGGTGCAGCCGCCGGAAATCGATCTCGCCATCGCCCAGATCTTGGTTGCACAGCATGAACGTCGCGTTGTGCGTTCCCGCCTTGTCCACCTTTCCATTGGCGGTGACGACGTCCTGGTGGGCGAACACGTACTTCGCGTCGACGTAGTCCATCGACACCAGCCGGTGGCCGTACTTCTCGAACAGGTACGGGATGTCGCAACCGCCCAAGTACAGGTGCACGGTGTCGGGCGACCAGCCGAAGCGCTTGGGATCGGTGAGCGCCAGCATCCGCTCGATCTCGTCCTGGCTCTCCACAAGCTGCCCTTGGGAGTGATTGTGCGACCCGGCGCGGATCCCATACGTCGCGGCGAGGTCTCCCAGCCGGTTCCAGAATTCACACGCCACACGGAGGTGCTCCCGCACCAGCACCTTGCTCGGCCGCCGCGGGCTGAACACCGTGAGAAGGTCCGACCCCATGCTCTTGAGGAACTTGCAGGCCTCGTGCGCTGAGGCCTCGATCCTGGGGTGCTGTGCGGCATCGCTCGCCTCGCCGCCGAACGAAAGCGTGGCCAGCCGCAACCCGCGTTTTGATAGTTCCTTCTCGAGAACGGCGGGCGGCATCTTGTAGATCTCAAGCGTCCGCGGCCAGCCGTTGAGCCGGAATCCATTCAGACCGCAGTCCCGGATCACGTCGAGCATGTCGGTGAACCGCGCCGAGCCATCGTCCTTCCACTGGGTAGAGGTCCACAGGAAAGAGCTGACCGCCCAGGAAATGTTCTTCTCACCCGCCGGAGTTGCGGCTTCGATCTGTCCGGCGAGTGCGCCCAGAGCCGCCGCTGTCCGCGACATCCACTCCCGCCGCGTGGCCGTCATGGCCGCACCTTCACGAGCATCTTTCCGAGGTTCCGGCCGCGCATCATCTCGATGAACGCCTTGGGTGTATGCCCGATTCCCATTTCGACCTCCTCGCGGTACTTGATCTTTCCCTCCCGCAGCCAGGCCGCCAGTTGTGCCAGACCTTCCTTGAAGCGGTCCGCGTAGTCGATCACCAGGAAACCCTCGACCCGCGCACGCTTCACGATCAGATGCCAGAACAGCCGCGGACCCATTTCCGGCTGCTCGCTATTGTACTGCGAGATCTGGCCGCACACCGCCACGCGCGCGCGGAGATTCAGCAGCGGGAACACGGCGTCGGTAAGCGGTCCGCCCGTGTTGTCGAAATAGGTGTCGATCCCCGCCGGGCACAGTTCCTTGAGCCTCTGGCGATAGTCATCCATCGCCTTGTAGTTGAACCCACCGTCGAAGCCCAACTCTTCAGTGATCCAGGCGATCTTGTCATCGCTCCCCGCGGTTCCCACAACACGGCAGCCAAGGATCCGGCCGATTTGCCCGGCCACCGATCCCACCGCACCCGCCGCGCCGGAGACCACCATCGTCTCGCCGGCCTTGGCCTGGCACACGTCGAGAACTCCGAAGTACGCCGTGAGCCCGGTGTTGCCCAGGACGCCGAGCGAGGTCGACACCGGTGCAAGGGCCGGGTCGACCTTGCGGAATCCGCGCGCCTCGGTCACCAGGTGCGAGCACCAGCCCGTGACGCCCGTCACCCAGTCGCCCACCGCGTACCGCGGACTGTTGGAGGCAATCACGCGGCCCAGGCCCGCCCCCGTCATCAGCTCGCCCACCTGCACCGGGGCAGCGTAAGAGGCCGTGTCGCGCATCCGGCTGCGCATGTAGGGATCGACGGACAGATACTCAACTTCGATCGCGATCTGGCCGTCGCCCGGATCCGGCAGCGTGGCGTCCACAAGCTGGAAGTTGTCTTCCGACGGCCAGCCAACGGGCCGTGACGCGAGAAGGATACGTTGGGCGGAATAAGGCATTGACTACACTCCCCATAGCTTCCGGATGTGGGCACGCGCGGGTTCGATCGCCGTGTCGCCGGGACGTCCGTCGTTCAACCGCTCTTCTTCATTGATCAGCCAGCCGCGCCACTTGGTCTCGCGGACTGCCGCGGCCATCGGCCGGAGATCGTTCATCCCCTGGCCGAGCACGACCTGGGGATCGGGATCCTCCTTGGCCGCGCCGCGACGGCGGAAGTCCCGCAGGTGCATGCCGTCGATCCGTGCGTGGTAGCGGCGCAGGAACCCCACGGCGTCGCCGCCGCCGAACCAGGCATGGCCCGCGTCCATCACCAGGCGGATGCCGGTGGACGCCATCAGCTCTTCCATCTCCGCGCCGCCCTGTCCGAACTCGAGGTGATGGTTGTGATAGGCAAGCTGGAGGCCTCTCTTGCCGCAATACTCGCCCGCGCGCTGGAGGGCTTCTGCCTTCGACTTGCGGGCCTTCGCATCGCTGAGCGACTTTCCGCTGAGGATCAAACGCTCAGCGCCCAACGCCGCGCCACCATCGGCGACAGTGGTGAGCAGGTCCCACGGCGCGATCGACGTGGCCGGATCATACTCCAGCAAGAAAATGTGGATGCCCAGGAACACCAGGCGGCGCTGGCCGATCTCGCGGCGCGCGTCCGCGAGATCAGCGAAATACTTCTGCAGATTGCGGAAGCCGGTCTCGAACCCGGCATACTGATGCGCGCGGATCCGGTCAAGGACGCCGAGGAACGCCGTGAAATCGGGGATCCGCCAGGCGTTGGTCTGGCATCCCGCCCGGAGTCCGGTTGTGGGCGCGGCCGCGGCGGCCAACGGCGCAGCGAGAAACTCGCGCCGCCGCATCTACTTGGTCCCGTCGCCCGATTTCTCCGGTGGCGGCTGGGGCTTGTCGTCGCCCTGGGTGGCGACCAGGTATTCGAGGATCGCCTCGCGGTCCTTGATCTCCGTTCCCCACCGGGCCATCTTGTCGAGTTCGCGTTCCCAGTTCAGCCGCGACAGCCGCTGCGTGCGGATGATGCGGACTCCATGGCAGCCGCCGCACGAACGCTTCTCTTCAGCCTTGCCGCGCTCGATCATGGCGGCGTCCGCGGCGCCCAAAGCCGCCACGCTTCCGATCAGCAGGAGAATGCGCTTCATGTTCATCCCTCCACAACGACGCCGAGCCGTTCAATCGAGTTGTTCAGGTAGCCTGGCGGATTCCACGCCGCGTCGATGGGCTGGGTGCGGCCGGCCGAATCCGCCGCCCGGCAGCACAGCACATGATAGCCGGGACGCGCGGGCTTCCATTCGAAGCTGAAGGTCCGCCATGCGAACGGAAAATCTTCGCGTCCAAGAACCGCCGCGCGCCAGGAAGCACCGCCGTCGGCTGAGACATCCACCCGTGTGACCCGGTTCTCGCCGCCCCATCCGATTCCGGCGAGCGTCACCGATTGCCCCACCCGGACCTTCGCGCCCTCACCCGGCTTTGCAAAGAACGACTTCACCGCCATGCCTTCGAGGACCTCCATGTCCTCGGGCTTCACCGCACCGCCCGGAACCGCGGCCACGCGCGGATATTTGTAGGCGGTCGCCATGTAGAAGCCGGGATTCGGCTGCGCCTGGACCTGGATCGAGTTGACCCACTTGACCCAGCTTGCGCCGTCCCAGCCGGGGACAATCAGCCGCAGCGGAAATCCGTGGACATCAGGTAGCGGCACACCGTTCATTTCGACCGCCAGGATCGTCGACTCATGCATCGCCTTGCGCATCGGGATCGAGCGGATGAACTCAGGCACTTTGCCCACCGGGACATCGGCCCCATCGAAGTCCACGTAAGCCGCCTGCGGGGAGGCGCCCGCCTTCAGCAGCACGTCCCGCAGCCGCGGTCCCCGCCAATGCGCGTTGCCGATGGCGCCCTTGGTCCACTGAAGTCCAGGCATGCGTGGCCGGAAATTGCCGCGCCCGTTGCCGGCGCATTCCAGGGTCGCGGCCACGGTGAGCTGCGACATGCTGCGCAGATCGGCAATCGACAGGCTCAGCTTCTGGTTCACCATTCCGCCCGTCTCAACGCGCCACGCCGCCGCATCCACGCGCGGACGGGGCAGGTGCTGGCGCACGAAAAATGAGTCGTTCGGCGTGATCCAGGAAGCCAGGTACTCGGGCAGCGACTCCAGATCTTCCGGGAAATCGTTGTGCACGATCATCGGCTTCTTGCCGCGCAGAACGAACTCTCCCTGTTGCGCGGCCAGGGGCGCCGCTGCGGTTGCGGCCAGCAGTTGCCGGCGGGTGAGATGAGCCATCCGCACCAGTTTATCAGCGAATCAAAACCGCAGCCGCATCGTGTATTGGAACTCGCGTCCGCGATTGGCCTGATTGGTCGACCGGCCGAACACGGCGCTCGTCACGCCCAGAGCCGGATCATTCCAGATGAAGCTGTTGGTCGTGTTGTAGGCTTCAAACCGCAGCTCCAGCTTCCATTGCTCGGTGAGGGACAACGTCTTCGACAACGTGGAATCCCAGTTCCAAAAGAACGGCCCCGTGAGGCCTTCGTATTGCAGCGGGTTTGCCCGCGGCGTGAACGGAGTCTGGATGCGGAACACCGAAGTGTCGAACCGGCGCTGGGGTGTTGGATTCGGAATGCGCGGGTCGCCGGTGACGTCCATGCCGCCGAACCGCAGGAATCCGCCCGAATTGAATGTAAGAATCGAGCTTGCCGACCAGCCGCCAATGACGTAGTCCACTGCCCGCGGCATCCCGGAGCCGAACGCCCGGCCGCGCCCCACCGGCAGATCGTAGGTGCCCGACAGGTTCATCCGGTGGCGCGGATTGGTGGACGGAATCCAGGACCACTGGCGGTCATACTCGTGGTCTCCATTGTAGAATCCCGTGGTCCGCTCGCGGTTGTAGTTGTAGCTGAAAAGGACGCCAGCGCCGTTCTTGTACACGCGCTGGACCCGCAACTGCAGCGCCTGGTAGACCGACGACACTCCAGGCGTGTTGGTGACGCCGAGTCCACCGTATTGCGGATACGGGCGCAGAAGGCTGGCGCGGCTGACGACTGCCGGAGTCCGCTGCGCGCCGGGGAATTTCTCGGGTGTCAGGTAGTTCTGAAACGGATTCGGGACATTCTGCGACAGCAGCGCCTTGTGCGTGTAGCTGAGGCGCGGATCGGTTAGGTTCAACTGTCGCGTGTACGCCAGGTCGTGGCCGTAGTTGAAGAAGTAGGTGGCGTCGGCGCGGAATCCTCCCGGCAGCCCGCGCTGGATCGTGAAGTTGATCCGTTCGTTGGTGGGCGGCTGGAAGCTCTGGTTGTCCCACGACGCGCCCGCGCCGAGATTCGTGTACCGCCCAAGCGACTTGCCTTGCACCGGCAGCAGCGGATTCACGCCCGGTCCGAACGGCCGCGACAACACCGACTGCGGACGGCCTTCGGTGGTCGCAAGCGTGTTGGTGGTCACCGAGAATCCGGGGAACGCGATCCGCTCGATCGTCAGCGACGCCAGGTTCGGAGGCGTGACGTAGCGCGCCCAGCCAATCTGCACCGCGGTCTCGTCGTTGACGCGGATGGCCGTTCCGATGCGCGGCATGAGGGTCAACTTCTGCGTCTGGTAGACGCCGCGATTCTTGTCATCGGTGAACACCCAGGCGCCGTTGTAGATGGGCGGAGCCGTTCGGAGCGCGAGGATGTCGGCCGGGATGTTGGGTGGGTTCTGCTGGATCTCGGGGACCGGCTGCGTGAGATCGAGGAAGCGCGAGTAGCGGTTCTCTGAGTCCACTGGCGGAGTTGAATACTCGTAGCGCAGGCCGAGGTTCAACGTCACGCGCCGCGTGATCTTCCAGTCATCCTGGAAGAAGGCTCCCAGGAATCCGATGTGGATGCTCTGCGGAGCGATGAAACGGGTATAGGAGCCCGAGTCGAGGGTGCCGAGCAGGAACGTTGCGTAGGCGTCGCCGCTGCGGCGGACATCCGCGCCGATGAAGGTCTCGGCGGTGAGGCCCGCGCCGAAGGTGAAGCTCATCAGGTCCGGATAGCGGCCATCGGCGAAGTTCTGGCGCGTTTCGCCGCCGTACTTCAGGTAATGATTACCCGCGATGCGCGAGACCTTGCCGGACAGGTTCCAGCTTCGCGGGTGCTGGATCCAGTAGCTCGACCTGCCGAAGGTCGCGTTGCCGATCGAGAGCTGCGGATAGTAGATCGCCGGCATCCCTTCGGCGTACGGCTGGTACCAGGCATTGCTGGGCCAATATTTGGCGAGCCCCGCCTCGCCGATCGCGCCGTTGGGCGCGTTGTAGTCGTCTTCAAGAGAGGCGAAGCTGCCGCGGACATTGATGATGGTCCGCGCCGAGTGCGTGTACACGAGGTCGCCCGCGAGATTGCGGGAGTTCATGATGCCGTCGTTGTCGCGCGTGACGGCGGGCGAGTCGACGTAGCTGTTCTGCTCGAGATCGGTGCGCAAGCGGCTGTAACGGCCAAACACACGCAGCTTCTCGGAAATGTTCCAATCGGTCCGGTTGTTGAAATTCCAGTTGGCGAGCGACCACGAGTAGTTGGTGCGGAAATTGTTGATGCCCGTGATATTGTCGCCCGCGCCGTTCGGACTCCAGATGTCGCGCATGAACAGCGCCGCGGTCGGATCGATGCGCGACGGCGGAATCACGTTGCCGGGGAAAGGAGTCCGGCTGCCGGTGTTGTTCGCCACGTTCAGACGCGATGTCCAGGGGTCGAAGATCGACCGCTGCGTATTGAAGATCGTCTGCGACTGGGAGAAGTCGCCGCGCCGCTCGAGATCGGTGGGCAACGTGCGAAGCGTGCTGCGCGGCTCCTTGGTCCGCCATCCTTCATAGGACGTGAAGTTGAACAGCCGGTTCTTGCGGACGGGTCCGCCCACGGTGCCGCCCCAGATGTGGTTGCGCACGAAGTTCCCCTGCCGCGTGACCGAATTGGTGACCGCGTTGAGCGCGGGATTGCGTCCAAAGTAGTACGCGGTGCCGTGGATACGGTTGGTGCCCGACTTCACCGAGACGCTCAGGATTCCGCCCGCCGAATGGCCGAACTCCGCGTCGACACTGTTCTGCTGAATGCTGAACTCCTGCACGGCGTCCATGGGCGGTGCATAGGATCCTTTCTGGTTCAATTGGATCGGTGCGCCGTCGAGCAGCAGGTCGTTCTTGCGGTTCGTGTTGCCGCCCACGTCGATCGAGCTCGACGACCACATGAAGAACGGGTTCCGCTCAAACGCCGTGCTGTAGCGGTTGACCACCGCGGGATCGAGCAGCGCCAGCGTGAACGGATTCCGCGCCTTCACCGGCAACTCCTGGAGCATCTTGCCGTCGACCGTGAGTTCACGCGTGCTCGAGTTGAACTGGAGCCGTACTTCCTCGGACACTGTCGTTACCGTCACCGATTCGGTCAACTGGCCCGGCTGCAGCGCGAGGTCCACGGTCACGTCGGCGCGCGTCTGGACGGCGACATCGCTCTTGGCCGACCGCGCGAATCCGGTCGATTCGGCGGACACCGTGTAGCGGCCCGGCTCCACCGCATCGAACAGGTAGTGCCCGGTAGCGCCCGCCTGGCGCGTGGCTTCGAATCCGGTGTTCTGATTGCGCAGGACCACTTTGGCACCCGGAATCACCGCGCCGCTGCTGTCGGAGACAACGCCTTGGACACGCGCCCGGTAGTCCTGCGCGAAGAGTCCGGACACAAGGACTACAATGGGGAGCATGCGGTGCATGGTGGTTGCCACCAGCCATTTTCGCAGAAAGGAATCTCTATGAAGTCCATCGTCCTGGCGGTGGCCGCCGCCCTAGCCGCGAGCGCGGCATCCATCGGCGGCAGCGTGTTCGACCCATCGGGCTCGGCTATCCCGAAAGCGCTGATCAAGGTGGTCAAGGCCGGCGACCCGGCGGACTGGACCGCGGAGAGCGGCGGCGATGGCCGGTACGAGCTCACCGCGCTGCCCACCGGCCGGTTCGAGCTGCAAGTAATGGTGCCCGGTTTCGCGCTGTTCCGGCGCGTGGCGGACATCCGGTCCGGCGGCGATCGCTTGGAGATTAACGCTGTGCTGCGGCTGGGCGAGATCCAGGAGCGGCTCACGGTGGTCGCGCCAGGACGGGCGGCGGCATCGAATGCCCCGCGCCGGGTCCGTGTCGGTGGGCTGGTGCAGCCTCCGCGTCTGCTCCAGCAGGAGCGGCCGCAATATCCGGACGCGGCCAAGCGGGCGGGCGTTGAAGGCACGGCGATGCTACGCGCCGTGATCAGCGTCGACGGCTCAGTGATCAACGTCACTCCGCTCAGCGGCTCGGACAGCGCGTTGGCTGAAGCCGCGGCCTCGGCGGTGAAGCAGTGGAAGTATCAACCGGCGCTGCTCAATGGCCAACCGGTCGAGACGGTAACGGTTGTCGAGATCGTGTTCAAGCTTGCCGATTGAAAGTGGCATCGGGCGGCGCCCGATCAAGGAGTGACGGTGACATTCAGGTCCCCGTCACATTCTGGGACCACGGTCCCCACCCGGCGTCGGAATCCGGCGTGCACTGTGTTCCTGGATACTGGCAGGACCGCACGATCATCTTGGACACCGTGGTGGCGTTGTTGAACGCCGCCAAGTGGGCGTCGATGTAGAGACCTGGCGTGACCCCGGTGAGCACAGGCGTGCTCTGCCCTTGCCGGGCCACGTAGTACTGATACCGCACGGCGTTCCGCACAGGCGACCGCCTGGCTCCCTTTAAACCGGATGACCGCAGTCTCTTTCCCGGCACGGGACAAGACGAGTTCGTTCTTGGCGACAAAGATGCGCATCCCACCACCACGGGCCGTGAATCGCACACGGGCGTCCGCCTGGCCCATGTTGGGCTCAAAATGGAGTGGCAGCCGGTGCAACAGATTCGCCGGCCTGCTGTTTGCGAAGACACTGGCGCAAGCCAGCACGACTCCCACGGCGAGCTTCATCAATGATCCAGGGTAGCAGCCCACGCGTTACTGCGGGCGCGGAATCCGGCTTCCATTCGGCCACCTATAGTAAAAACTACTGCCGGAACACCTGCACACCCGTCACGAAATATTCCGTCTCCCCGAAACAACTCGTCGGAACTCCCCGGTGCTGGTCATAGGTCAACCGCACCCTCTGCCCGCTCACATCCCGCAGACGCTGCGCCACCGCCTCGTCCCGCACGCTGAACAGGAAAACCTGCGCCTGGACCCCGGGCATCGGCACCATCGCCAACTCTCCCTCCCAAGTCTTACAAAGCCAGCCCTTGTGCGAGATCTTCTGGACATACCCCGTCCGGTCGCCCGACGAGTAGGAAAACTTCAGAGTGACCCACGTCCATCCCACCACAGCGCAGATCAACAAAACCGGAACACCCAAGAGCCAGCGGAGCATCCTTCAGGCGTCCTCGTGGCGCGCGAAATGACGGTCCAGCGCGGTCTTGTTGGCGCTCGAAAGCCGGTCCGACAGCGCCTTCATGTCGCGCTTGCCCATCGGCTGGAACGCCCGTGCAAGCTGCGTGTTCTTGCGGATAAACTCAAGCTGCGGCATGCCCACGGTCGCCACGGAAACAGGTAGCGACAGCGCGTAGCGGATTAGGTCCCCCGCGGCTGCCTTCGATGCACTCGATCCGATGAGCCCCTCCTGCGCGGTGACCTTCATCGCGATGACGCCCATCTTCTTGCGATTGGCCACCGGCAACGCCAGATCCTGGAAGCTCGTGCCCGGGAACGGCTGCGGTGCTATCGCTTCACCGAACTCGGCGGGCTTGCCCGGCAGCGGCTTTTTCCAGAAGCCCGCGCCATCCGGACTCTTGCCCTGCAGCCCTGCGTTCAACGCCATCTGCGTGCAATCGAAGTCGTGACGCCCGAGCGCATCGGCCAGCGCATGGGGATCAGAGTGGGACGTGATCCCGATGAAGCGGACCATCTTCTGGTCCCGCAACCGGTACAGCGCCTCAAGCGCCCCGCCCTTCGCTTCGATCTGGTTGAGATCGGCGGCGTCGCGCAGTCCGTGGATGTGCAACACGTCCAGACGGTCCGTCCGCAACCGCTTCAGGCTCTGCTCGGCGCGGCGCATCAGGTCGTCAGCCGTGCGCGCGCCAGTCTTGGTGGCGAGGAACAACCGGTCGCGCCGGCCTTGCGCGGCGATTCCCACCCACGTCTCGCTCATGCCATCGCCGTAGCCCTGCGCGGTGTCCATGTACCGGATTCCGGACTCGATGGCGAGGTTGATCGCCTCCACTCCGCGATCCTGGTCCGGATACGCCATCCACAGCCGGTTCCCACATCCGAGCGCGAGAATCGTCACGCGCGCCCCCGTCTTGCCGAACGCGCGGGTCGGCAGAGAATTGGAGCTGGCCGCGGGGATAGTGGCGGCGGCACCGGCGGCGACGAATCCGCGGCGGGACAATGTGCTCATGGGCGCGATCGTAGCATTTTTTGAAGACCCTCGCGGTGCGCCCCGTAGGCCGCATCGTCCGCCAGATTGCGGAACTCGTTCGGATCCGAATCGTGATCGTACAGCTCCACCCCGCCCTGTCCGCCATCCCACTCGACGTAGCGGAAGCGCGAAGTCCGCAGAGCACGCCCCTTCTTGCCGCCCCCGCGCAGGACCATCGTGTACGCCGCGCGCTCCCACACGGCACGCGGATCGCTTAACGCGGGGAGCACGCTACGGCCCATCTGTCCCGGCGCCGCGGGCAGCCCGGCATAGCTGGTGAACGTCGGATAGATGTCCAGCAGCTCCACCAGGTTCGCGCACGCACGGCCTGGGTCACGCACCATCGGACCCGCGGCAATGAATGGAACCCGCGTCGTCCGCTCCCACAACGCCACTTTGTTCCACCAGTCGTGCTCACCCAGGTGGAGGCCGTGATCCGAGAAGAAGAGCACGAGAGTCGAGCCGCCCTGGCCCGAGCGGTCGAGCGCGTCGAGCACCTTGCCCACCTGCGCGTCCATGAATGAAATGCAGGACCAGTAGGCGCGCCGGAACTCCTTCGCCTCGGCCACGCCGAGTTTCAGATCGCGCTGAGGGTAGGCCATCGCGGGAATGTCGTTGGGGTCGTCCGCTGGACCCACGGCGGCCGGGATCCGGTCAGGCGGATAGAGATCGAAGTACTTCTTGGGCGCGATGTAGCGGTCGTGCGGCTTGCGGAATCCAACGGCGAGAAAGAAAGGCTTGGCGCGCTTCTGTTCCAGCAGCTTCACCGCCTCGGCCGCGATCTGGCCATCCGGATGCTCATCGTCCGGCGCTTCCGACGCCGTCCAGTGGAAGTATGGGAACTTGCCACCGGTGAGATTGCGCCCTTCGCCTTTACCCACGTCCGCCGAGCCGCGTGGATTGAGCTGCACATCCCAGTCCGCTGGACTGTCCATGCCGTCGTGGTAGATCTTGCCGACCGACGCGGTGAAGTATCCGCGCGACCGCAGGTACTCCGGCAGGAACTGGACCCCGGCCAGCTTCTCGTGCGGCGCGGTACGGTTGTCGAGGACCCCGGCCTGTTCCGGATAGCGCCCGGAAAGCAGCGAGGTCCGCGACGGATTGCATACCGGATAGTTGCAATAGGCGCGGGTGAAACGGACGCCGCGGCGTGCCAGCCGGTCGATATTGGGCGTCTGCACGAGCGGATGTCCGTAGCAGCCGAGGTCGGTGTTCAGGTCGTCCACTGCGATCAGCAGGATGTTGCGCGGCGCAGCCTGCGCCAGAGCCGCTTGCGCGAGGAACACGCGCCGTGTAAGGTCCATGGGTCGATTATGGCGCGGACTGGCGCGCGCCGCGCGGGACCAGCAGCAGTGCGTCGGAAACCTCGCGCTCCTTGCGGTCCGATGGCGAGTTGGCCACGCGTCCGTTGATCACCATCGTGCTCGATCCTCCGCCGTCGAGGTTCATCGCTTCCACCGCGCCCAGATCGAGCATGAACCGCGCCAGTTCTTCCACCGTCATGCCCACGCTCGCCTGCTGCCGTCCGTCCACGGCTACAAGCAGGATCGTTTCCGCGCGCGTCACGCCGATCGCGGTGCGCGGGTGCCGCGCCTGCTCATGCAGGAATCCCTCCGTCCCGCTGGCGATGACGCCCCCGCGGACCAGCCTCGGTCCGGCAGCCACCAGGTCCTTCGCGGTGCAGGCTCCGGACGGCTGCCTGCGCCCGGTTCCATATGCCACCTCAACCGGATCGCCCAGCCGGACGTGCGCGCGGAGCCAGTCCGCCGCGGATCCCGAAGCTGAGAGCACGCGGCCGCCCTCGGGAATCGCAAGGCTACCGAATCCCATCTCCATCCGCACGGCGCGCGACGAGGCATCGAGCGCGACCTCGACGCCGCTCTTGTCCGTGCGTGTGTTGCCTCCGATCCGCGCGGTGTAGAGCACAAAGTCGTCCGCGGTGCGCGGCCGGTTGAGTCCACGCAGGGGCTGCGATGCGCCACTCGCGGTCACCGTTCCCTCAAACCGGACCAGGTCCATCTCCAGTCTCTCCACCTCGCCCGGCGTGTCGCACAACACGAGCGCGGTCCGCTCCGGATTACCGGACAGCGGCGCGCCCGGAATGCCCACCGCCACCTGGTCCGCCGAGCCCGCCAGCAGTTGTCCCGCAAGCATGTACGCTGACACCGGGGCGCCCGCGTACGGACCCGCCACCACGAAGTATCCGGCGTTGACCGCCGCGATCGCGGCATGCCGCCGTGCCATCGACGATACGGTCTCTTTGCCCGTGAGACTGTCCTTGGCGCGCGCGGCAATCAGGTCGATGCCCGGTGTTTTCGGATCGAACTCGATCACGTGGACCACCCAGGGTCCAGCCGGATCGCTGCCCTGACGGTACGTGATTCCGGGACCCGCGGTCTCGCCCGGCTGCCACTGGACCGCCATGCTCAACCCCAACCACAGCAGCGGCGTCATGGGTGTGAGCTTAGCATGGCACAAGCGGCGATCAGCGACAATGGAGAGTCGCATGGGCACATCGAATCAACATCGGATAGCGCTGGTGACGGGCGCTGGAAGCGGGATCGGGCGCGCGTCCGCGCTGGCGCTGCAAGGCGCGGGATACGCAGTGGTGCTGGCAGGCCGGCGCGAAGCGGAGTTGCAGCGCACGGCGGAGATGGCGGGTGAGAGCGGAGGTCCGGTGTTGGCCGTTCCGTCCGACGTCAGCCGTCCGGACTCGGTGGCGGCGTTGTTTGCCCGCATTGAGGAAACGTTCGGCCGGCTGGACGTGCTGTTCAACAACGCGGGTACCGGCGCGCCGGGCGTGCCTATGGACGAGTTGACCTTTGAGCAGTGGTCCAACGTGGTGAACGTGAACCTGACCGGAGCCTTCCTGTGCGCGCAGGGGGCGATGCGCATGATGAAGCGGCAGGATCCGCGCGGAGGCAGGATCATCAACAATGGCTCGATCTCCGCGCATACGCCGCGCCCCAACTCGGCGCCGTACACGGCCACCAAGCATGCCATCACCGGACTCACCAAGTCGATCGCGCTCGACGGGCGTCCGTTCGGCATTGCGTGCGGCCAGATCGACATCGGCAACGCGGCAACCGAGATGACCGCGCGGATGCAAGCCGGGGTCCCGCAAGCCAACGGGTCGACCATGGTCGAGCCGCGCATGGATGTCCGCCATGTCGCCGAGGCGGTCCTTTATATGGCCAATCTGCCGCCGGATGCCAATGTCCTGTTCATGACGGTGATGGCGACCACCATGCCGCTCGTCGGCCGTGGCTGAGAGCCGCCCTCCGCGGCGGCCCAAGTGGACGCGCAACAGAATGGGTTGGGTTGCGCGCGAGCTGAGCCCGTTGTCGCAGTGCTTCGCGGACTACTGCGCGGCGGGCGGGTGTGGACGCGAGAGTCCAGCGGTGGACCTCGGCGCCGCGTACGGAGCCGCCGCGCTGGCCGCGTTGGACGCTGGCGCCTGGCTGATCGCCAACGATCTGGACGCAACGCACTTGGAGGAGTTGGTGCGCCGCGCGCCGGAATCCGCACGGGACCGGTTGACGGTCCGCGTGGGCCGCTTCCCGGAAGCGCTGGAGTTTGGCCCGGGCTCGCTTGGCGCGGTGCACGCGTCGAACGTGTTCCACTTCCTCACAGGCAACCAGATCCGCCTGGGACTCACTCAGATCGCGCGCTGGCTGCGCCCGGGCGGACGCCTGTTCATCCAGGCAGCGACCCCGTACCAGGCGCCCTTCACCGCGTTCATCTCCGAGTACGAGACACGGGCCGCGCGCGGGGACCGGTGGCCGGGATGGGTGGAGCGGATCAGCGAATTCAGCTCGCACCGGCAGCTCGGCCAGATGCCGCGGTCGGTCCATTTGCTCACCGCGCCGTTGCTCGCCGCCCGTGTCGAGGACGCGGGACTCGTGGTCGAGCGCGCCTGGCATTTCCGGCGTCCCGATCTTCCTCGCAGCTTGTGGCTCGACGGGCGCGAGTCAGCAGGGGTGATCGCTCACCATCCAGGCGTGATGCGTTAGGATAGTCGCTGCAATGACCCGGCGATCCTGGTTGAAGAATGCGTTGGCGCTCCCCGCGGGCGCATGGATGGCTCGCTTCGAAGCACTGGCCCAGCCCCACCGGGGCAAGGTGAAAATCACCGCGGTGAAGGCGATGCAGATCCAAAATATCGCCGGAAACTGCCTGATCAAGATCGAGACCGACGCCGGACTCACAGGCTACGGCGAAGCTGGTGTCTCAGGACCCATGGCGCGCGCCCGAATCGCGCAGTTTGGACCGATCCTTGTGGGCCAGGATCCGCTGCCGATCGAGCGCCACTTCCTCGAGATGAGCTCGCTCATGCACCCCTACATGGCCAACATCCCCACGATCAGCGGCATCGACATCGCGCTGTGGGACTTGGCGGGCAAGATCACCGGACAGCCCGTCCATGTGCTGCTCGGCGGGCCCTTCCGTCCGGCGATCCGCCTCTACTCACACGGCATCGGCGTGAACCTGCTCGACAAGGGATCGTGCCGCGACTGGGCCGCCCGCGTGAATGCGATGCCCGAGAAATTCACCGCGTTCAAGATCGGGATCGACCCGCTGCTCGGCGTCCGTAGCGGGCGCTTCACCGGCACGCTTGACAGCGCCCAATTGCGCAACGTCGCGCGCGGATTCGCCAACGCCCGCGAGGCCGTAGGCGACGAGATCGATGTCGCTTGCCACTGCCACAACGAACTCGACGTCACAAGCGCGATCCAGGCGGCGAAGGCGATCGAGCCGATGAACCCGCTGTTCTACGAGGATCCGCTGCAGGTCCCCTACACCGAGGGATGGCAAGCGGTGAAGCGGTCGACGCGCGTGCCGCTGCTGGTGGGCGAAAAGCTCGAGTTCGTCAAGGGATTCAAGCCGTTTCTCGACAACCAGGCGGCCGACATCCTCCACCCTGATCTCGCCTTCGCGGGCGGATTCACCGGGACCCGCAAGATCGCCGACTACGCGATGCACTTCCGGACGCCGGTCGCGCTTCACAACGTCGGCAGCCTCGTGCTGTGCTACGCATCGGCTCACTTCGGCGCGTCGATCTTCAACTTCTACCGCTCGGAAAGCGCGCTCGGACGTCCCACGCGCCACGTCGAGAAGATGTCTGCCGCGCAGCCGCCCAAGGTCGAAAACAGCCACCTCCAGGTGCCCACCGTTCCCGGCCTGGGATTCGAGCCTGACGAAGGCTATCTCAAATCGCAGCTCATGCCAGGCGAGCCGTTCTGGACTTGATTACGGCTGCAGCAGATTCAACAGGTACGCACCGTACTCGGACTTCCCATACCGCCGCGCACGCTCAGCCAGCTCCTCGGCGTTCAGGAACCCCATGTTGTAGGCGACTTCTTCCGGACATCCGATCTTGAGTCCCTGCCGCTGCTCAATGGTCTCGACGAAATTGCCCGCCTGCAGCAAGGACTCGTGTGTCCCGGTGTCGAGCCACGCCATCCCGCGCCCCAGCAGCTCGACGCGCAGATCTCCGCGCTGGAGGTAGGCGTTGTTCACGTCGGTGATCTCCAGTTCCCCGCGTGCCGAGGGCTTCACCTGGTCGGCGACCTCTGTGATATTCGCGTCATAGAAATACAGCCCGACCACGGCGTAGTGTGACCGCGGCTTGGCTGGCTTCTCCTCGATCGAGATCGCGCGGCCCGTGGCATCGAATTCGACAACGCCGTAGCGCTCCGGGTCCCGCACCCAATATCCGAACACAGTCGCGCCTGAGCGTTGGCTTGCCGCGCGCTGAAGCTGATCCGGCAGCCCGTGGCCGTAGAACAGGTTGTCACCCAGGATCAGGCACGCCGGACCACCGGCGACGAACTCGCGCCCGATGTGGAAGGCCTGCGCCAGTCCCTCGGGCCGCGGCTGCGGCGCGTACGCGATCCGGATGCCGAACTTCGATCCGTCGCCCAGCAGGCGCTCGTACATGGGCAAGTCGGTGGGCGTCGAGATGATCAGGATTTCGCGGATCCCGGCCAGCATTAGCGTCGACAGCGGATAGTAGATCATCGGCTTGTCGTAGACCGGGAGCAACTGCTTGCTCACGGCCTCGGTGATCGGATAGAGGCGCGTTCCGGCGCCTCCGGCGAGGATGATCCCCTTCATGCGGCCACTCCCGCCGGTCCCCGCCGCGTGTAGTTCTCGTCGTAGAACTTCAGGTATTCCTTGCTGCGGACACGGTCAATCCAGCCGCGATTGTTCCGGTACCAGTCGACGGTGATCCGGAGTCCATCGTTGAACTCGACTTGTGGACTCCAGCCCGTCTCGCGCGTCAGCTTGCTCGAGTCGAGAGCATACCGCCGGTCATGCCCCGGCCGGTCTTGGACGTACTTGATCTGCGATGGCGAGGCGCCGGTCGCGGCGATGATCCGGTTCACGACTTCGAGGTTCGGCAACGAGCAGTTGCCTCCAATATTGTAGATCTCGCCCGCGCGGCCGGACTTGAGCACAGCCTCGATCCCACGCGCATGATCCTCAACAAACAGCCAGTCGCGCACCTGCATGCCATCCCCGTACACAGGGAGCTCCTTGCCTTCGAGCGCATTGTTGATCATCAGCGGGATCAGCTTCTCCGGGAAGTGGTACGGACCGTAGTTGTTCGACGCACGCGTGATCAGCGTCTGCAGACCGTAGGTAAGAAAGTAGGACCGCACCAGCAGATCCGAACCCGCCTTCGACGCACTGTACGGACTGCTCGTGTTCAACGGGAAGTTCTCGTCGGCTTCGAGCGGTTCGTCGAGGCTGCCGTACACCTCGTCGGTCGACACGTGCACGAAGCGTGGAACCTTGTAGGCGCGCGCGGCTTCGAGCAGCGTGAAGGTGCCGCGGAGGTTGGTCTCAAAGAACTCGCCGGGCGAAAGGATGCTGCGGTCGACATGCGATTCGGCGGCGAAGTGGACAATGGCGTCGGGCTTGAGGTCCGCTGTGAGCGCGTTCACAACCTCAGCATTGGCGATGTCGCCGCGGACGAAAGCGAAACCGGCAAGGTCCCGTACGGGCTCCAGATTCTCCAGGTTGCCAGCGTAGGTCAGCTTGTCGAGCACGGTGACCGATGTCCCGTCCTGGCGGCCCAACAGCATGCGGACAAACGCGGATCCGATAAAGCCGGCCGCGCCCGTAACGAGCAATTTCACTTGTGCTGTGTCTCCCAGTCGTAGTTGATCGAGGGGTCGTTGTAGGCGATGCGCCCCTCGTCCTTGGGGTTGTAGGTTTTGTCGGTGAGGTAGACGAGCATGGCGTCTTCCTTGCCCACGATCTTGTAGCCGTGGGCGACGCCTGGCGGAATCAGGATTTGCCAGGGCTTCAGGTGTCCGGTATAGATCGTGTTGCGGCGGCCGAAGGTAGGCGACCCGGCACGCAGGTCGGCGAGCGCGACCTGGAACATGCCCAGTGCCGGATTCCAGCAGTCGGTTTGCTCCAGGTGGTAGTGGAAGGCTTTGATCGTTCCCGGATAGCTGAGCGCGGCCGAAAGCTGCGAATTCGGCGGAAAATGGGCGGCGAGCCCGGAGCCTAGCCGATGCAGCTCGAGGAAGTAGCCCCGGTCGTCCGGCCAGAGCGCGTGGGGCTGGATGCGGACTCCGTCAATGAGCGCGGGCGAATCGGGAACGCGGATCACGTCGCCGATTCCGAGGTCGCACTTGGGCAGCACGAGCCGGAGATCATCGTTAAGCGCGAACACCGCGCTGGAAGCGATCGATGCCTCGTGCGAGGGGTGAATCGTCACCCTACTAGCGTATCGTACCGGCGGCGGGGTGGTATACTCAAGGTGAATCCGGATGGCCAGGTAGCTCAGTTGGTAGAGCAGCGGACTGAAAATCCGCGTGTCGGCGGTTCAACTCCGTCCCTGGCCACCATCAGTGTTACATCCTGGTCTCAGTGACCGGACTCTCCACGGTTTCCTCTTTCATTTCCTCGCGCAAGATGTAGTCTGATGCCGGACCCTTGCGCGGCGGATCGCCTGGGATCAAGTCCAGGACCGAAAGCCCCAGGCGGCTCAGAATGCGGTCGGCCAATTCCGGCGACAGCGACTTCACGCCTTTGAGCACGTGATGCAGATGGGACTGCGAAAGGCCGAGCCGCCGCGAGAGTGCACGCTCGGTGAACTCCCCGTTACGGACCAGGGTCCGGAGGAGGCGGGCCAGGGATGCGAG
>VFZX01000131.1 GCA_016871015.1 Acidobacteriota bacterium | reverse complement strand
TCTGGCCTCGCGATCATTTGGATCCAGCGCCGGCGGCGGCCTCCCAAAGCTTAAGCGACTCCGCGATCTCCTCGCGCGTGTGGCTCGACCCGCCCGGCGGCAGCAGCCCCAGCGCCCGGCGTGCGGTATCAATCGCGCTTTTGCGATCGCCCGCGGCATCGTGGGCGAGGGCGAGCGTGAAGATCGCGCTCGGATCGCTGCCACCGCCTTTGTCGACGCTCAGACCCGCATGGCGCCGCGCCTCTTCGGGATTGCGCAGTTCGGCGGCCGGAGCCGATAACAGGAACCACGCGTAATCCTTGTGGTCCGGCCAGCGCGCTCCGGGACGCTCGGCGAGTTGCCTCAGTCCATCAAGCGCGGTCTGCGTCATGGCCCGCGCCGGTTCCTTCTTGCCCGCACGCGCCCGGATCCCGGCGAGAAAAGCGGCGGACAACGCGCGATCGCGTGTGAACTGGCGGTTCTCAGGATCGCGCCGGACCAAAATGTCGAGCGACTCGAACGCCCGTGCCGCCGCCCTCTCCGCTTCATCCAGCTTGCCCATCGACGACAACGCGTCTCCCGCGATGCTGGCAGTAGCGGCAACCGCGCGGACAGCGGTCGTGTTGCCAGGGTTGCGCTCCACGAGCCGGCTCATCTCGGATAGCCCGTCGAGCAGCTTCGCCAGCCCTTCCTGCTTACGGCCGGACTTGATCTGCAACTCGCCGAGCTTGGCCTGTCCGCGCGCCTGGGCCAACGCGGCGTCCTCGGATCCGGGTGCAAGCACCTGAAGCGCGCGGGCGGACTCGATGTACTGATCCCAGCCGGTGCGCGACTTGGCGAGATCGTCGAGATGGTACCAGGTGGTGGCGAGTTTGTCCTGGGCGTTCATCAGATCCCGGCGGAGATCGGCGTTCGCGGGGTCGGCGGCGGAAAGCGCGCGCAACGCCTGCAGCGATTCCTCGTAGAGCGGCAGAGCATGCCGCTGGTCGCCCGCGGTGGCGGTGACTTCGCCCAGCTTCATGCCGGCGCGTGCCAGGTCGCGCTTTGACGCGGCCCGGTCCGGCCAACGCTGGAGGCTGGATTTGGCGATCTCGTGCGCACGCTCGTAACTCTTCCGCGCGCCCTCGCTGTCGCCGAGGTTGGGCACGTAAGGGTTGCCCTGCAGATCGCCAACTCGCAGGTAGCTCTCCACCAGGTCGCTCAACACCGCCGGATCATCACCCGAATCGCCCGCCATTCCGTTGATCGCGGCCAGTGCCTTCGAGACGGCCTGCTGCCGCGCGGCAGTGGACCCTGAGCGGGCCGCGTCATCCAGGTCGAACACCAGCCGCGCGAACTCGCGGGCATCTCCCAGACGCCGTTGCGCTACGCCCGCCGACCACAGCGAGGCCACCGTGGCCACGATCAGCGCCACCACCGCCAGAGCGCCCGCGGCCACTGGAACCCGGTTGCGCACGACGAACTTCCGGACCCGGTAGCCCGCCGTCTGGTCGCGCGCGAGCACGGTGCGGCCTTCGAGGTACCGGGCGATATCCTCCGACAAGTGGTCGACCGAGGCGTAGCGCTGCCGGGCTTCCTTTCGCATCGCCGCGAGGACGATCATGTCGAGGTCGGCGCCGATCATCGGAACCGTGGACTTAGCGCCCGTGGGCGGCGCAGCCGTGGGACCCTTGCGCGTCATCAGGCTGGGGCGTGTAGGTTCGAGATCGAGCACCGCGCGCTCCATGTCAGCCGCGCTGCCCATCCGTCCCTCGTAAGGATGATGGCCCGTGAGGATCCGGTAGAGGATCACGCCGAGCGCGTAGACGTCGGAAGCGGTGGTGACCGGACGCCCGGACATCTGCTCGGGACTGGCGTACTCGGGCGTCATCGGCTGGAACTGGGTGCGGGTCAATCCCATGGGTCCGGAGCCGAACTCCGGACGCACCAGCTTGGCGATGCCGAAGTCGAGCAGCTTGGGCTCACCGCTCTCGGTGACCAGAATGTTAGATGGCTTGAGATCCCGGTGGATCACCAGGTTCTGGTGCGCGTAGTGCACAGCCGCGCAGATCTTCCGGAAAAGCCGCAAACGCTCGGCGACAGGAAGATTGCGGCGGTCGCAGTAGTGGTCCACCGGCTCGCCCTCGATGTAGTCCATCACCAGGTAGGGCATGCCGTCCTCCCCGGTGCCCGCGTCGAGCAGCTTGACGATATTCGGATGGTCCAGCACGGCGAGTGTCATGCGCTCGTTCTGGAAACGCGCCAGGATCTGGCCGTCGTCGAATCCCGGATGCACGGTCTTGACGGCGACCCGGCGCCGGAAAGCCTGGTCGGCGCGGACGGCAAGGAACACCGCGCCCATGCCGCCGTGGCCGATGCGGCGCACGATGCGGTAAGGTCCGAGCTGGCGTCCCTCCATGGTCTGCTTCACCTGTGGAGGCCGGTCGAGGACCGGGTCCTCGGCCTGAAACGCCTGGATCAGCTCGCGGATCTCAGCCGCCATCGCGGCGTCACCCCCGCACTCGTCCTCGATCAGGCTCTCGCGCTCGGCTTCAGGAAGCGGCAGTGCCCGGTCGAACACTTCCTGCATCCGGTGCCATCGGTCCTGGTTCATTGTTCTTCGCGCGGCTCGGCGAGTGTCAACTGGCGGCGCAGCCACGCCTTAGCGAAATTCCAGTCGCGCTTGACGGTGGGGAGGCTTACCCCAAGGAGTTCGGCGGCCTCTTCGAGCTTGAGTCCGCCGAAAAAGCGCATCTCGACGAGCTGGGCCTAGCGCTCATCGAGCTTCTGGAGCTGGTCGAGCGCTTCGCTCACGGCCAGGATGTCTTCGAGCCGCGCGCCGGCGATCGCGGAGTTGTCATCGAGCGTGACCTGGACCCTGTTTTCGCCGCCGCGTTTCTTGGCCAGCCGCTCGCGCGCGTGATCCACCAGGATCCGGCGCATGAGGCGCGCCGACAAACTGAAGAAGTGCGTGCGTCCCTGCCAGTCGACCTGGCGCTGGTCGATCAGCTTCATATACGCTTCGTTGACCAGCGCGGTGGGCTGAAGCGTGTGGCCCGCGTTTTCCCCGCGCAGGATGTTGGCCGCGACCCGTCGCAACTCAGGGTAGACGGCTTCAATGAGATCGTCGGCCGCGCCGGCTTTCCCCTGCTGGAACCGGTGCAGCAATCCCGTTAGGCTGCCTGGCTTGTCGCTTTCCATGATTCCAGACTATCGCGGCCCGTGATCCTTTTTTCCGGCGATCCCCGCGTACTGGAGTAAAGGAGGCGACATGAAGCGCCAATCCATGCACACGGGAATTGCCTCCGCGGTCCTTTGGACCTCGGTGGCCTATTGTCAAGTTTCACTGCCGCAGGGCGAATTTCAACCGGAAGCCGCACAACAGCTTGGTGAGCGTATCAGCGTACACGTTTCACTCAAGAGTGCTCATTTTGCGGATTCTTTACTCGCGCGCGTGGCGGAATTCGAAGGACTCAACCCGGTCCGCTGGGAGAATCTGGGCGTCATCAGCATGCAGGTCGCGTTCGCGCGGCTGGCGGCGCTCCGGGAGGATCCCTCAGTCGAATCGGTAACGGTGGCATCGGATCCGGACCACGAAGTCCGCGTGTTAGCATCAGTGGACTACGCGGTTGCCGTGAATCTCCGCGCCGTCACGCCGTGTGAAGGCAACGGCGCTGGAGCACTGGTACCGTTGCTCAATGCGATCAGCACGAGCCACAACATGAGTATTGTGTGCTCGGGCGGTGAGGCGGGGAGCCGGGACAGCGTGATCCATACGGCGGTGGGCGGCGATGGCGTGGTGGCAAGCGTGCTGGAAGGGCTCGGAGAGAATGCCCTGGTGGCACGGAACATCGCCCTGCATACCGCGTATGAACAAGGTGGGGAGGCATGGCTCAGCGCGGCGCGGGCGGCGGCTGTACAGGCGGCGGGCACAACCGTGACCGGACAGCTCACGCCAGTGAACAACTTCGCCGCGTTCCAGGTGCCGTCGGCGGGTCCGCTCAAGCTCACTCTCAACTGGCAGGGGCCGGCATTCCAACCGCCGGGAACAACCAGCGCCACTCGAATCCGGCTATCAGTGGTGGGGCCGTCGGGAGCAAGGGTGCTCGGCTCGACGGGCTTCAGCGCCGGCACGATGCTCGATCTGAACGTGAACGCGGTTCGCGACGCGATCGTGTTCGTGGATATGCAGTCTGATTTGAACGGACCACCGATCCTGTTCGCGCTGAGCTCGTCGGACGAGCTTCGGACGATGATCCTGACTCCGTCGACGCTGCAGACGATCCGGACATCATTGTTGATCTGGATTCCGAATCCGAAACCGAAGGAGGAATGCGACTGCGTGCGGCTGGAAGTGAAACGGACCGCCGTTGCCGCGTCCGCCAAGAGCACCAATAAGGGCAAGTCCACGGCCGTCTCCGTGAAACTCGCCATGGGCGGCTTCATCCAGTGCGAGGACACCAAGGACTCTCACAAGTGCAAGGGTTCGATCATGGTATCGCCGGAAGTCAAGGACTTCACCTTTGCACCCGACCCGATTCCGCTTCCGGTGACGGAGGACTGCCAGGGTCCATGCACGGGGAAGAAGGTGGCGTTCAACAAGCAGGTCACGTTCAACTTCACGATCGACAAGGGACTGCCGGAGAGCGGGACGGTGGAACTCACCATCACGCCGAAGTGCAAGGGCGGCGCAGCCGGGCCACCGAAGCCGGTGAGCGTCTTCGTCGACTCGACCAAGCCGAAGGATGTGGATCCGGACAAAACGGACTCGGATGGGGATGGGAAGACGGATACGCAGGAGAAGAAAAACGGCACCGATCCCAATGCTTGGGAATCGAAGTGAGTTGAGGTGGATGGAGCAGCCGTCCCGCGAATTCAAGACCCTCGCCGCGTCTAACGGACCCACTTTCCGAACGTCCCGCCCTCCGCCGCCAGGCGCTCCAACAGCGGCGCGCACTCCCATCCGAAATCCTTGACCCGCGCGGCGACCCTTGCCAGCCCCACCGTGTCCGCATAGTGCATCGGACCACCACGCCACACCGGGAATCCATAGCCGTTCAGATACACGATGTCGATATCGACGGACCGAATCGCGATCCCCTCCTCCAGCAGCCCCGCGCCCTCGTTCACCAGTGCGTAGACGGTGCGCTCGACAATCTCCTCGCGGTCCGCCTGCCGGTGAACGCGGCCATAGGAGGCAATGATCTCCCGCATCTCCGGGTTCGGACCCACCGCTCTGGTCCCTTCATAGACGTACCAGCCTCTGCCGGTCTTCTGGCCATAGTGTCCGCGCGACGCCAGGACCGTCTCTACCTCCGGATACCGGACCCCCGGCTTCTCCAGGTGCTTGTACTCCTGCCGGATCCGGTAGTTCACATCCAGTCCAGCCAGATCGCACACGGCCAGCGGCCCCATCGCCATCCCCCAGTCATAGAGGGCCTGGTCGACCTCCTCGAACGGCGTGCCGTCCTCGGCAAGCATCAGGGCCTGCGCGATGTAGGGGGCAAACATCCGGTTGCCGATGAATCCATAGCAGTTCCCGGCCAGCACAGCTACCTTGCGCAACCGCTTGCCGAGCTCCATGCAACTGGCAATCACGCGCGCGCCGGTAGCCTTGCCGCGGACCAGCTCCAGCAGCCGCATCACGTTCGCCGGGCTAAAGAAGTGGTTGCCGATCACGGACTCCGGCCGCGATGTCACTGAGGCGATCTCGTCGATGTCGAGCGTCGACGTGTTGGTCGCGAGAATCGCGTCCGGCTTGGCGATCCCGTCGAGCGTCCGGAAAATCTCCTTCTTGAGCGCCATGTTCTCAAACACGGCCTCGGTGATGATGTCGGCCTGCTCGAACCCGTCGAAGCTGAGCGTGGGCGTGATCAGGGCGAGCGTGCGGTCCATCTTGTCCTGGGTTGACTTTCCTTTGGCCACCGATCCGGAGTAGACCCGCCGGATGTTCGCCACGCCGCGGTCCAGGGCTTCCTGCGAAGTCTCCTTGAGCAGCACCGGGATCCCGGCGTTGGCGTAGACCATCGCGATCCCCGCGCCCATGGTTCCCGCCCCGATGACCGCCGCGCGGCTCACCGGAAGCGGCGTGACATCCTTGCCGATTCCCGGGATCTTCGCAACGGTCCGTTCTCCAAAAAACGCGTGAATCATCGCGCGGGACTGCGTTGAGAACAGGCACTTCTGGAAAATCTCCTGCTCCCGCCGGACGCCTTCCTCAAAGGGGAGCTTCGTGGCCAGCTCGACGGCGTCGATCGCGGCGACCGGCGCCTCCTGCCCGCGCAGCCGTTTCCGCGCCGCGGCGCGGAGCGCCTCAAAGTCCACTGGTTCGGCCAGACGAGCGTTCCGCTCCCGGGTCTTGGGCACGGGCTGCCCGGCTACCTCACGTGCGAACGCGATTGCGCCTTCCAACAGATCGCCGTCAATGATCCGGTCGATGATCCCCGCGGTCAGTGCGTCCTTCGCGGACACCGGATCACCGAACGCGCACATCTCCGCCGCCTTGGCCGGACCCGCAAGCCGCGGCAGCCGCTGTGTGCCCGCCGCTCCGGGGATGATGCCGAGTTTTACCTCCGGCTGTCCCACTTGTGCCGCCGCCAAGGCGACCCGGTAATGGCCCGCCTGGGCGACTTCGAGTCCGCCGCCGAACGCCGTTCCGTGGACGGCCATCACCACCGGCTTCGGACAATCCTCGGCTGCTTGGAGCAAGCGTTGCAACGAGGTGGCGTCACGTGGCTTTTCCCCGGACGTGATCTTGCCGAACTCCCGGATGTCGGCCCCGGCGATGAACGTGCGCCCGGCGCCGATGACCACGACCGTCCGGATTTCCGGATCCGTGGCTGCGCGCTCGACGCCCTCGCGGATCCCGTCAGGCACCCCTGGACTGAGGGCGTTCACCGGCGGGTTGTCGATCGTCACGACGGCGACATCTCCCGCAGTGCTGTACTTCACAAGGTCGGTCACTGGCGGTCTCCTAGAATGGTGTGTTGGCCCAATCCCTTACGTTAGAACAACTCCGGGAGGTGATGCGCCGCCTCCCGTTCAACAATCTGGTCGGAATCCGGGTGGACCGGGTGCACCGTGACGGCGTCACGATTTCGTGTCCGTTCGGCCAGCACTTGACCAACATCCACGGCACTGTCCACGGCGGGGTGAGCGCGACGCTCGCCGACGTGGCGGGCGGATTCTCCACGATGGCACATTACGGACTCGGGAGTCCGATTACGACAATTGACTTGAAGATCAACTACTTGGCTCCGATGGCGGGTCCCCGGGTCAGGGCCCGGGGACGGATCGTCAAGGCGGGCAAGACGCTGTGCGTGATCCAGGTGGAGATCCACGGAGGCAAGGCCGGACCCGGAGCGGTCGCCACGGTCACCTACATGATCCTGCCGCCGAAAAATTAAATCAGCACGTGGGTGCAATAAAAAGCCCGGTTCCGCCATTAGTAGGGTAGAATGCCCGAAACTCTCCCCCACGAGGACAGCCTGGCCCTGCTGGCGCGGATCGCCGAGGCGCTCGAACGAATTGCGGACTCCATGCACCGCACCGATCCGCCCAATGAAGACAGTCCGGCACGCGACGCGCCTCCGGCCGAGGTTGCCGAGACCGGGAACGACTCCCGGATCGAGAAGCTCCTCGCGCAGCGCGGCGTCAAAGTCCGGACGGTTCCGCCGGAGATCGCCGAGAACGACCTGCTCGACAAGCTCGCCCTGTTCATGGGCAGCAAGCTCGATTCGATCCGCCGGGTTTACGACTTGATCCGGAGCAACATGAGCGACGCGCGGCCCATCCGGCTGAGCCTCGCCGGTGAGCCGCAGTTGACCGTGGCCGCCACGACCAACTTCTGCACCAACGCCTACAAGCTTGCCTACCTGACCAACTACCGGTACCAGAAGGCGCCTGCGTTCCAGCTCTATCTCACTCCGAGCAATGATCCGAAGGCGCTGAACTTCTTCTCAGGACAGTGGCTGGAGCGGTTCGTCCGCGCCCAGCTTGTGATGCTGCTCAACCAGCGGGGGCTACGCTTCACCTACATGATGAACCCGCAGATCGTCCTCCCCAATGGGGACGACTTCGAGCTCGACGGGCTGTTCGAGGTAGAAGGGACGCTGTTCTGGTTCGAGGCCAAGACGGGCAAGTACCAGGGCCACATCTCACGCTACTCGCGCATGTCGTCAATCCTGGGTCTGGACCGCGCGCACAGCTTCATGATTCTCGCCAATGACTCGATCGACGCTCCGCTGGCGGCTCAACTGAGTCTACAGTTCAACATGACGGTGGTTTCAATCGAGGAGTTCGCGGGCGTGTTCAGCGCGGCGCTCGACAAGCTCCACCGCCCGGCGATCGTGGAGGCCGCCCGCGCGGCTGCCGCGCCGGGTCCGGTGCCGGTGCCGCCGGTCCAGGTGCGGATGGCGGGCTAGCGCTCTTTGACGAACAGGGCAAGCAGGTGTTCGTCCGCGATGGGCAGATCGCGGATGGCTCTCCAACTGGCGAACGCATCGCGCACCATGGTCACCCGGTCCAGGGTGTCGCTGCGGGTCCAGCGCCTCGACAAGTCGTAGTCTGCGGTTTGCCTGTCGTCATACAACTGACTGAAAGCTCCCGCGACGGCGCGGATTTCTGACACGACTGACGGACTCTGGCCGCCGAACGGCATTCTCGCCGCCCGGGTCGAAGCGGACTTCATGCGGCTATGCTCGAAAATCCGCGCAAACTGGGGACGGTGATGAGACACCTTCCACTTGGAAACCGCCTCTCCTATGAGCAAATGAAAAAGGGCGTAATACGCTGACGATACCGCTCGCCGCAGACTTGCCTGCCGTGGCCGCGTTCGTTCCCGCCTTGCGAGATGGAAGGCCTGCTCGACGAGATCGTCCGGATAACCCACGCGTCAATCCCACTCCGCATCACGCATCTGCTTTTGTTCCGACACGCTGCGGAAACTGATGTAAGACATGACATCCCAGTTCTTCAGCGTGTCGACTTCCCACCAAATCACTTTGCGGATGGCGCCCGCCACGGTGTACAAGCGCTCCTCCCGCGCGGCATCGTCGGTCAACAGCACCCGAAAATAGATTGCCGGGTCTCCGGACCAGTCGTTCTTGAGCGTGTAACGGATCCGCACGACATCCGGAGCAAACCGGCGTTCGAGCTCCGCCACGGTTGCAGCGACAGCCTTCTCGTCCACCTTGATGACGGTCAGCATGATCCCATCATGTACCCGTTCCTACCTGGGCTTTTCAAACTTCGGCGCCGCGTGCGGATAAATGTCCGGGACCACCTTGACATCTGTCGTCAGCTTCAACGGATACTTCCCCGCGGGATACGTCAGCTCCACGAAATACGCCGTGAATCCCTTTTCCGGCCTCGGCGCCCGGCCGACGTAGACTCCGTCTACCGCCTCAATCTTCTCCGACTTCCACTTCGCGCCGATCGTCTGCAACCGGAAGTCCCGTGCCTCGGGGTTGCTCGCCTGCCATAACCGGACCTCGGTGGGGGCATCCTGCGTTTTCACCCGGATCGCACCGTCCTTGCCTACCTGCCACGAGTACCGCGGCCGCGCCTTGCCGCTGACCACCGACTGCAGGAATGCCGTCAGTCCGAACGGCGCGTCCGAGTTACGCAGCGAGTGATCCGCGTTAGGGACGTAGCGCAACAGCTTCTCTCCCTTCAGCTCCTTGAAGTAGAACTGCGAGGAATCGGGCAGGAAGAACTGGTCGCCGCTCGCGTTGACGATGTACTTGGGCATCGTCAGCCGGTCGCGGTACTCGAACGGCTCCTCGATCTTCAACAGCGCCTTGTTCTCTTTGCTCCCCATCCAATCCATGATGCGGGCGGCAGTGTAGTCGCCGACCGCGGGAGCCCAGAACCCGTAGGCCCGCCAGTGGTGCATCATCGATTTTTCGAGGTTCAGGCAATCGATCACCAGCGGCGCAATCGCGACAACACGCTTGTCGACGGCGCCGGTAGTCCACGTGGTCCAGCCGCGCTTGGAACCGCCCGACACGATGAATCTGTCCACCGTGATCCCGCCTCCCTCGGGCGACTTGGCGAACGCCGTCACCGCGTCCATCGCCCGGACGGCGGCCTTAGTCATCGGAAGCCGCAGCGGCCACTCCTCGTCGCCTCCCCGCAGGAACTTGTCCCAGGTGTAAGCGATGATCGAATCCTCGGTGCGATCGCGCGTGTCGCCCGGAAACCGCACCGGCTGGTTCGGCACCATTCGCAATTCGACAGCCACTGCCTGGATCTCCTTGGCGATCGCCGACAGCATGCCGTCGGCGCGCGTGGGCGGCCGGCCGTTGTTCGAGCCGCCAGTGATGAACAGCACCGCGATTGGCGAGACCACTTTTTCCGGCCGGATCACCGTGACCCAGTGCTGCCATTCGGTGCGGCTCACCTCATCCGGCTTGCGCCAGTTCTGCGACACCATGTCGAGCACCTGCGCGGTACAGCCCTCGCACGGGATCGAGCCCGCAAGCTTCCACTTGAAGCTGGGATCTGGCTTGGCGACATATCGGTCGAGCGCAGTCTGCTCGGCCAGGGCGAGTGCGGCCAACACGGCCGTGAAGACGGTGAGTCGAAGTGTCATCTAAAGATCCTGGAGGAAGTAGTTGTAGGCCTTCTCGCGGCCGATTGTAGTGTTGGCGCCGTGGCCGGGGATCACTGCCGCCGAGTCGGGCAGCGGAAACAGCTTGTCCTTAATCGAGCCAAGCAACTGGCGGTGGTTGCCGCCAGGCAGGTCGGTGCGGCCGATCGAGTCGAGGAACAGCGTGTCGCCCGCGACCAGTTTGTTCTCGGCCGGAATCCAGAGGCATAAGCTGCCCTGGGTGTGGCCCGGCGTGTGGAGCACGTGGAAGTCCGCCGCGCCGAGCTTAAGCACGTCGCCGTCTCGCGCCGGCGTGTCGATGCTGGTCTGCTCGGGCGTTTCGACACCGAACCAGGCGGCCTGCATCGCGATTCCGTCGTAGAGATCCTGATCGCGCGCGTTCATGTGGACCGGCGCCCCGGTCAGCTTCTTGAGTTTCGCCGCGCCGCCAATGTGGTCGAGGTGGGCGTGGGTGATCACAATCGCCTTGACCGTCAACTGGTGCCGCGCCAGGACGCTGATGATTTCTGGGATGTTGTCGCCCGGATCGATGACGATCGCCTCCCGCGTTTGCTCGTCACCGAAGATCGAGCAGTTGCACTGGAGCATCCCCACCGGCAGGATCTCGTGGATCACTTGACTATGATAGCCTTCGCTCGGCGGTACACTGAGGGAGTGGATCTCCTGATCGACCGGGCGCTCCTGCCCGCGACGCTTACCGCCGCCCCGATGACCGACGAGGAGTTCCTTGCCTTCTGCAACCAGCATCCGGATTTGTCTTTCGAGACGACGGCCGGGGGTGAACTGCTCGCCATGCCCCAGCCGTACACGTTGACAGGCGCCCGCAACTCGGAGATTGTCTTTCAGTTGCAGGGTTGGGCGCGCCGCGACCGCCGCGGTGTGGTTTTCGATTCCTCCACCGGGTTCGTCACTCCGGACGGAGCCCGGAAGTCACCGGACGCCGCATGGGTCCTGAAGACGCGCATCGCCGGACTCGACCCCAGCAGCTACCTCAAGTTCTGGCGTCTCTGCCCGGACTTCGTCATCGAGTTAAAGTCCGAATCGGACCGCCTCACCCAGCTCCGGAAGAAGATGCGGGAGTGGATCGCCAACGGCGCCGGACTCGCGTGGCTGATCGATCCGGCCTCGCGCACCGTCGAGGTCTATCGCAGCGGAACGGCGGAACCCACGATCCTCACGAATCCCCCGGCGGTATCGGGCGACGGTCCTTTGGCCGGGTTCGTGCTCGATCTGGCGCCTGTGTGGGACCCCGTCGGGTAGCGGCCGCGCCCTGAGCCACAACCGGCCTGCGGTTGATACCATCTACCCATGCGCATCCTCGCATTGCTCGCCGCGGCCGCTGCATCGGCACAGACCTTCCCGCCTCTGAACTACAAGGTTGACGCCAAGTGGCCGGACTTACCCGTGGGATCGCACTTCATGGAGACCGCCGGAGTCGCCGTGGACGCGCTCGACAATGTCTATGTTTTCCACCGCGGACGCCAGCCGCTGATGCAGTTCTCGCCCTCAGGCAAGTTTCTTCGTGGATGGGGCGACGGACTCTCCGACCGTCCGCACTCGGTCCGCATTGATCCCGAAGGCAACATCTGGGCGGTCGACGACGGCTCCCATACAATCCTGAAGATGGACACGTCGGGACGCATCCGCATGGTGCTCGGCCGCTACCGCGCCAACTCGGAAGCCAAGCCCACGATGCCCGAGCCCACCGGGATCGCGGAGGAGCTGCGGGGCGTGCGCGACGAGGGCGTGATCCGCTTCTTCCGCCCGACCGACATCGCGTTTGGACCGGATGGCGCGATCTATGTGTCCGATGGCTACGGCAACTCCCGGGTGGTCAAGTTCGCCAAGGACGGCCGCTTCCTCAAGGCTTGGGGCAAGCGTGGACACGCCACGGGCGAGTTCCACACTCCCCACTCGATCGCCGTGGGGAGGGACGGCAAGGTGTACGTGGCGGACCGCGAGAACTACCGGATCCAGATCTTCGACGCCGAGGGCAAGTACCTCACGGAGTGGAAAAACATCGGATCGCCATGGGGGCTCGCGCTCACCCGCGACGGACACATGATGATGGCCGACGGCTACAACTCGCGTGTCGTCAAGCTCACGCTGGATGGCAAGGTAATGGGCGCGTTCGGCTCGCATGGAAGGCAGCCCGGACAGTTTCACTACTGCCACCAGCTTGCAGTCGACTCGCGCGGCAACGTCTACACCGCCGAGATCCTGAACTGGCGCCCCCAGAAGTTCACTCCGGGACAATAAGCGGTATGCCCGTCGAACTGCCCTCCGCGGAAGACCTCCGCGGGTTGGCCATCGATCAAATCGCCGCGGAAGCAAGCAAGCTCGCCGCGCGGCTGCTGGAACAATCGAAACGGACGCAATCCTCCACCGAGCGCGCCCAGGCCGCCAAAATCGCGCGGCTCATGGAGGATCCAAACGGCAAGACCATGACCATGGCCATGTCGGATCAGGTGTTCCGCAGCCGCCGTCCGTCGCGCATCGCCGATCAGTTGAACTACCTGGTGGAACAGTATGGCGTGCCCACCTACCTCGGCAATTTCGATCAGTGGGCACTCTGGCTCGGATCCACGCTCGGCGAGTACATCCCGGCGATGGTGGTTCCGTTCGTGGTCGCAAAGCTCCGGCAGGAGACGCGTTCCGTGATCCTGCCGAGCGAAGACGACGAGTTCCGCGAGTACGTGGAGCGCCGGCGCGCCGAGGGCACGCGGCTCAATCTGAATCAGCTCGGCGAAGCGATCCTGGGCGAGGAGGAAGCGGCCCGGAGGCTCGATGCCTACCTGGCATTGCTGGCCCGTGACGAGGTCGAGTACATCTCGGTGAAGATCTCCTCGGTGTTCAGCCAGATCAACCTGATCGCTTTTGACCACACCGTCGAGCAGATCAAGCAACGCCTGCGCGCCCTCTACCGCCAGGCGATGCGGTTCCAGTTCGTCACAGCCGATGGACGCCGGCTGCCGAAGTTCGTCAACCTCGACATGGAAGAGTACCGCGACTTGGCCATGACCGTGGCGGCGTTCAAGCAAGTGCTCAGCGAGGATGAGTTCCGCTCGTACCGCGCGGGCATCGTACTGCAGGCCTATCTTCCGGACGCGCATTTGTGGCAGCGCGACCTCACCGAATGGGCGCTTCAGCGCGGCGCTCCGGTGAAGGTCCGCATCGTGAAGGGCGCGAACCTGGCCATGGAGCGTGTCGAAGCCGTGATGCACGGCTGGCCGCAAGCCCCGTGCGTGACCAAGCCTGACGTCGACGCCAACTACAAGCGGATGGTGATCTACGGCATGGATCCCGGACGCGCCCGCGCGGTGAATCTCGGGATCGCGACGCACAACCTGTTCGATGCGGCCTTCGCGCTGCTGCTACGGGCGCGGAACGGAGTCGAGGCGTCCGTCGAGATGGAAATGCTCGAGGGCATGGCCAACCATCAGGCGCGTTGCGTGCAGGAGGCCGCGGGCGGACTGCTGCTCTATGCTCCCGTGGTCAAGCGCGAGGACTTCCATAGCGCAATCGCCTACCTGGTCCGGCGGCTGGATGAGAACACGGCTCCTGAGAATTTCTTGCACGACCTGTTCGGGCTGGAACCCGGCGATGAACGCTGGAAGCGCCAGGAGGCCGCCTTCCTTGAATCCGTGGCCGGACACGAAACGGCTCCCCTTGGTCCCCGCCGCGGACAGAATCGCGCGGAAGAGCAGCGGCGGTTCGATCTCTCCACGCCGTTCAACAATGAGCCGGACACGGATTGGTCACTCAAGCACAACGCGGACTGGATCCTTGGCATCACGCGCAAGTGGCAGGCGCTTCCCTGCATCGAAATCCTGGGCGGCGGCGCGGGCGTGGGCCACGATCCGTCCCGTCCCGGGATCGAAGCTTACCGGTATCCGCTGGCGTCCATGAATGATGCCGACCGCGCGTTGCACACCGCGGTCGAAGCGCGTTGGGCGTGGAGCTCCAAAGGCGCCAGTGCCCGCGCGCGCCTGCTCACGCGATGCGCGGAGGTGATCGCGGAACGGCGTGGTGACCTGATCGCCGCGATGATCCTCGATGGCGCGAAGTCGATTCCGGAAGCCGACGTCGAAGTCAGCGAAGCCGCCGACTTTGCGAACTATTACGCGCGGACTCCGCTCGAATCGCACCAAGTGACGGACGGGTGCAGGTCCGCGCCGCTCGGCACCGTGCTGATCACGCCGCCCTGGAACTTCCCATTGGCGATTCCTTGCGGCGGTGTCCTGGCCGCGTTGATGGCGGGCAACACGGTGATCTTGAAGCCAGCTCCGGAAGCCGTGCTGGTGAGCTGGTATCTGTGCAACGCGCTGTGGGACGCGGGCATCCCGCGCGATGTGCTTCAGTTCCTCCCGGCGCCGGACAACGAGGTGGGCCGTGCGCTGGTCACCGACCCCCGCGTCAATGCTGTGATCCTGACCGGCGCCTATTCCACCGCGCGCATGTTCCTGTCGTGGAAACCGGACCTGGCCCTGTTCGCCGAAACCAGCGGAAAGAACGCGATGATCATCACCGCCATGGCCGACCACGACCAGGCGATCCGCGACCTGGTGAAATCGGCGTTCGGACACAACGGCCAGAAGTGTTCGGCGGCGAGCCTCGCGGTGCTGGAGGCCGAGGTCTATGACAACTCCGCGTTCCTGCGCCAGCTTCGCGACGCGGCCGCAAGCCTGCCCGCTGGATCCGCTTGGGATCCGTTGAACCTGATCACTCCGTTGATCCGCGATCCGGGTCCGGACCTGCTGCGCGGACTCACGCAGCTTGACGAGGGGGAGTCCTGGCTGTTGGAGCCGAAACATTTGGGTGGAAGCTTGTGGACTCCGGGCATCCGCACCGGTGTGCGGCCCGGATCCTGGTACCACCGCACCGAGTGCTTCGGTCCCGTGCTTGGCTTGATGCGCGCCGCCAACCTCGACGATGCGATCGAAATCGTCAACGGCAGCGAACTCGGCCTCACCAGCGGACTCCAGAGTCTCGACGAGCGCGAGATCGCCAGGTGGCGCGACCGCGTGGAGGCGGGCAACGCCTATGTGAATCGCGGAACCACCGGCGCCATCGTCCAGCGCCAGCCGTTCGGCGGATGGAAGAAGAGCGTGTTCGGCGAGGCCAAAGCTGGCGGACGGAACTACGTGTTCAGCCTCTGCCACTGGACTCCGCACAATCCACCCGCGGTGGCCGCCGAGCCCGCGCCCCTGGTGAACGACTTCGCTGCAAGCCTCATGGAGTGGGCCGCTGCCGCTGGCCGCGACGAATGGACCGGAGGATTGCACGCCGCCGCCGGTAGCTTCGCTTATTGGTGGAACCGCCACTTCAGCCGGAATCACGACCCGGCGGGACTCAAGCCGGAGAGCAACGTGTTCCGCTACCGCCGGATTCGCAACGTGCTGATCCGAGCTCAGGATCCTGGCGAGTTGGAGCAGGCGCTGGTGGCATTGATCGCTGCGCGTACCTGCGGAGTTCCGGCGGTGCTGAGCCTGGCTGTGGGCATGACGCTTGATCCCAAGCTCCCTCACGGCGAAGTGGTAGCGGAGGATGTGGATGCCTTCGCCGCGCGCATCGCGCAATTTGAGCGGATCCGCTGTTTTTCGCCGCTGCCAATGCCCGCGCTGGCCGCGGCGCACGGGAGTCACACGCTGGTGGTGACGGGTCCTGCGCTGTCCAATGGACGCCTGGAACTGCGCCATTACGTGAGGGAACAGAGCCTCACGCAGACCATGCACCGCTATGGCAACTTGAAATCGGCGTAAAAATGTGGAACCATACTTGGTCAACGATGCGCCAAACAATATTGATTGCTCCCTACCTTCTCATAGTGATCGCCTGTGGTCCAAGCGGGCCTCCGCCGCCCCGGACCGGGACCCCCGAATACTTCAACAAAATGGCTCTGGACACGTTTGCCCAGGGCGACTACATGAAAGCGAACGACTGGCTGGCTAAGCTGTCGAAGTCCGAGAGCGAATCCGCGGTGCAATCCCGCCCGTGGCGGCTGCTCCTGTTGGGTGGACTGATGCAAGGCAACCGCCAACTCGCCGACGACTACGAAACCGGAGCCCGGGCCAACAAAGACCGGCCCGGACAGTTCCACAAGAAAGTCTCCGACCATCGCGCAGCGGCCGCCAGCCAGGCCATCGAACTGGTCGACGTGTACGACCAGTTTGTCAAGGAGTCCCCCTCGGGCGACGTGAAACTGATTAATCCGTATCCTCCCAAGGGATCGATCGGACGGCCACTGATCGTCACGCGCGTGCTGATGGGACAGATGCCCTCCGACAGCGATGTCGACACGCTTTACGCCCAGATGCTCCAGCGCGGCGTCATCTCAGAGACCGCCAACGCCGTGGGCGCCAAGGGCGACGCGGCCAAAGCGCAGGCGGCATTCAAGTCGTCACCGGTCAGTGTGCCCCGTCCCGCGTTCCAACTGGCGATGGCGAATCTGCTCTACGACGCCTCCTCTATTTTCGGCATGAAGAAGCGGAACGAGGCCGGGCGTCAGGACTTCGTGCTGAAGCGCGTGCAGAAGGCTCTGAGTGAAGCCGCGATGGACTCCAAGGAAGCGAAGGAGTTAAAGACCAAGGCGGAGGCAGACGCCAAGGACGCCGCCAAGCGCAAATAGTCTGACTCTGCCGGTTGCTACGGCGCGTTCTTCGGCCGCACCCGCGAAGGCAGCGGTGGGCCAGGACCGGCGGAAACATACCCCAGGCCTCGCAGGAATTCGACGGACCGCGCCGTGGCCTTCTCAATCCACGGTGACACGGTGGAGAATCCGTGCGGCGCACCTTCCCCGATGAACAATTCGAGGCGTGCGCCTGCTGACATCCACTTCGCGGCGAACGCGCGGTTGGCCTCGAATGTCGGCTCCTTGCTTCCGATGAACAACAGCGTGGGCGGCATGTCCCTGTTCCAGTGCCGGGCCGGTGAGAGACGCGCCGCCAGTTCGCGGTCGTTGTTCAGTGCGTCCAGGAATCGTGGAGTCATGCTTCCCCCCTCGATCCAATCGAGCAATGGAAAGTGCAGGATCATCGCGTCGGGCCTGGCGCCCGCGATCTTGTGCAGATCCGGACTTGCGGCGGCGCTTGCCACCAGGTGCGCTCCGCCCGATCCGCCTGCCGCCACGAGCCGGTCTGGATCCACGCCCAGCTTGCCCGCGTTCTTCCGCACCCAACGGATCGCCAACGCGGCGTCCACCACCGATTCGTTGGGCAGGACTCCGTCTTCCTTCCGCTGCCTGTACTCGACTCGGCCCGCCACCATTCTAAGCGCTGCGAAATAGTCGGCTTCCACGTCGAACGACCGGCCCGGGCCGTCATTCACGGCCGGCATTCCCTTCGCCGCCCGTTCCGCGGCCAACGGATACGGGTTGCCGTCCTTGTCGCGCGGGCTGTGCGCACCTCCGCTCAGAAACAGGACCACCGGACGGCGGTCCGCGCGCGACCAACCCTGAGGATAATGAAACACGATGCGCAGTTTCCGCTCGCCGTAGGTCTGGTAGACGAACTCGGGCGTGGGCGGATCCGTCCGCGACCGGTGCCGTTCCATCCATCGGGCGCCGTTTTGCTCGATTCTTTTGCCGTATCCCGCCGGCTGTGCCAGCGATGGCACCGGTGCGGTGGGACTGAGCGTGAGGATGCCCGCCGCGATCAGCAGCTCATCGGCCTGCCGCGTCGTCTCCTCGATCCACGGCGAGAACTTGTAGTGGCCGTGCGGTCCGCCCTCGCCGACGGCGAGACCGATATTGCCGCCCGCCCGCTTCAGCCGGCCAGTCCAGTCCCGTGTCAGCGCGAGCATCGGATCCCGCGAGCCGATCAACACGAGGCTGGGCGGCAGCATCCGCGCGGTTTCCGCGGAGACCATCCGCTCGATCATCGCCGGTTCGAGATCATCGGCGTCCGGATGATACAGGAGTAGCGCGTTTGGAATGGGATCGATCGAGGAGTCGTCGCGGGGATCCCGGAAGACGTTGGCGTGGGCGGCGGCCGCGGCCAGGTGCGCACTGCCGGATCCTCCCGCGGCGGCGATTCTGCCCGGGTCGATACCCAGCGCCCGTGCGCTCTGGCGCGCCCATCGAATCGCGGACAGGATATCCTCGATGCACTTGCGGGGCAGTTCCACGCCGTCCCGGTTCTTCACGCGGTAGTCGGCGCGTGCCGTTACCGCACCTCGTTTGCGGAAGTAGAGCGCCTGCTCGTCGAACTGGCGTTCCGCGCCGTTGTTGCCCCAGCCGCCGTTGTAAAAGAAGATCACCAGAGCACGCCGGTTGGCGGCGCTCCAGCCTTCCGGGTACTCGACGTTAATCTTCAGATCGCGGTCGCGATTGGTCTTGTAGACGCTCTCCGCGCCGCCAAGGGTGGCCGCGGCAAAAAACAGAGGGAACAGAATCCGTTTCATTTCCTGGCCTCCAGACGGCGGAGGAAATCTTCCGTGCGCCGCAGCGCCGTGTCAAGCCACGGCGGTTTGGCGAAAAACCCGTGGGGCGCATCCCGTTCGACGAACAACTCGACAGGCGCCCCGGCCGCCTTCCAAGTCTCCGCGAATCGCCTCACGGTGTCGAAGGGAGGCTCGGCGGTCCCTACCATCACGGCGGTGGGCGGGGCGTCCTTGCTCCAGTGCCGGGCGGGTGAGAAAGCTGCCCCGCGCTCCTTGTCACCGTTCAACACAACCAGGAACGCTTCGCTCATATCACCCACGTCGAGCCAGTCGACGAGCGGAGAATAGAGAAGGATCGCATCGGGCCGCGCGCGCGTGCCATGGGAGGGGAACCGCGCCTCGAAAGCAAACACGCTAGCCGCGAGGTAGGCGCCCGAGGAGCCGCCCGCCGCTACCCCAAGTTCGTCACTGGACCATCGATTTCAGCGATTTTCGAGGTTTCAGTCAAGACAAGCGCCGTGTTTTCAGTACGCGTGTCCGGAGAACACGATGTAGTGTA
>VFZX01000130.1 GCA_016871015.1 Acidobacteriota bacterium | reverse complement strand
TCGGGCAACATGACAAGGCGCTCACCGACCGCCAGCGGGCCGCGGAACTCGATCCGGCGAATCCTGAAGTGTACATCGCGCGCGGCGGGTCCTATCACCTGTTGGGCCAGCACGACCAAGGATTCGCCGACCGGTCCAAGGCGATCGAGCTGAATCCTACACTCCACTCCGCCTGGTCTGCGCGTGGCAATGCGTACTTCCTTCTCGACCGGTACGGCGACGCCGTAAAGGACTTGCAGCAGGCCGTGAAGCTGGTCCCCGGTGATCAGGAATCGAAGAAGCTGATCGAGCGCGCCGAGGTCAAGCTGACCGAGACGAAACCAGCAGCGGTAACGGAAGCGCCGGACCTCTCGGCGACGTCGGCGTTGGTTGCGCCGAATATCTTCGATTTGCGGAACCGGAATTCCGCGGCGCCGGAGCCGGTGCCGGTGCCTGTTGCCGAGCCGCCCAAGGCTGAGCCTGTGCCAGTCGAGGCGCCCAAGCCAGCGCCCCCGCCTCCGCCTCCGCCGAAACCCGCCCCAAAGCCCGCCGGGATACCCGCGGTGGCCGCCTCCCCGGAGGACCACCACAAGCAGGCGCGTGCGCTGATCGCCTCAGGCGACTTCGCCGGAGCCCTGCCCCACTTCGACCGCGCGATCCAGGCCAATCCCCGGCACGCGCTGGCCTACAACGGCCGCGGATACGCTCATATGAAGCTGGGCAACAACAAGCAGGCCTTGGCCGACTTCACCGAAGCGATCCGCTTGAATCCGTCCTACGCGAACGCCTACCGCAACCGCGCGGCTGTCCGTCATCTGATGGGGGACACCGCGGGAGCCGCATCGGACAAGGCCAAAGAGGCCGGAACTCCCACCCTATAGCTGGGATACCGGAGCGTCACTCCGAGAATCCGGCAGATCGCGCGCCCGTCGACGCGGCGGTTCGCTGAGCGCGTGTCGGCATCCGGCAGCGGGGCGGCCGGGGGCACGGGCAAACCCAGAAGATCCGAACAGAACCGGGTCATTTCGAGTGCTGTGCACGGCTCCTCGTCGGCAACCGGATACGCACCGGTTAAGTCAGAGAGCAGCGCCGCGGCGGCGATGGCCGCCAGGTCATCGACATGGATCCGGCTGATGTAGTTCGACCCGTCTCCCAGGATCCTGTGCCGGCCCTCGCGCAGCGAGACGTGGACGCCGCGGCCGGGTCCGTAAATCGCAGCCGGACGGAGCACCAGCGCGGACCACGGCCCCGCGAGCACGTCCGCTTCCTCCTCCGCCCGCACTTGCTCGCGAGGGTTGCGCGGTGCGATCGCCGTTGTCTCGTCCACATCACGCGCGGCACCGTAAACGCCGGTGGTCGACAGGTACACGACGCGCGACGCCCAGCCTCGCAGCATCGGACCCGCAACGGGCATCGCACGCACCGGAATCGAGTGCAAAACCCGTGCGCCGGTGGGCACATCGATCCAGGCGCCCGGCTGCGTGACGTCGAACGTACGGCTGCTCGTGGTGGTGACGCGATGCTCCTGCCGCGCGAGAATCGCTGCAACCCGGCGTCCCGTGTACCCGCCTCCGAGAATCAAAAAGTCCACTTCAGCCATTTTGCGATATATTCAGTAATCCATGGTCCGGAAGATCATTCCTTCATTGGCAGTGTGCGGCCTCGCGACGGCCGCGGGTTGGACGTCGTTTCGCGGCGACAACGGATTCGGCGTCGGCGAGTCCGCGGCGCTTCCCTCCGAGATAGGCCCCGGGAAGAACGTCGTCTGGAAGATCGCGCTTCCGGAGGGGACCTCGTCACCCGTCCTCACGCGCGACCGCATCTACATCACCGGCCAGGAAGGCAACCGGCTGTCGACCTTCGCGATCGCGCGTACCGATGGCCGGATCCTGTGGCGCCGCGAGATCGAGCGGCCGCGGGCGGAGCGGCTCCACAAGCTGAACAGCCCCGCGTCATCGACGCCCGTGACGGATGGGTCAAACGTCTACGCCTTCTTCGGCGACTTCGGCCTGGTGTCGTATGGACCCGATGGCAACGAGCGCTGGCGGATCCCGCTCGGTCCGTTCCAGAACCTGCACGGGATGGCCGTGTCGCCGGTGCTGGCTGGAGAGAAGCTGATCCTGGTTTGCGACCAGGACACCGAGTCATTCGTCCTGGCCATCCACAAGGACACCGGCAAGCAGATCTGGAAGACAGTGCGGCCGGCGGTGGTCCACGGGTTCGCGACACCGACGCTGTTTTCCCCGGCGGGTGGAGAGCCGCAGGTTGTGGTTCCGGGATCCTATCTGCTGGCGTCTTATTCGGTGAAAACTGGTGAGGAGTTGTGGACCGTCCGCGGACTCAGTTGGCAGATCAAGGCCACCGGCGTCGAGCACGGCGGTGTGCTCTATATGACCGGATGGGCGCCGGGCGCCGACGCCGGACAGAGCCAGCCGCTTCCACCGTTTGAGCAGGTGGTCGCGGAGATCGACGCCGACAAGGACGGCAAGCTGTCGCCCGGCGAGTTGAATCCGAGCAAGTACAAGCATGGCGGGTCGTGGCAGGCAATCGATCTCGACGCCGATGGATTCATGTCGGCGCGGGACTGGAGCTTCTACCGCGCGCGCCGGTCGGCGCGGAATGTGACGATGGCGGTGCGGCCGGGGAAGGCACGGGGCGATTTGACCGATACGCACGTCGTGTGGCGCAACGAGCGGATCGTGCCGCAGGTGTCGAGTCCGCTGTTGTTTGATGGGTTGTTATATGTGATCAAGGACGGCGGCATTTTCACGTCGATCGACCCCAAGGACGGGCGCGCGCTCAAGACCGCCCGTGTCACGGGAGCGATCGACAACTACTATTCGTCACCGGTGGCGGGCGGGGGACGGATCTACCTGGCGAGCCAGACGGGCAAGGTGAGTGTGATCAAGCCGGGGGCTGATTGGGAGGCGGCGTCGGTGACGGAGTTCGACGAGAACATCTATGCGACTCCGGCGATCGCGGATGGGCGGATTTACCTGCGGACGGCGAAGTCGCTCTACTGCTTCGGGGCGGAGCGCTAGGCAAGCGGGCTCCTGCCCTACTTCGCGCCCGGAACCTTCTTCGCTGGCGGTGGCGCCAGAGGAGCGGGTGCCGGGGCCCCGCCAGGCGCGTTCTTATCGTACATGTCGACGATGTCCTTGGAGATCTCAACTCCGGTCGCCGCGTACAACACCGGTGTCTGCTGCGAGCTGATGTCGAGGATCAGAGTGTAGGCGTTGTCCTTGGCATACTTCTCCAGCACCACCATCAGCTTCTGCCCGATCTCGTTGAGGAGCTTGTTCTGCTCCTGCTCGAGCTCGGCCTGCGCGTCTTCGGTCTCCCGCTGCAGCGATTTCTGCAACTGGTCGATATCGCGCGCCAATTGGGTCCGCCGCGCTTCGGCCATCGTGTTCGATCCCCGGTTCAACTCCTGCTGCTTGGCGGCCAGATCGCCCTGCTTCTTCTCGAGATCCTTCCGCTTCGGGTCGAACTTGGCCTGCAGCGCCGCCGCCGCCTTCTGGCCGTCCTTGGTCGCGATGATCGCGTTCTGAATATGGATGATCCCGACCTTGGACTGAGCCTGGACCAGGGACATCGCGGCCAATGCCGGAACGACGGACAAAATCTTGAAGGTCACTTAAACTACTCCCGGAGCAATTCTGAAAGATGGTACCACGTTAGAAGGTTCGGCTGATGGTGAAGCGCCACAGCTTGCGGCGCTCAAAGTATGGATAGGCCTGCCCGATCGAGGCAATCGAGTTGACGAAGGTGGCCTGATTGGGGAACAACGACCGGTCGGCGACCACCGGCGGAATCAGAAACTCCTGCAGGATTTGCGGATTGTAGGCCCAGTAAAGGCGGAAGGGCGCGTTCACCACCGGCATCATGATCTGGAACTCGACGCCCATGGAGCTGCGCATCTGCTGCGTCGCCTTGGCCAGGACCGCCTGCTGTTGGAACGAGGCCTGCGGGAACAGGGAATTCAACTCGTTCAAGCGTCCCCGATTCAGGCGCAACTGGTCGGTCCGCGTGATTTTGTTGATCCCGGCGTCGGCGAACAGCGCCAGCACCAGCGGGCCCGCAATCGGAATCCGGTATTCGAAGTTGCCCACTCCCTGCGTGTCGCCGCCAGGGAAGATGAGCTGGTAGTTGGGGATCTGCAGTGTGACGTTCTCAAACGACTCGACGCCGTTTGTGATGATCTTCTGGCGCCGCGCCGATCCGTCCGCGTTCAGCACCGGAATCGTCGCGGTGCTCGGAATGTAGGCCACCGGGCTGATGCCCCAGATCTCGAACCCGCGGATGTCGTTCTCGCCGCCCATGTAGAAACGCGAGAACGGCGGCACCGTCCGGCCGCTGTAGCCGGAAACGAAGCGGCCCAGTCCGTGCATGCCGATCACGTGGCCCTTCTTGAGTCCGGCGCGGAACCACTTCAGGTCGACGGTGGGCTCGACCATCCGGACATTGCCGCCAAACGTCGCAAACTGGGTGCTGATGAAGATGCTGCGCCCGCGCGACGGCGTGATCGGGTGGTCAACCGTGTTGTAGGTGTAGGAGGGGACAATCGCGCTGGTTTTGATTCCCTCGAGCGAATTCTGCCCGTCCAGGCCCTGGAAGTTGATGTAGTTGAAGTAGTCCCGGGATGCGCGCGACTCGGTGCGGATCTGCTGCGTGCCGTAGCTGTAGGTGACACCCACACGGGCAAACGGCGACAGCTTCCGCCACGGGCTCGACAGGAAGGCCGTGAAGCCCTGCCCATTGGAAATGTAGTTGAGCAGATTTTCCTGCCCGAGCTGGTTGTACAACGGCAGCAGGTTGCGGCCGGTGAGCAGCGAGACCTCGCGCCCCTGGTCAAAGTTGAACCGCTGCGTGTAGACCGTGAAGCCCGCGGTGATCGGACGGTCGAACAGATACGGCTCCGTGAATCCAAATGTGACGTTGCGGATACGGTCGCCCAATTGGGCGTCGATCGACAGCGTCTCACCGAGGCCGAGGAAGTTGTTCGTCGAATAGCCGAACCCGATGAAGCTGCCGGCGATGCCCGACACGCCGCCGTTCAGGTGGACGCTGTTCTTGCCGCGCTCCTTGACCTTGAGCGTGATGTCAACCGTCGAAGTCTTGGTGTCGCGCTTGATGTCGGCGGCTTCGTTTTCCTTGAGGACTTCGAAATAGCCCAACTGGTTCAGGCGCAGCAGCGACATGTCCCAATAGCGCGTGTTGTAGATCTGCCCTTCGTCGAGCAGGATCTCGCGGCGGATCACCTTGTCGCGCGTCGTCGTGTTGCCCTGGAAATCGATGCGCCGGACGAAGAACTGCTTGCCTTCATCGGCGGTGATCGTCAGATCGATTTTGTCGGAATTGGGCTGCGGATCGAACGACGGCTCGGGGACGAAGTCAATGTAGCCGAACTCGCCGTATAGCTTCCGCATCTGCTCGATACCCTTGCGGAGCTTGCCGGTCGAGAAGATGTCGCCGGTGTTCATCTGGAACACGCGGGGGAAGATCGTCTCCGGCGTGCGGAACAGCTTCACGCCGACGAAGTTCATCTGATTGAGCTTGTACTGCCGGCCTTCTTCCACGGAGATCTTCAGGTCGGCGCGCTTGCCAGGCTTGTTCGGATTGAAGACCGGGATCCGGAAGCCGCCTGGACCGCCGGTGTCGCGCATTGTGAGCTGGTGCTCCAGCGCACGCGCGGTGAAGTAGCCGCGCTCCTGGTAGAAGTTGCGCACACGGTCCTTGTCCTCTTCAAGCTTCGACGAATCGAACGCCTTGGCGAACATGTTCTCGAACAAGATCGAATACGGGACTCCGATCGGCCGCAGGTTGCGCATCGCGCGCCGGACGGCCCGGTCGGAAAAGACCTTGTTCCCTTCAATGTCGATCGCGCCGACCTTGACCTTGGGTCCTTCCGTCACCTTGAAAGTGATTTCCAGGGACGATGGCGGAATCTGCCGGATGTCCGGCTCGACGCTTGCAAACTGGCGTCCGCGCTCCGACAGGAACGCCTTCAGGACATTCACCGCCACCTGCACCTTGTTGGGGTCGAATTGCTGCTCCACCGACAACCCGACGCGGCGTTCCTTGAACCGGTCAAGAATCTCGGACACCGTCACCGACTTGATGCCGTCGTATTTGATCGACCGGACCACGCGCCGCTCGACCAGCCGGTAGCGGATGATCCAGCCCGTGCGGCCCGCCTCACGCTCGAGTGTGATGTCATCGAAGCGCCCGGTGTTCCACAACGCCATGAAGTCGCGGTGCAGGGCTTCCGAGTCCAGCCTGTCGCCCTTGCGGGTCAGTGTCGTGGCGCGCAGGGTGTCCACCGGAACACGGCGGGCTCCGCGGAACTCGATGTCCTCGACAATGTCCTCCACCTGGGCGGGCTTTGGTTCCTCTGGCGTACCTGGCTTGGGCGGGGCGGTGGGCTTCGCCGCCGGTGTTTCGGGCTGGGTCACCGGCCGTTCGAACGGTGACGGGGGTTTGGGCTGAGGAGTGGGCTTGGGCTCTTCCTTGACAGTGGGGACAGCCTCAAACGGATTGGCCGGCTTCGGCGCCTGGGGCTTGGGGGCCTGCGGCGCGGGTTGTGCTTGCTGTTGAGCGGAAAGGGCTGAGGGGGTCAGCGCGGCCGTAAGCAGAGCGAGGCAAAATCCGGTTGTCTTCAGGCTGTTGCGCCTGGGCAACATCATCTAAGAGCTATCCTTTCCACTCTGCGCCTTTGGAGGAGACGTTCTTCGACCCCTGACGGTTTCATGACAAGAACGCGAGGCGCGACAGGTTGGTCTCCCCATTGTACCAACACGATCACCGCCGTTGAGGTTAACTCTGCGACAATGAAAGATTGCGAATGAGAGTCGCCATTCAGGGCACGCACGGCTCCTATAGCGAATGTGCGGCGCGCAGCTTTTTCCCCGGCTGTGAAGTCGAATTGGTTCCACGCTGGCGCTACTCGGACGTCTTCGCGGCGGTCGACACGGGCGAAGCCGGTTGCATGGCGATCCCGATCGAGAATACAACCGAGGGCAGCGTCTATCAATATTACAACCTTCTGCTGGAGTATGCGTTCGACAAGCAGTTCCGCATCGTTGACGAGTTGAAGCTCCGGATCCGGCACGCGCTGATCGGGAATCCGGGCGCGGAACTGGCGGACATCCGCGAAGTCCGTTCGCACTACCAGGCTCTCGGGCAGTGCCGTGAGTACTTGCGCAAAGCCGAACTCACCCCCGTGGAGGTGGCCGACACCGCGGGCGCGGCGCAGGAGCTCAAGGAGAAGGGCTGGACCCACGTGGCGGCGATCGCCAGCGTCCAGGCGGCGCGCGACATGGGCCTCAGCGTGCTCGCCCGTGACATCCAGGACCGGGCGGACAACTATACACGCTTCCTCCTGGTCCAGCGCGAAGTGGACGGCCGCGTGCCCGACGTGCCTGTCGCCAAGTGCTCCGTCGTGTTCTGCATTCCCAATGTCGAGGGCTCGCTGTTCCGGACGCTGGCAGCCTTCGCCACCCGGCGCGGAGTGAGCCTCATCCGGCTGGAGAGCCGCCCGCTAGTCGGCGCGATTCCTCAATGGACCCGGTTCGCGCAGGAACACACGGAAGGCGAGGAGCGCGGCGTTTGGGACCTGGTCTACTACGTCGACTTCCTAGCGCCGGGCGTGCGCGTCCCATCGGTGATCGAACACCTGCGGGACCTGGTGCTCGAAAAGGGCGGCGAAACCGCTCTCCAGGTCGTCGGAGTGTATCCGAATGGGCGGCTGATCGACCGTACCGGGGAGCCTTGGCGGTGAGCGGGCTCAAGGACCTGGTCGCGGAATTCCGGTGGCGCGGGTTTCTCGCGCAGACCACGAGCGACGACGTGGATGCTTACCTGCTGTCGGAGCGGCGCACCCTTTACATTGGCTTCGACCCCACTGCCGCCAGCCTGCATCTCGGCAGCCTGATCCCGGTAATGGCGCTGGCCCACGCGCAACGCTGCGGCCACCGCCCCATCATGCTCGTGGGCGGCGGAACCGGGCTGATCGGCGATCCGAGCGGCAAGACGGCGGAACGGAACTTGCTCACGCGCGAACACGTGGAAGCCAACGCCGAAGCGATGCGGGCCCAGATGTCGCGGTTCCTCGATCTCTCGTCGCCGGATTTGGCGCTGATGCTCAACAACGCCGATTGGCTCTGTTCCCTAAACCTGCTCGAATTCCTGCGGGACACCGGCAAGCACTTCTCGGTGAACGAAATGGTCAAGCGCGACTCAGTCCGGATGCGTTTGGAAGAGCGCGACCACGGGATCTCCTACACCGAGTTCAGCTACATGCTGCTGCAGGCCTACGATTTCCTGTACCTGGCGCAACATCACGGCTGCACCATCCAGATGGGCGGCAGCGACCAGTGGGGCAACATCGTCAGTGGCAAGGATCTGATCCGGCGCGTGCTCAACACCCGCAGCGAAGGCATCACCTTCCCGCTGCTCACCACCGCGACCGGCAAGAAATTCGGCAAGACGGAGGAGGGCGCGGTCTGGCTCGACGCGGCCATGACCAGTCCCTACCAGATGTATCAATACTGGATCCAGACTGCCGACGCCGACGTCGTCCGGTATTTGAAACTGTTCACGTTCCTCGGCCGCACCGAAATCGAAGCGCTCGCCGCCGAGGTCGCCGCGCATCCGGAAGGCCGCGCCGCCCAGCGGAAGCTCGCCGCCGAGTGCACCGCGGTGGTTCACGGGGGTGATACCGTACGCGCCGTGGAACAGGCATCCGGGATTCTGTTCGGATCCGCCGGGATCGTTCCGGACGCCGCCGCGATTGACCTGCTTGCCCGTGAAGTCCCATGCTCCGAAGAGCCCCGCTCGGCGCTCGAAGCGGGCATCGCACTGCCGGACCTGCTTGTGCGCTCGACTCTTGCCGGGAGCAAGAGTGCGGCCCGCAAACTGATCGAAAGTGGCGGCGCCTATGTCTACAACCATCGCGTCACCGATCCGAAAGTGGCCATCACTCCGTCCGCGCTCGAATGGCCCGGAGTCCTCCTGTTGCGCGCCGGGAAAAAACAGTACCATCTGGTCGCGTTCAAATAAATCCGAATGAGCAAAATCCGAACCTTACGCTCCAACGACATTCCTCATCTCCTTGACCTTTCCACGGCCGCCGGCTGGAACCAGACCGCGGCGGACTGGGAACGCTTGCTCCATCTGTGCCGGGACAACTGCTGGGGTATCGAAATCGACGGCCGCGTCGTCTCCTCGACCACCGCCATCCGTTACGCTTCTGACCTCGCCTGGATCGGCATGGTGCTGACGCATCCCGAATACAGAAAGCGCGGTTTGGCGTCCTCACTGATGCAGCATGCGATCGACGACGTGCGCAAGGACGTTAAATGGATCAAGCTGGATGCCTCCGATGAAGGCAAACCGATCTATGAAAAGCTCGGCTTCGTCGAAGAGACGCACCTGCAGCGCTGGCGGAGACCGGCAGGGCCAGCGGACCGGCTCTCGTCCTACATGGTCCACGACTACATCGTCGATCCATCGTTTGACCGTGCCTACTTTGGCGCCTACCGGATCCCGCTGCTGAACTCGCTCCGGCGTGATGGCGGATCCTCGTTCGTGATGGGCTACGGCTACGCCATGACCCGGCCCGGGGCACTGGCCTCCTACTTTGGCCCGTGCGTTGTGCGAACATCCGAGGCGGCGCGGGCGCTGCTCGAGGACGCCATCGCAAAACACCAGGACAAGGATATGTTTTGGGACCTGTTCGCGGGCAACCGCGATGCGGTGAAACTCGCGCGCGAGTACGGATTTCAGCCGGTGCGCCACCTCACACGCATGGCATTGCGTTGTGATCCGGACGTGGTACCGATGCTGCGTAACGAGTCGAGCGTGTTTGCCATCGCCGGATTCGAGTACGGCTAGACATGGCGAGAAAGCGATTCATCTGGAAAGCGGGCGCGCGGGAGCTCCAGTTGGGAGACCGCACCGCCGTAATGGGCATCCTCAACATCACGCCGGATTCATTCTCCGACGGCGGGATGTTTGAGAGCCCCGAGGCCGCCTATGCGCGCGCGATGGAGATCGAGCAGCAGGGCGCCGACGTGATCGACATTGGCGCGGAGTCCACGCGGCCTGGCTCGTCACGGATCAGCGAGGAGGACGAATGGGCGCGGCTTCAGCCTGTGCTGAAGCGGCTGCGGAATAAGCTGACGATCCCGGTTTCGGTGGACACCTACAAGTCTTCTGTGGCGGCCAAGGCGCTCGAGCTGGGAGCGGAAGTGATCAATGATCCCTCAGGTCTGACGTTTGATCCGATGCTTGCCAAAGTCGCGATTCAATACAACGCCGGGTTGATCCTGAATCACATGCGCGGGACGCCCGAGACTTGGGCGAAGCTCTCGCCCTTGCCCGATCCGCTCGCCACCATCATTGTGGATCTGCGTGCGAGCATCCATCGCGCGCGGCGGGATGGGGTCGACGGCATGCGGATCGTGATCGACCCGGGCATCGGATTTGGCAAACGCAAAGAAGAGAACTTCCGGATCCTGGGCCAGCTTCAACGGCTGCAACTGTTGGAGGCGCCAGTGCTCGTGGGTCCGTCGCGCAAACGATTCCTGGGCGACGCAAAGACCGAGGACCTGGTTCCCGCTGGCGCCGCCGCGGTCGCCTCCGCGATCCTCAACGGCGCCCACCTGGTGCGGGTACACGATGTCGCGCAGATGATTCAGGCGGTGAACGTGGCGGATTCGATCCTGCGCGAGCTGCCTCCGGAGCCTGAGCCGGAGCCACGCCGTCCGGTGCGGGATGCGGGGCCACATGGCCGGGCTCAGCGCTGACGGTGATAGGATTCTCCAATGCTCCCGCGTGGGTTCCTCGTTCTGCTGATCGCCATCACAGCGCCCTCGGCGGAGATCCTCGAACATATCACTGTCTATCGGGACGACACCCTGTATCACATCACGCCATGGCTGACGCGGCTGAACAACGGCGAACTGATCGTGACGATGCGCGAGGCGCACAAGCGCCCGAAGCATCTGCGCGGACATGTCGACCCGACGGCCCGCGGGGTGCTGGTCCGCTCCCGGGATGGCGGCCGGACCTGGGGAGAGAAAGTGATCGTGGACGACGAGACCTGGCGCTTCTCCCAGACGGAGGACGTTCCCCAGGTCCAGCTCTCAGACGGGTCTCTGGTGCTGAACCTCTACTCTTGGACTCTGGCGATGCTGCCCACCTTCTTCCGCACGCCAGCGGATCCGGACGGTCCCACCAAGCCCTGGATTCCGCAGCTCGACGGACTCTCGCTCAAGCGCTCCTCTGACGGCGGCCGTACCTGGACTCCGCGCGAGCCCATCCGCATGCCGGGATTTCCGGGGCTGGTCGCGCGCTGCCCGGTTCTTGAGCTTCCCAATGGCGACTGGCTTCTGGTCACCGGATTCCGGCCGTCGGTGCGCGTTCCCGAGCGCGGTTCGCGGGAGTATCCTTACGTGGCGCACCTGATCCGATCTTCCGACAAGGGCAAGACGTGGTCGAAGCCGCAACTGCTTGCCGAGGATCCGGCGCACGACATGCACTTCATCGAATCCGGTGTGACGCGGCTCAGGAACGGCAAAATCATCTTGATGCACCGCACCGAGAACTACCTCTACCAAAGCGATTCCACCGATGGAGGCCGTACGTTCTCGAAGCCCCGCAAGACGCCCATGTGGGGCTGGGTGGCGCACCTGCTGGAGCTTGGCGACGGCCGGATCCTGTGCACGTACGGACACCGGAGGGCGCCGTTCGGAGTCCGCGCCACGATCAGCAAGGACGGCGGCGCGACGTGGGACATCGCCAACGAGATCATCCTGCGGGACGACGGCGGCGACACGGACCTGGGCTATCCGAGCTCGGTCGAGTTCGACGGCGGACGCGTCCTGACTGTCTATTGGTTCAATCAGGAAAAGCCCGGCGACTTTCAATCGGAAACCAGATTCATCGCAGGGACGTTTTTCCGTCCCTAAAGGAGCACGCCATGATCTACCGTCTCTTTGCGGCCGCTTTGCTGGTTGCCGCTTCCCTTTCCGCACAAACCGCTGAGATCACGGGGCGCGTCACGGACTCCTCCGGAGCCGCGGCTCCGAATGCATCCATCACAGCCGCCAATTCGGCCACAGGCATCGAGCGCAAGACCACGTCGAACGAGGCGGGCTACTATTCGATGCCCAACCTGCTCCCGGGCTCGTACGTGGTGCAGGTCGAGGCGAGCGGATTCCGCACGATCCGCCAGGAAGGCATCACTCTGCGCGTGCAGCAAGTCGCGCGGCTCGATTTCGCGCTGGAGGTAGGCACGGTTCGGGAAGCGATCGAAGTGCGTGCGCAAGCGCCGCTGCTGGAATCCTCGAATTCTTCACTAGGACACGTGATCGAAAACAAGCGGATTGTCGACCTGCCGCTCAACGGCCGCAAGTTCCTCGAGTACGCGCTGCTGGGCCCGGGCGTCACGCGCGGCAGACCCGGCGATGTCCGCTCCGCTCAGCAGGGCATCTCGATCAGCGCGAACGGACTCTACGCCAAAAACAACAACTTCCTGCTGGACGGCGCCGACAACAACGAGAGCTTCCAGAACCAGTTCGTCACCGAGCCGAGCGTCGACGCGATTGAAGAGTTCAAGGTCCAGACCGGACTCTACCCTGCCGAGTTCGGACGCGGCGGGGGTGCTGTGGTCAACGTCGTCACCAAGGCGGGCACGAATCAGTTCCGCGGAAGCGTTTTCGAGTTCGTGCGTAACGACTTCTTCGACGCGAAGAACTTCTTCATCCCCGCCGGACGGAAGAACCCGCCGCTCAAGCGCAACCAGTTCGGTGGATCGATCGGCGGCCCGATTATCCGCGACAAGACGCACTTCTTCGCCAACTACGACGGCATCAAGCGCATCTCCACCGCCACGTCCACCGCGGTTACGCCGCCCGAAGCACAGCGCCGCGGCGACTTCAGCGGACAGCGCCCCATCCGCGACTTCATGACCGACGCGCCCTTCCCTGGCAACATCATTCCCGCCTCGCGGATTTCGCCGATTTCGGCCAAGCTGATTCCATTCTGGCCACAGCCAAACCTTCCGGATCCTGCGCGAAACTACATCAATGACTCCCGCAGCACGGCACGGTTTCATTCGGGCGTGTCGCGCATCGACCACCGGCTGTCGGACAAGGACAACCTCTACGGCCGCTTCGGCCTGAACCAGAACGGCTACCTCGACGCGGGTGCAACGAGCACTGTTGGCGGGATCCTCAATAACGACAACACGCGCAGCGCCGTGCTCAACTGGATGCGGACGGTGTCGCCCACCGTGTTGAACACGCTCAGCCTGGGCTTCAACCGCTTTGTGCAGGATTCGCGCGGACAGACTGTGGGCAATCCCGTGATGCGCGACGCTGGCGTCACCGGCATTTCACTCAACCCGCGCGATCTCGGTTTCGCGGAGGGCATCAACTTCTCGGGCGGCACTGGATTTCTCTCTCTCGGCGAGCGCGCCGTGCGGATCCGGCGCATCAATACCTACCAGGTGCAGAATTCGATGAACTGGATCCGCGGGACCCACGCAATCAAGTTCGGCGGCGAGGCCCGCTACGTCCAGGCCAACATCCTGCAGACCGCCGCCACACAGGGCAGCTTCAGCTTCGACGGACGCTACACCTCGATTCCCGTCACCAATCCGACGGGCAACGGACTCGCCGAGTTTCTGCTCGGCATCCCGTCCGGCACCGGCGTGAGCGTCGGCATCAACCTTGTCTATCCGCGCCGCCGCGCCTACGCGCTGTTCCTGCAGGATGACTGGAAGGTGACGCCCAATCTCACGTTGAATCTCGGCCTCCGCTACGAGTTGAACATGCCCACCACCGACGCGCGTGGACAGCTCTCCGGTTTCGACCACGACACGGGAGAGATCGTTTATCCGAAGAACGCCGTGCTCGGCGACTTCTTCCGGACCGCGCGGCCCGATCTCAAGTACCGCTTCTACGACTCGAACACGATCTTCGATCCGGACTACAACAACTTCGGTCCGCGTGTGGGATTCGCGTACAAGCTGCCCGGCCTTCCGAAGACCGTGTTCCGCTCCGGATTTGGGCTCTTCTATATGTCGCCCGAACTGAACTCGGAAATGAACACGGGCAACACGCCGCCGTTCCAGTTGCGGATCGATGAGGCGGGCAACCAGCGGACGCCCAACCTGTCGTGGGCATTAAAAGGAGATCCCGCGCTGCTGCGGACCGCGCAATTCGGCATCTTCACCTTCAATGCCAATCGCGACTTCACCACCGGCTATATCCTGCAATGGACGGGTGAGTTTCAGCACGAACTGCCGAAAGGGACCGTGGTGAAGGCGGGCTACGTGGGCAGCAAGGGTTCGAAGATCGACTTCCATGTCGTGCGGAACCAGTTGCCGCCGGGTCCGGGAGCGATCGCGGTCCGGCGCAGGTTCAACCAGTTCGCCCGCATCCGTTCCTACGAGAGCTCGGGCTGGACCAGCTACCACTCGCTGCAAACCTCGGTCGAGCGCCGCTACTCATCGGGCTTCCATTTCCTGGGAGCCTACACGTGGGCCAAGGCGATGGATCATGCCTGGACTCAGGATGCCTGCTGCCAACAGGACATCGACAACCTTGCCGCTGAGAAAGGACTCGCGCCACACGACGTGCGGCACCGCTTCACTTCGAACGTGATTTACGAGCTGCCTTTCGGAAAGGGCAAGCGTTGGGGAGCGGGGGCGTCCCGTGCCGCGCGGCTGGCAATCGAGGGCTGGCAGTTGGGTGTGATCACGGCGCTGCAAACCGGCAATCCGGGCAACGTGTCCGTAGCAGGCAACCTCGACAACGTGCCCGACAATAACGACCGTCCGGACCGTGTCGGCAACGGCAGTCTGCCCAACCCCACGCCTGACCGGTGGTGGGATCCCGCTGCATTCCGTCCGCAGCGGCAGTTTACGTTCGGCAATTCGGGACGGCACATTCTCACGCGGCCAGGCCTGGTGAACTTCGACTTCATCACGTCGAAGTCGATCCCGGTCCGCGAGCAGCACCGGCTGGAGCTGCGCTTCGAGTTCTTCAACGCCACCAATACGCCGAGCTTTGGCGGACCATCGGAGAACATCTCCAACGCGAACTTCGGCCGGGTGTTCTCAGCGGGTGCTCCACGGCAGATCCAATTGGGCATCAAGTACTATTTTTAGAGATGCTCAAAATTGGAATCATCGTTGGCAGTACAAGGCCGGGCCGCAAGGCGGAAGCGGTCGCGCAGTGGGTGCACGGACTGGCGTCGAAACGGAGCGATGCCGGATTCGAGGTCGTCGACATCGCGGATTACAACTTGCCACTCCTCGACGAGGCGATGCCGGCGGCCTATGGACAGTACGCGCATGAACACACGAAGAACTGGGCGGCGAAGATCAAGTCCCTCGACGGATTCGTGTTCGTGACGCCCGAGTACAACCATGGCACTTCAGGAGCGCTTAAGAATGCCATCGACTTCCTGGCCCGCGAGTGGCACAACAAAGCGGCTGGATTCGTCGGTTACGGCAGTAGCGGCGGAGTGCGCGCGGTGGAGAACCTGCGCCTGATCATGGGCGAATGCCAGGTGGCTGACGTCCGGAACCAGGTGGGGTTGTCGATCTTCACGGACTGGGAGAACTTCTCGGTGTTCAAGCCCGCGGCGACGCATGAGAAGGCTGTGACCGGCATGCTCGACCAGTTGATCGCCTGGAGCGGAGCGCTGAAGGTCCTGCGGCCGTGATCCGGGCAGCCGCGTGTGCGTTTGTGGCTCCGCTTCTCGCGTCAGCGGACCCGCGTACCGACTTCTTCGAATCCCGCGTCCGGCCACTTCTTGCGGCACGCTGCTACTCCTGCCACACCGATGTCCGTACTTCTGGCCTCCGCGTCGACTCCCGCGATGCGCTGCTCAAAGGTGGCAATCGCGGACCAGCCATCGTCCCTGGAGATCCGGCACGCAGCCTGCTCGCCGCCGCCGTCGAGCATCGCGCCCCTGGATTGCACATGCCGCCGCAAGGCAGACTTGCGGACACGGAGATCGCTGCGATCGCAACCTGGATCCGCGACGGCGCTATCTGGCCCACTGCCTCTGCTCCCGTGCGTCAGGCGGAGCGCGCGGTTACAGAAGCCGACCGTGATTTCTGGTCGCTCAAGCCCATCCGGAATCCAGGCGGCTCGATTGACTCCCTTGTCCGCGCACGGCTGGCCAGGCAGGGACTCACGCCCAACCCGGCCGCGGATCACCGGACTCTGATCCGGCGTCTGAGTTTTGATCTCACTGGGCTGCCGCCCGAGCCCGCTGATTTCGATCTCGATTACGAAACTGCCGCCGGACGGATGCTGGCCTCGCCGCATTTCGGCGAACGTTGGGGACGCTACTGGCTGGATGTCGCGCGGTTCGGCGAAGAGGATTACACGGGCACCGCGCCGCGCTTCTATCCGAACGCCTGGCGCTATCGCGACTGGGTGATCGGCGCGTTCAATCGCGACCTTCCCTACGATGTCTTCGTCAAAGCGCAGCTCGCGGCGGATCTGATGCCCGGCGCGGATCCAAGCCTCACCGGTGGACTCGGACTGTTCGGCTTCGGACCCTGGTACTACGGAATCTCGCAGCCTCCACAGGCGCGGTCCGATGAGCGCCACGACCGCGTCGACATGGTCACGCGCGGCTTCCTCGGACTCACCGGAGCCTGTGCACGCTGCCACGACCACAAGTACGATCCCATCACGATGCGCGACTACTATTCGGTGGCCGCCGTGTTCCACAATTCGCAGTACGAAGAGTACCCGCTGGTGGACGCCAGCATCGTGAAGCAGTACAAGAACGCGCAGGCGGCGGTCAAGGCCCAGCAGGCAAAGATCGCAAAACTCCTCGACGCACGCCGCGATGAACTGGCCGGTGAGCTCGCACATACGATCGCGGAAACGATGGTTGCCGCCGCGATGGAGCGGTCAAGCGAAGACACCGGAATGGATTGCGATCTGCTCGACCGGTTCTCACGTTACCTCGCCAAACCGGAAGAGGAGTTCCCCTACCTGAAGCCCTGGCACGATGCCGTCGCCCGTGGCGCCGCTGAACCCGAGCTGAGACGCATCGGAGAAGAGTTCCAGGCGCGGGTCATCTCCACGGCTGCCAGGAAAAAGAAGCTCGACGCGGAGAATGACGCCGCACGCGAAGCGGCCAAGGCGCGTCTCCCGAAGCACAGAAAGGTGGTGCTTCCCGGCGGATACGATTCGGAAGCCGACTTCAACCCCGGCGCCGACGTTCCAGTGAAGTCGCTTGACCCGCAAGACATGTACCTCTGGCGGCGCTTCTACCTGGGCAGAGACGGACTGCTGCGGTTTGAAGACGACCGGATCGAGCGCTTCGTCGAAGGCCCGCGGCGTGCTGAGCTCGGCGCATTGCGGGCGGAGCTGGAGCGCCTGAAGAAGGCGAGTCCACCGGCATACGGATTCCACCAGGGTCTGGCCGAGCACGAAGAGCGCGTGGACCTTCCGATGAACGTCCGGGGCGATCCGTTCCAGGACGGGGAGCCCGTGGGTCCGCGGTTCCTCACGGTGCTGTCCACCGGAACCCCGCCCGAGTGGCGAAACGGCAGCGGCCGGTTGGAACTCGCGGAGGCGATCGTCCAGTCTCCGATTGCCGCACGCGTTATGGCGAATCGCGTCTGGACACAGCTCTTGGGAGCGGGCATCGTCGCGACCCCGTCCAATTTCGGCCGGAGCGGGGCACGGCCATCGAACCCGGAGCTGCTCGAGTACCTGTCCTGGCGGCTGGCGCACGGTGGCTGGTCCGTCAAGAAGCTGATTCTCGAGATCGTGCGGTCGGACACCTATCGCGCGTCGTCGAAGCCAAGCCAGGCGAACGATCAAGCCGACGCGGCGAACACGCTGTTCTGGCGCGCGAACCGGCGGCGGCTGGACGCGGAGGCTTATCGAGATTCGATTCTCAGTGTGTGCGGCACGTTGGACCGCCGCGCGGGCGGCGAGTCGGATCCCCTCAACGACTCCATGCAGCGCCGCACGGTGTACGCACGTGTCAGCCGGTTCCAGCAGGACGAGACGCTGTCCCTGTTCGACTTTCCAAGCGCCAGCGTGTCAGTGGAGAAGCGCGCGTCGACCAACGTTCCGCTGCAGAAGCTTTACCTGTTGAACAGCCCGTTCCTGCTTCGGCAATCGGAAGCGCTTGGACGGCGCATGCGCGAGTTGGGCGTGACGGCCTCTTACCTGCGGATCTTCGGGCGTCCCGCCGCTGAAGCTGAACTGCGCATGGCCGAAGAGTTCCTTCGCCAGGCGGGTCCTGATGGCTGGACCCGCTACGCGCAGGTGCTGCTCAGCTCGAACGAATTCGCCTTTATCGATTGAGCGCGAATCCGCCGAGCTCGACCGATAGCGGGTCGCCGTACTGCTGTCCCCAGTCCACCAATTGCCTGGCAAGCTGCGCCGTGAGCTGCGGCTGCGAAGCGTAGAGATTCCGCGTCTCGCCGGGGTCGGACTGCAAGTCGTACACCTCACCCGGCCGCAGCTCCGGCCGCAGATCGAACTTGCGAAGGATCAGCCGGTGCCGCGCCGTGCGGATCGACCGCTCGTCGTAATAGGAGCCGTCGATACCTTTCTGCGGAACGTTCATGACGACCATCGGCCGGTCCCAGTTGTCCCTGCCCCCGCGGACCTCGCTGATCAGGCTGCGGCCGTGTTGATTCACGCGCAGGCCGGCTCCCGGCGGTCCAAGCTGGTTCGACACGCCAGTCGCTTCGAGGACCGTCGGCATCACGTCCACCAGGCTCACGCCGGACTTCCATCTCGCGCCCTTGGGCAGCATCTTCGGATACCGGAGAATGAACGGAATCCGCGAGACCTCTTCATACGGCAGGCAGATGCCCTCGGCCGACCCCGGCCGCTCAATCCATGTGCGTCCATGTTCGGTGGTGAGAATCACCAGTGTGTTCTCCAGTTGATTCGTGCGCCGCAGCGCATCCATCAGCCTCCCGACGTTCCAATCCAGATTCGACACCGACGCGTAGTATTCGGCGTTTTCCTGTCCGCGATAGTGCTCCAGGAACTGCTTCGGGGGATCGTTCGGCTCGTGCGGCGCGTAGTAGGACTGATAAAGAAAGAACGGCTCATGCGCATGCTGCTCGATGAACTGGATTCCCTGATCGGTATGGACATCGGGCCGGTAGCGCGACGCGTGCGCTTCGCCGATCCAGTGGCGCAGCAGCGAGTTGAACGATTTGAAGTAGTCGAAGAACCCGGGATTCCCGGGGCCCAGATGCCATTTGCCGATGTGGCCGGTGGCGTATCCGGCGTTGTTGAGCAGGTAGATGAAGTTGTCCCAGATGCGGAACCGCGGATCGCGGAACGGATCCGGGATCGGATCGGGATAGTTGCTGTTGGTCTTACCCGACGGCATCGGATACACGTTGCGGCGGAACCCGTGCGCATGTGGATAGAGGCCGGTGATGATCGATGACCGCGCCGGTCCACACAAGGCCTGCGGCGTGTAGCAGTGTTCAAACACCACGCCGTCCTTCGCCAACGCGTCGATGTTCGGCGTGTGGACCTTGCGCTCACCGTATGCGCCGATGGCGTCGGTCCGGCACTTGTCGAACAGCAGGAACAGGATGTTCGGAGGCCTTGGCGTGGTCTGGCCCGGCAGCGACGCTGCCGCCGCGGTGGAGGCGAGAAAAGAACGGCGTGAGAGAGACATTATTAGGATGAGGCTATCACGGTGTGGAGCGGAATGGACCACCGCCAGAGGTCCGCTACGG
>VFZX01000129.1 GCA_016871015.1 Acidobacteriota bacterium | reverse complement strand
TTGCGCTCGATCTTCCAGCAATTCGCCAAGATCCCCCTCGATCCGCCTGCTCCAGTGCCCCTTCCAGCCGCTTCCAACTGCCGGATTTAGGATCATCGACAGCCGGATCCAGTCGGCGGTGTACCATGCCTGCTCCATCATCCCAGCGTTTGCGTCGAGCGGCTCCTTCGGAGTGAACGGATTGAACAGGCTGTCCGCGCTGCCGCCGAAACTCAACCGGCCGGTGGCCATGATGTCCTTCGCCTTCTTGTTGAGGTCTGCGTCGCCGGTGCTTGCCTGCCGCGCCAGCTCGACCAGTTGCTGCCGTGAGGGTTCGTCCATCGACAGCCGCCGCACCAGATCGAACGTGTCCACCCCCAGCGCGAACACGACCACGAACGCCACCACCGCGGACCAGCGCCGTCCAGCCAACGCGCTGTGGTCGGCCACCCGGTCCATCGCATTGTCGAACGATTCAAACACCGGACCCAGGAATCGCGCGAACGCAGCCCGCTGACTCTCGGCCCACGACTGGCTGGTTTCGGTGGCAAGCTTCAAAATCGCCTGCGCCCGCCATTCGCTGGACGCCTTGTCCGGATGATTCTTCTCTTCCGTCAGCGCCAGTTCGCGCACCCGCTCCAGCGCCGCGGCCGGATCAAAGTCCAGCGTTGGGACTTTATCTTTATCTTTATCTTTATCTTCCGCGAGCTTCTCCATCAGCAGCAGCACGAATTCTTCGCGGCGCACTTCCTCCGGCGGCGCGAGCTTCAGCCCCCTCATGTCCGGATTGAATATCCGCGCGATGCTCCACAGGATCGACTTGTGGCCCACCCGCGAATCGGTCAGGATCTTTTCGAGGAGGCCCGACACTTGCTTGCCCACGCCCAGCCGCCCAAACCTCGTGCGCACCTTCTCGCTCAGCGACCGCTCCAACAGCGCGTCGAGTGCATCCACCAGGTATCGCGACCGGGTCATCCAAACCGTCATGACGGTCTGCGAAGCGCTCGCCACCACGGTCGCCAGGATCAACATCACCACGGCTACGCCCAAAACCACGTCCAGATACTGCAATACCGGCATGGCTCCTCCTTATGCTGGAACTAAACGTCCTGGCTGATTAGCATAATCGGTGCGCCGGGCAGAATCAAGCCACCCTTCACCACGGATGCGTAAAATCCGCTCATTCCCCATTTCGGCGACCGCGGATCGCGCGCCTTCACGGCCTTGTCATAAACGTCGGCTGGCAGCGATTCCCCATAAACGTGAAGCGCCTTGCACGGACCGCGCGGCTGCGTCAGCTCGATGATCACGTCGTAGCCGATCCGGTAGCGCTGTCCCGCGCGCCAGGACTTGTAGTCCAGCCCCTGCGTCGTCAGATTCTCCCCCATCGCACCGTAGAACAACGGATACCCGCGGGTCTTCAAATCGTCGACGGCTTCCTTGGCGATCAGCAGTAGCGCCTTGTCCGCGCCCCCATGGATTTCGGGATGATTGTGCAGATCTCCCTCCACCCCCATCGGACTGATCCGCGCCTCATGAACCGGACGCTTAGGCAGACCTCCCGGCGAGATGTTGATCTGCAGAACCTTGGCCAGCATTGCGATAGACCTCCAGTGTGCGTTGCGCCATCTGCGCGATTCCGAACCGGCTGTGGACGGCCTGATGCCCGGCGCCCGACAGCCGCGATGCCAACGCCGGATCCATCAAGATTCGATGCAGTCCCCCGGCCAGCGATTCAGCCGAATCCGGTTCCACCAGCAGCCCACCGCCCGTTGCGTCGATGATCTCCGGGAACGATCCCCGCCGCGGCTGGACGACAGGCACGCCGCACGCCATCGCCTCGAGCACCGGCAGTCCCTTCGGCTCGTCGTAGGTGCACGGAAGCGAGAACACGTCCAGACTCCGCAGGAACCCCGCCTTGCGTTCCCGGCTCAGTTCCCCGTAGTACTCGAACTCGCCTGCCGGCATCTTGCCCGCGACTCCTTCGAGGTACGCGCGATGTTCCGGCCCCATCCACCCCGCGGCTTCCAACCGCAGCGGACCCACGCCGGGCCGCTCCCGCAGGATCCGGAACGCTTCGCCCAATACATGCAGCCCCTTCTCCGGCGCGATCCTGCCGAGGAATCCGATCCGCCGCGGACCCGCCACGTGGCCCGGGCGAGGGCTGTATCCGTCCAGGCTGATCCCGAGCGGCACGACATGGATCTTCTCGCGCGGGATCTTCAAGTACGCCGACATCGCCGCCGCGCTTGCCCGGCTCACCGCGATGAACGCATCCACATCACGCACCTTGCGTTGGATCAATTCAAGCGCCTGAGTCCGCCACGGCTCGCGCAGTCCATTGAGGAACAACTCCTCGCCCTGCAACGTGCACACCACTGGCCGCCGCGCCGCCTCCTTCAGCGGGCCCGCAAGCCCGATCAGGAGGGTGAACGGCAGCGTGATCGCATCCGGCGGCGCCTCGTGCCGCAGCCATTCGGCGAGGTGGTCCACTTCCTTGCGCTGGCGTCCGTCGCGCCCTTCGAGCACCGACACGGTCAACGCGCCCAGTGCTGCCGGATCCACTTGGACGCCACGGCCGGAAAAGAACCGGATTACGGCGGGATGGTCCCACAGCCGGTCGAGGAACTTCGGAGTCCACCCGAAGATCCGCGACTTCTGCTCCAGGTAGATGCTGATCCCGCCGAAGAACACGCGGCGCTGGCTGACGTTCGGCTCATCCGTGCGAGTCGGGGTGTACAGCGGCAGCAGCATCACGTCGTGACCCTGAGCGATCAACTCCGATGCCAGCGCGTTGTCGCGCAGGCAGGAGCCGCAATACATGTTCGCGGCTCCCGCGGTGATGCTCAGGATCTTCATGCGCCCAGGTCAGGCCGGCTGAAGCTGCGTCGCCTGGAAAGCGCGGCGTGAATACAGGTGGTCGAACAGGTTGCCCTCGTGCGGCTGATCCCAGACGATCCGGTTGGTCTGGATCGCGCCGAAGTTCAGCCGTCCGATATGCGGGTACTTGAGGCAGCGCTGCTTGAGCTTGGGATCGGCGGTGACTGCTGTAAGCACCAGCGTCGGACCCAGGATCTCCGGCATCGACTCCTGCGGCACTTCGAGCACGCTCGCGAACGGGAACAGGTATTCCTTGTTCGCCAGTCCGTGCTCCGGTGAATCGCACCAGACGATGGTCGGCAGCAAGTAGGAGCATCCGTCTTTCTCCGCCAGCCTCGATCCCGGCCGGTAGGCAGCCGTTACGTCGCGGCAGCCCGGCTCGTACAGAGCGATGTCGACCATCTTGTTGATCCGCGACGCGACGCCCGCGTCCGCGAACGGCGCGATTTCGGCTTGCGGATCATCCGCCGCGCGGGGCTCGATCCGTGCGAGCCTCTCCGCCAGGGCCTCGGCGATCGCCTTTCCGTGCCGCGGCACCCATACGCCGGATGCGTTCACGCACGAGCGTCCCGAATTCTCGGCGATCGAGGCGGCGATCATGTCGATGAACTCGGGCCACCGGTCGATCATGTCCTCGCCGATGATGATCTTGCTCCAGCCCGGACCGTGGATCTCGATCCGTGGGTCGCTCGCGTATTTCTTGGTCGTCGAGACATCGCCGAACACCATCCCGCGTCCGCAGTGGCGCAGAATCTCGCCCGCGCCCGCGTGATCGGCCGGATAGAAGCTGAACGCCTCGGGTGGCGCTCCCGCCTTGAGCATCGCTTGGATCACCCGGTAGGGCGACCACGGCTCGGCTCCGCCCGGCTTCAACACCAGTGGGATCTTCAACGCGAATGCCGGGACCCACAGCGCGTGAACGCCCGGCGAGTTCGACGGCAGCACCACACCCAAGCAGTTGCCGCGCCGGAAATAGCTGACCACCGTGTGATTCGATTCGCCGTAGCCCGAGTCGAGAATGTCCAGATCCAGGTTGCGCGTCAACCCCCGCAGCACATCGCCCATGTTGGCCATCACGCCGCCGATCTTTTCCATGTTCCGCCGGACCATCACGTGCGGCAGTCCGGTGGTGGCCGAAAGCTGCTCCACGTAGTCCTGCACGCTTTGCATGGAATCGCCAAGCGGCAGATCGTCGTTCAGGAAATAGACCGCCGCCTTCGCGCACAGGCGGATATACTCGGCCGAGGTGAGCCCAGCCATCGCGTCGGCGACCTCGCCCAGGCTCAGCATATCTCGACGGATCAGGCCGGGATTCGCCTGGCTGATTGCCACCAGCGGCTCCTTGGTCCGGTGATGGACCGTGACCGCCTTCTCAATCGACTCGTACGGGCGGCCCTTCCGCAAAATCGGCAGATGCAACATCGTCAGTACACTCCTTCCACCACCGACGAACCAAAACGCGAATACGGACGCACGTTCCGCACGCCGTCCCACGGAAATTTCATGCACGGCGCTTCCCGCTCGCATTCATCGCGCTCGAGGAACCGCGGGATGAAGACTTCCTTGGTGAGCGTGGTCAGCCGCACGCGCCCGGTGCCGCCGTAGGGCACCACGGTGTCCGGTTGATCCGGACTCACCACTTCCAGCGTGGCGCGCGGCATCGGCGGGTAGTAGATGATCGCCCAGTTATCCTCGGGCGCCGGCTCCTTGTGGACCGCCAATCCCATCAGCGTGTTTCCGTACGTTGGCGCGAAGTAGATCTCCGGCCCCAGCAACTCTTCCACCGCGAACCGGTGGAACTGCGGCGTCATCTCGGTTCCGCCGCAGAAGATCCCCTTGATGCCGAGCTTGGCGAGACTCACCTTCTCGCACAGCGCTTCAAGCAGCTTCGGCGTCGTGAACATGCACTTGATATTTGGATGCGCCTTGAGCAGCGTCAGCGCCTGATCGATGACGTGCGCCTTGTAGCGCTCCATCATAGCCATCTCGCCCCATTTGATCAACTTGATGACCCAGCGCGGATCCAGGTCCACCATGAAGCAGATGCCGCCCCGGTGCTGGGCCAGGTGTTCCACGGCCAGCCGCAGCCGCCGCGGACCCGACGGCCCGATATGGATCCAGTCCGCGCCCTTCGGGAAATGCTGGTCCGGCAGGGTCTTCGAGAACATCTCGTAGTCGATCCGGTAGTCCTGGAAGCTGATGCGCGACTTCGGAACGCCCGTGGACCCGCCGGTCTCAAACAGCGAGATCGGCGATTTCGCGTAGGCCCGCGGAACCCAGCGCCGCACGGGCCCTCCGCGCAGCCATTCATCTTCAAACCAAGGGAACTTGTTCAAATCCGCATAGGACTTGATCTCCTTGCGCGGATCCCACCCGAGCGTTTTGACGTAATCGAGCCAGAACGGCGCGCCGGTCTTCGGATTGAAGTGCCAGGCGATGGTTTCGCGGACGTGTGCGTCCAATTGGGTGCGTGCGGCCTTAATTTTGGTTTGCAGGGCCTTGGGAAATTGTGCTGTAACAGAAGACATGTTGAGTGCTTTGATACAGTCTATTGTACTTTGCATGCCCCTCACGGACCTGGAACAGCGCGTCACCCACGGCTACGCCGACTCCGGCGGCGTGAAGATCCACTACGCGGCGCTCGGCTCAGGCCCGCTGATCGTCATGATCCACGGATTCCCCGACTACTGGCTCACCTGGCGCCACCAGATGGAGGCGCTCGCGAAGACCCACCGGGTTGCCGCGATTGACCTCCGCGGCTACAACCTGTCGGACAAGCCCGCCGGAGTGGACGCCTACGACATGCGCCTGCTGGTCCAGGATGTCGCCGCCGTGATCAAGGCCAACGGTGCCACCCGCGCCACCGTCATTGGTCATGACTGGGGCGGCGCTATTGCCTGGAGCACGGCCATGCACGCGCCGCAACTGGTGGAGCGTCTCATCATCGTGAACCTGCCTCATCTGCGCGGTTTGGCGCGGGAGCTGGCGCGGAACCCCGAGCAACAGAAAAACAGCCAGTACGCGCGCAACCTGCAGCAGCCGGATGCGCATACCAGGCTGTCGGCGGAGAAGCTCGCCGAACTCGCGCCGGCCGATGTCCGCAGCCGCTACCTCGAAGCCTTCCAGCGGTCGAGCTTCGAGTCGATGACCAACTATTACAAGCGGAACTACCCGCGCGAACCGTACGCCGAGCCCTCAGGCGATGTCCCCCGTGTGGCCGCTCCTGTGCTCCAGTTCCACGGGCTCAAGGACTCGGCCCTGCTCCCCGGCGCGCTCAACGGAACCTGGGACTGGGTGGCCGGACCCTTCACGCTCGTCACGATTCCGGATGCGGGCCACTGGTCGCATTGGGATGCGGCGGAACAGGTGACCCGCACGATGGTCCAATGGCTGGAGCGGCCATGAGAGCGGAGTTGTTCCGGCTGAACGGCGGGGTCAAGCGCCATCCAGCCGTTGATGCGTGGCTGGAGGAGCGCGCGGGTGAATTGGGAACCATCGCGCGCGAATGGTTTGAAGAGATGCGAAAGTGCGGGGACGATGTCCTCGAACTGGTGCACGACGGCTGTCCGGTTGCCTGTGTGGGGGACGCTCCGTTCGGTTACGTCAACGTATTCACATCGCATGTGAACGTGGGATTCTTTGAGGGCGCTTCGCTGCCGGATCCGGCCCGCTTGCTGCAAGGTTCGGGCAAGTACATGCGCCATATAAAGCTGCGCCCTGGGATGGTGGTGAACGAGACCTCGCTGAGCAGGCTCATTGAAGACGCGTACGCGGACATCAAGCGTGCCGGACCCTCACCACGTAGCGGCTAGGTGTACGAATAGCCGGCCAGTCCCCCGCCCATGTTCGTGTTATCGAGCGTGTTGCGCACACGGCGTTGGATCCCTGCGAAACTCGGCAGCATGGCCTGGACCGCCGCCGCCGCGTTCACCGAGTACCCCGCCAAACCTCCCACCCACGGCCACATGATGTCGTTCAGCCGGTGTCCGTCGGGTGGAACCTGGCCGTTGAACGGATTCACCTGCGCGGGCGCCGGATAGTGCGTGGTCCGCGAGGATCCGGGCTGGGCCGCGAGGCGGTTCAATTGCCAGCGCGCCCAGACGCGGTCGACATAGGAGTGGTGGAGCCAGAACAGCGGATCGTTCGGCGAGAATACCGGATTCGCCATATAGCCGCCCACGATATTGTGGCCAGTGTTGTGCGTCCGTGGATCGGACTCCAGCCGGTTCCAGAACGTCCAATACGGATTGCCGCCCGCCCCCACGTTCGAGTTCTCGATCGAGGTGATGATGGCCGCCGTGGGAGGCCACGTGTTGGCCGCGCTGCCGCGGCGCAGGATGTTCGATCCGCCCACCTGCAGCGCCGGATGGATGCGCCACCGGAACCCAGGGGGCCACCAGGCGGGAGGAGCCGCGGGGCCGTTCAGCGCGAACAGTCCACCCACCGCGTTCAGCACGCTCGACGTGAAGAAGATCGGGTGCGCGCGCGCGTTGGTGAACAGTGGTATTGGCTCGGGGACGCCGCTGGGCCACTCCCAGTACGGAATCGTCACGCCCGGCACAACACTCTGCAACGCCAGTTCGAACCGCCGTAGGTACTCCCGGTGCCAAGGCAGGAATCCGATGTTCTGGTGGCCCAGATTCCGGAAAACCGCTGATCCGGGCGTACGGACGCCCATGATGCAGCCATGCACCGCCACCCATTGGTCATAGACGCTGAACGGCTGTCCGCCGGCGTTCCCCACGATGGTGCTCTTCAGAATGACGCACGCCCGGATGAAGTTCTCGAATTCAGCCGCCGGCATCGTATTCGCGTTCTTGCGGACATCAGCCATGGTGGTGTCCTCCTCCCTCTTCGCCATGTTGGTGGCCGCCATCCGCAGGCTGGCCCATCTGGAAGATCGACGCATCATGCTCGGCGTGGCCCGTGGCCGCCTCTGGCACGATCACCACCGAGTAGGCTCCCTTCGGATTCCCGAAGGCGTCATCGATCGCCTGCCTGAGCGTCACGCCAGTTTGCTTGGCCTTCAGCACGATCACCGACTGGTACATCGACATCGGACCCAGGCTGAATTCGATCGACGTCCCGATGCGCGACGGTTTCACTTCCACCGGAATCTTCGTCTTGCCGTTCGCCCCGCAGAGTGACGTGCATGACAGCGACGCAGCGAGCTTCTTCCATGCCTGAAACGTCGCGCCGCCGGGCATGTCGAGCGACGTGAGCATCCGCGCCGATCCGAACAGCATCGCCGGACCATTGACGAACAGCCAGATTTCTTCCTTGTCCACGCGCGCGTTCAACAGCCGCGAGGATCCCTTGGACAGCACGTACTCCACGTGTTTCGGTTTCGCCGGCCCGGCCTTTCGGGCGGCGGGTTTCTTGGTCTTTTTTGTTGCCACGCTTCCCTCCCACGGGTTATAGTGCGCGGCGGAGGCGGGGCGTTACGGGCGGCGCCGGATAATTTTTTATCCCGTGAACTGCTGCCGTAGCGCCCGCTTATTGAACTTGCCGACGCTGGTCTTCGGCACGGCTTCGATGAACTGCACCCGGTCGGGCAGCCACCACTTGGCGACCTTGCCTTCCAGGAACTGAAGCAGCTCGCCTTCGGTGATCTCCACTCCAGGGCGTGGGACCACGCAGGCGAGTGGCCGCTCCTGCCACTTGGGGTGCGGAATCGCGATCACCGCCGCCTCCAGGACCTTCGGATGCGCCATAAGCGCGTTCTCGAGGTCCACGCTGGAGATCCACTCGCCGCCCGATTTCACCAGATCCTTCGTGCGGTCCATGATCTGGATGTAGCCCTCCGCGTCCACCGTGGCGACATCGCCCGTGCGGAACCAGCCATCGGCAAACGACTCGGTCCGCGCCTGCTCCGGCGGCCGCGGATCCTCGTAGTATCCGCTCGTCACCCACGGCCCCCGGACCTGCAACTCGCCCATCGTCGCCCCGTCCCACGCTACCGGCGATCCGTCATCGCCCAGCACCCGGAGCTCGATCCCCGGCAGCGGGACTCCATGCCGCGCGCGGGCATCGAACCGGGCTTCTTCCTCCATCCCGTCCATATGCGACTTCAGCCGGTTGACCGTCGCCATCGGCGACGTCTCGGTCATCCCCCAGCCCAGGCGGAACTCGAGTCCGTACTTCTTTTCGAAGTTGGCGATCAGTCCCCGCGGCGTCGCCGATCCTGCGGCCAGCACGCAGCGAAGACTGGACAGATCGATCTCGTGGTCCTGCTGATACGCCCAAAGCTGCATCCAAATGGTGGGCACGCCAAACGTGAAAGTCACCCGCTCGCCCGCGATCATTCCCGCGATGTACTGAGGCTGGAGGTTGCGCCCGCTCAGCACCATCTTCGCGCCGCAGGCGATCGCGGCGTAGGGAAAGCCCCATCCGTTGGCGTGGAACATCGGCACCATCTGCAGCACCGTGTCGCGTTCACTGACCGAGTAGACGTCGGCCTGCGCCACCGTCATCGTGTGCAGGAACATGCCGCGATGTGTGTACCAGACCGCCTTCGGCATGCCGGTGGTGCCGGACGTGTAGCAGGTTGCGAACGCAGTCCTTTCGTCCAGTTCGGGCCAGAGATAGGGTTCACCGGGAGCTGCGGCCAGCAGGTCTTCGTACCCGGCATGGTCCCCTGAGTACGGGCCATCCGGCAGCACGACGATCCGCTCCACGCCCGGAATCTGCGATCGCAACCGCTCGATCACCGGATACAGGGAAGCATCTGTGAAAATCACCCGGTCGTCCGCATGGTTGATGATGTAGGCCAGTTGATCGTCCGCCAGCCGGAGATTGAGCGTGTGCAGCACCGCGCCCACGCAGGGCACTGCCCAGTACAGCTCGAGATGGCGGTGGCTGTTCCAGCACAGCGTCCCGACCCGGTCCCCTTGCCGGATGCCGAGGTCCCGCAGCACATGTGCCAGCCGGTGGACCCGCGCGTGAAAGTCCGAATAGCGGTAGCGGAACGCCCCCTCCGCGGTCTGGCTCGCGATCTCCTTGCCGGGAAACAGGCGCGCTGCCCGTTCCAGGAGTGGCGTCATCGTGAGCGGATAGTCCATCATCAAGCCGTGCATGTTGATTCTTACTGGTATACTACGAAGTCGCCCAGGCCATGCCTTCCACCCGCGAAAAATCGCAACTGATGAGCGCGAGCGAGATTGACCGTACGCTCGTCCGGCTCGCCCATGAAATTCTTGAAAAGACCCAGGATCTGGACAAGCTCGCCTTCGTCGGGATCCGCCGCCGAGGGGTGCCGCTGGCGCAGCGGCTGGCGGCGAAGATCGAGTCGCTGGAATCGCGTAAGATTCCGGTCGGCATCCTCGACATCAATCTCTACCGCGACGACCTGTCGACGGTGTCGTCCCAGCCGGTGGTGAGCGCGACCGACATTCCGTTCCCGGTGAAGGGCATGGACATCATCCTCACCGACGATGTCCTCTACACCGGCCGTACGATCCGCGCCGCGCTCGACGCGCTCTTTGATCACGGCCGCCCCGCGCGGGTCCAGTTGCTGGTCCTGATCGACCGCGGACACCGGGAGCTGCCCATCGCCGCCCGCTACGTCGGCCGCCACGTCCAGACCACGGACCGCGAGATCATCGAAGTGAAGTTCCAGGAGATCGACGGCATGGAAAGGGTCCTGCTCGTCGAGCGGACGGACGACTAGCTCAATGGCCGGGCTGCTCGGAATCGAGGATCTGTCCCGGGACGAGATCCGGAGTATTCTCGACCGCGCCCGTGACTTTCAGCAGACCCCCTCGCAGCCTGTGCGGAAGTACGAATTGCTGCGCGGCAAGATGATCGTCAATCTGTTCTTCGAATCCTCCACCCGGACCCGCACCAGCTTCGAGATCGCCGCCAAGCGCCTCGGCGCAGATGCCGTATCCATCACCGCGTCGGGTTCGAGTGTATCGAAGGGGGAATCGCTGGTCGACACGTTGAACACCCTCGGAGCCATGCGGCCCAACGGAATCGTGATGCGCCATGCGGCCTCAGGGGCGCCCCACTTCCTGGCGCGCCACCTCGCGATCCCGATCATCAACGCCGGCGACGGCACCCACGAGCATCCCACCCAGGCGCTGCTCGACGCCCGCACGATCCTCGATCACCGCGAGTCGCTCGAAGGCCTCCGCGTGGCCATCATCGGCGACATCGCGCACTCCCGCGTCGCCCGCTCGAACATGTATCTGCTGTCGAAGTTCGGCGCGCAAGTCGTGCTCTGCGGACCGCCCACGCTGCTTCCCGCCGAGTTCGCGCAACTGGCGCGCGGTGTGACGCTGACCTGGGACATGCACGAAGCCATCGAGGGCGCTGACGTCATCATGATGCTGCGGGTCCAGCTCGAGCGCCAGAACGAAACTCCGTTCCCGGCCAGCGAGTACTTTTCCTTCTACGGATTGCGGCTGGAACACATCAGCCTCGCCAAGCCCGACGTGCTGGTGATGCACCCGGGTCCGATCAACCGCGGACGCGAACTGTCGAGCGAAGTGGCCGACTCGCAGCGGTCGGTGATCTTGAACCAGGTGGAAAACGGCGTGGCCGTGCGCATGGCCGTGCTCGAAAGGATGCTGAACTAGCCATGGCATCCCTAATCATCCGGAACGGCCGCGTGATGGATCCCGCGTCGGGCCACGACTCGACGGCCGACGTGCTGATTCTCGACGGCCGGATCGCGGCGGTGGGACCCAACATCGAAGCGCCCGGATCCATTGAAGTCCAAGACGCCACGGGCCAGGTGGTCGCGCCCGGATTCCTTGATATCCACGTCCACCTGCGCGAGCCCGGATTCGAGCACGCGGAGACGATCGAGACCGGCGGCAAGGCAGCCGCGGCGGGCGGATTCACCACCGTCTGTTGCATGCCGAACACGTCTCCGGTGAACGACAACGCGACGGTTACCAGCTACATCATCGAGCGCGCCCGCCAGTATTCTCCGGTGAACGTGTTCCCGATCGGTGCGATCACCAAGGGCAGCGCCGGAGAAGAGCTGGCCTCGATCGGAGCGATGCGGCGCGCTGGCGCGGTGGCGATCTCCGATGACGGCCGTCCGGTGATGAACTCCCAGGTGATGCGCCGTGCCATGGAGCTTGCGCGCGGATGGGACATCCCGGTGATCGATCACTGCGAGGACCTCAATCTCTCCGCTGGCGGCGACATGCACGAGGGCGTGACCTCGGTCCGGCGCGGGCTTCGTGGAATCCCCAGCGCCTCGGAAGACGTGATGGTGGCCCGCGACCTGCTGCTCGCCGAGGTGACCGGAGCGCGCGTCCACATCGCTCATCTGTCGACGGTCAACGCGGCGGCGATGGTCGCCTATGCAAAGGCCAATGGACTTCGCGTCAGCGCCGAAGTCACGCCTCATCATTTCGTGCTGGCCGACAAGGACGCCGCGCCATACGATTCCAACTACAAGATGAGGCCGCCTTTGCGGGCTCGCCGCGACATTCGCTCGGTCATCGATGCCCTGGTATCAGGAGCGATTGAAGTGATCGCCACCGACCACGCGCCCCACGCGGGCAGCGAAAAGATGCAGGAGTTCGAGCGCTGTCCGTTCGGTATCACCGGCCTTGAAACGGCGATCGCGTTGTCGCTCGAGACGCTGGTTCACTCAGGCCGCATCAGCCTGATGAAAATGATCGGACTGTTCACTACTGGACCCGCGCGGGTGATGGGCCTGCCACGCGGGACCCTTGCTGTGGGCGCGCCCGGCGATGTCACCCTTTTTGACCCCGATCTTCACTGGACCTACGACGTCAACCGCACCTGTTCGAAGAGCAAGAACTCGCCCTTCCACGGCCGCTCGTTCCGCGGCAGCCAGACGGCTACCATTGTCGGCGGGCGCGTCGTCTGGCAGTTCCCGGCTGAATGATCTCGTTCGCCAACATCAGCAAGCAGTACGGCCACCAGCTCGTATTCGTCAACGCTTCGTTCCAGTTGAACCCGGGCGAAAAGGTCGGACTCGTCGGGCCCAACGGCTCGGGCAAGACGACCCTGTTCCGCATGATCACCGGTGAGGAGTCCCCTGACGAAGGCGAACTCACCATCCCGAAGCGCCTCACGATCGGCTACTTTCGCCAGGACGTCGAGGAAATGCGTGGACGCAGCGTGCTTGACGAGGCGATCGCCGGGAGCGGGCGCGCGGGCGAGCTCCACCACGAACTCGAAGCGCTCCAGCGCGACATGGAGGATCCGGACAAGGCGGATCAACTGGACCGCGTCCTCGAACGGTTCGGGCGAGGTCCAGGAGGAATACGAACACCTCGGCGGCTACACGCTCGAAGCACAGGCGCGAGAGGTGCTGCACGGACTCGGATTCGATGACGGCCAGATCGACGGCGACTGTGGCGCGCTGTCCGGTGGCTGGAAAATGCGTGTCGCCCTGGCGCGCGTGCTGCTCGGACGTCCGGCCGTCCTGCTGATGGATGAGCCGACCAACCACCTTGATATCGAGTCGATCATCTGGCTCGAACAGTTCCTGAAGTCCTATCAGGGCGCGATTCTGATGACCTCGCACGACCGTGACTTCATGAACCGCATCGTCGCACGCATCGCCGAGATCGACGCGGGTGAGATCGTCGCCTACACGGGAGACTACGATTTCTACGAGCGCGAGCGAGCCATCCGCGAAACGAATCTGCAAGCCGCGTTCGCGCGGCAGCAGGCGATGCTTGCCAAGGAGCAGCGCTTCATCGACCGGTTCCGGACCCATGCGGCGAAGGCGGCGCAGGTGCAGAGCCGGATCAAGGCGCTCGACAAGATTGAGCGGATCGAGCTGCCGAAGCGCCGCCAGGTGGTGAAGTTCGAGTTCCGCCCGCCGCCGAGATCAGGCGACCAGGTGGCGGTGATCGAGGACGTTCACAAGAAGTTCGGTCCGCGCGCGATCTACGAAGGATTCAGCCTGACGATCCGGCGCGGCGAGCGGTGGGCGGTGATGGGCCGCAACGGCGCGGGCAAGACCACGCTGTTGCGCATGATCGCTGGTGCAGCGGAGCCGGACTCCGGCGGGATCCGCCTGGGCGCGAGTCTGAAGCTGGGCTACTTCGCGCAGCAGGCGCTCGACCTGTTGGATCCGGAGCTGAGCGTGATCGACCAGCTTCAGCGGGATTTCCCGCACGACAGTCTCGGATCACTGCGGACTCTGGCCGGCGCCTTCCAGTTCTCCGGCGGCGACGTCGACAAGCGGATCCGCTATTTGTCCGGTGGCGAGAAGTCGCGGCTGGCGATGGCGCGGATGCTCTACGACCCGCCCAATTTCCTGGTGCTCGATGAGCCCACCAACCACCTGGACCTGGCGACCAAGGAGATGCTGGTCGATGCGCTTAAGGATTTCGAGGGCACGATGGTGTTCGTCTCGCACGACCGGACGTTCCTCCGAGGACTCGCCTCACGGGTGATCGAGTTGAACGGCCGGGATCCGCTGGTGTACCCGGGATCGTATGTGGAGTACGTGGAGAAGATGGGGCGCGAGGCGCCGGGAATCTGGCGGTGAGGCCGGCTAAATCTCGCCCCTCGCCAGCCGCCTTACAAAATCCAGATCGCCGTCCAAAAAATCATACGCGGGAAACCGTGACGGACGCTCCCACCGGATCTCCTCGAATGCGAGATTCCGCGGTTCCCCCGAAAACCGCTGGACCCGGAAGAAGATCAACTGAATCAGCGGCTTCCCGGGATACTGATGCTCATACCGCGTGATCTCCTCCCCCACCTCGGCATCAATGTCCAACTCTTCCCGCAACTCCCGCTTCAGCGCCTGGCGCGGAGTCTCGCTCGGCTCCATCTTGCCGCCCGGGAACTCCCACTTCAGCCCATGCCATTCCCAGCGCGGACGCTGCCCGATCAACACCTGATGATCGCGTTCGATCACGGCAGCGACGACGGTCACTCCCAGCTTCCTCGAAGTCCGTGTCTCCATCCCTCTTTATGTGAACTCCAATTTCTGGAACGCTCTGACCTCTGACAACGGGGCATTCGACAAGCGGTCCATGCGGCCCCTCAACCAAGAATAGGGTATCGCAAAAAGCTGCACACGGGGGGAGAACTTCGAGCTCTCGTGGATAAAGCAGCTATGCGTGCACCAGCAATTGGCCTCTGGAATCGCCGCCACCTCCCGCTGCATCACGGCCGAGCCAAGCGCCTGCTTCACATCGAATCCGAACTCCGCCAGATCCCCCACCGGCTCGCGCAATTCGCACGACCGGAACTTCCCGTTATGATCCACCACGATCGTGGTCTCGCCGGCTGTGCACCGCATCGGCCACTTCGCCGGACGCTCGAAGCTCGCCTCATGCAGATCAAAATGCAGCCGCAGATTGCCGAGGTAGTACATCTCGGCGACCTGCCGGACACCGGCCGGCAAGTGCGCGAACAGCTTCTTCGCGTAGTGCCGGTGGAACGGCAGCAGACGCCGGTGGAGCGCCGCCACATCGTCCCGCGTGAGGTTCCGCACCGACGGATCCGGAGTGTGCCCGCGCACGACCTCAAAGTAGTGGCCGTTCAGCTTGTCCTCGTCCGCAAGCTCCAGCCCCAGCCGGACAATCTCGTTGTAGTTGTCGCGCGTGATCACGGTCGCGACGTTGCGCCGCAGCCGCCGGACTCCGCGATACCGGCGGTCCGCCTCGCGGATCGTAGCCAGCGTGCGTACGAAGTTGTTGGGGACTCCGCGGATCGCATCGTGGGTGTTCGCGAGGCCGTCGAGCGAGAAGTTCAAGTCGATCGCGACTTCCTTGCTGGTTCCCGCCAGCACCGCATCCACGACCGCGAAAATCTTGTCTGGCAGCAGTCCGTTGGTCGGCAGGTTGATGTTGCGGACCCCGTTATTGCGCGTAAACATCACCAGGATTTCCGCAAGCTCTGGCCGCAGGAACGGCTCGCCGCCGGATATCCAGAGCTTCCGGAATTGCGGGGCGGTCTCCGAAATCCGCCGGATTTGATCGAGCGTCAGGTCATCACGGGAGTTGAGCTTGTCGAAGTAGAAGCAGGTGCGGCACAGCGAATTGCACCGCGAGGTGACAAACAGGAACAGCGCGTTGAAGCGGGGCGGGCGGACGCGGTCGGCGAGGATCCTGAAGTAGCTGGCGGGCACAGTGTCTATTATGATCGGTTAAGGTGTACTCCGAACGTCTGCTGGACCATTTTCAGAACCCGCGCAACGCCGGCAGCCTCGGGGGCTCCGCCATCGTGGTGGAAGTCGAGAACCCGGCGTGCGGCGACATTCTGCGGCTTGAGGCGCGCGTCGAAGACGGGCGCATCGCGGAAATCCGCTACAAGGTGCGGGGATGCACGGCCTCGATCGCCGCGGGTAGCGCCCTCACCGGGCTGGTCCTCGGACGCGACGCTGCCGGGCTCCGCCAGCTCCGCGCCGCCGATATCGAGGACGAAGTCGGCGGACTCATACCGGAGTCGAAACACGCCGCCGTGCTGTGCCTGGATGGAGCGCGCGCCCTTGCCGGGCGGATCGGCCAATGACCCAGCTCTCGCACGAGGACCTGATTCGCGCGTTCAAGGCCGTCTACACCGCCCGCCGCCTCGATGACCGCGAAGTGCTCCTCAAGCGGCAGAACAAGATCTTCTTCCAGATCAGCGGCGCCGGACACGAGGCCATCCAGGTGGCCACGGCGCTCGCAATGAAGCCGGTCCACGACTGGGTGTTTCCCTACTATCGTGACCGGGCTTTGTGCCTGATGCTGGGCGTGACACCGGAACAGATGCTCTACCACGCCGTGGGTGCCGCGGCGGACCGCGCCTCCGGCGGCCGGCAGATGCCCTCGCACTTCGGCGATCCGGCACTGCGCATCGTTTCCGCGTCATCGCCAACAGGCACGCAGTTCCTGCAGGCGTGCGGCTGCGCGGAGGCGTCGCGACGCCTGGATCCGGAGGCGCGCGAAGTGGTCCTGGTGACATCGGGCGACGGCGCCACCAGCGAAGGCGAGTTTTGGGAGGCGCTCAATATCGCCTGTATCCTGGCGCTTCCCGTCGTCTTCCTGATCGAGGACAACGGCTACGCCATCTCTGTCCCCATCGAGCACCAGACCGCCGGCGGGAACATCGCCCGCCTCGTCTCCGGATATCCCCGCGTCCTGCGCCTGGAAGTGGACGGCTGCGACGTCGAGGCGTCACACGCGGTGATGGTCCAGGCGTTCGATTATGCGCGGGCCGGGTATGGTCCGGCGCTCGTGCGTGCCGCAGTGATCCGGCCCTACTCCCATTCGCTGTCCGATGACGAGAAGTTCTACCGGCCTGACTCCGAACGGGACGCGGAAGCCAGGCGGGATCCGTTTCAGAGATTCCCCGAATGGCTGGTGGGCGAAGGCGTGCTGACCCGGCATGAGCTGCAGCGCTTGATCCATGAGCTCGAAATGCAGGTCCAGGCTGCGACCGACGCCGCGCTACGCGCTCCGGCTCCCGCCGCAAGCAGCGCGCTCCGGCATCTGTACTCGGAAACCGTCGACCCCTGCTCGGACCAGTTCGATACACCTCGCAACTCCGCTGGTGAGCCTCGCACGATGGTCGACGCCATCAACCGGACTCTTGAAGAGGAAATGGAGCGGGATCCGCGCATCGTCGTCTTCGGTGAGGATGTGGCCGACTGTTCCCGCGAGCAGAATCTCGCGCTGGTCAAGGGCAAGGGTGGAGTCTTCAAAGCCACGCAAGGACTCCAACGCCGCTTCGGGGCGGACCGCTGCTTCAACACGCCTCTCGCCGAGGCCGCGATCGCCGGCCGCGCTGTCGGCATGGCCGTGCGGGGTCTCAAGCCCGTCCCCGAGATCCAGTTCTTCGACTACATCTGGCCGGCGATGATGCAGATCCGTGGCGAGATGGCGACCATGCGGTGGCGCAGCAACGGCGGCTTCTCGTGTCCGCTGGTGTTGCGCGTCCCGATCGGCGGATATCTCAGCGGCGGCGCGATCTACCACAGCCAGAGCGGGGAAGTGCTGTTCACGCATCTGCCCGGGCTGCGCGTGGTGATGCCGTCTAACGCGCTCGACGCCTGCGGATTGCTGCGGACCGCGCTCCGGTGTGACGATCCGGTGCTCTTCCTGGAACACAAGAAGCTGTACCGCGAAGCCTACAACCGCGCTCCGCACCCGGGTCCCGGCTTCTGCATTCCGTTTGGGCGCGCGAGCCTGGTCAAGCCCGGCCAGAGCTTGACCATCGTCACCTACGGCGCGACGGTGCAGAAGTCGCTCCAGGCGGCCGCGCTGCTTGAGAGGAAGAATCCGGCCTGGAGCGTCGAGGTGATCGATCTCCGTTCGCTTGCGCCCTACGACTGGGGCGCAATCCGCGCCTCCGTCCTCAAGACCAGCCGGGCGCTCGTGGTTCATGAGGACGTGCTGTCGTTCGGATACGGCGCCGAGATCGCCGCCCGGATCTCGGCCGAGCTGTTCGGCGACCTGGATGCGCCGGTCGAGCGTGTGGCTGCTCTCGACACATGGGTGGGCTACAATCCAGAGCTTGAGGACGCGATCCTGCCCCAAACGGGGGATATAACGGATAGGGCCGAGAAAATCCTAAGGTATTGACTCGACTCGGACGATGTGTCTGGGTGACGGCGTTCCATCCGGGTGGTCTTGGCGGTTCCCCGCGACAAGTGTTAGGATGAAGTACAGCACCTCTTTGGCACGCAAAGTGGATTGAGAACAGCAGGCATCAGAAATGTACAACGCCTTCTTTGGCTTCTCGGAGAGCCCCTTCAACCTGAGCCCGGCCCCGGCTTTTTTCTACAGGAGTGTCCAGCATGAGGAGGCGTTAGCCAACCTGATCTACGGCGTCCAGAGCCGGAAGGGATTTATCGTACTGACCGGTGAGGTTGGAACCGGCAAGACGACCATGCTGGAATGTCTGCGCGATTACTTGTACGCGCACCGGATTGAGTTTGCGTTTCTATTCAACTCGAGGATCAAGCCGGAGGAAATGTACGAGATGATCGCCTACGATCTGGACCTGCGGTGCGACCGCACGTCCAAGACCGAGGTGATCTACGCGTTGAACGAGCTGCTCATCCAGCAGGTGAGCGAGGGCCGGACGACCGTGCTGATCGTCGACGAGTCACACAACCTTGACTGGGAAGTGCTCGAAGAAATCCGGATGCTCGGAAACTTTGAGAACCGCGGCGGCAAGCTGCTCCAGGTGATCCTGGCCGGGTAGCCCGAATTGGACCGCAAGCTCGACGCACCGAACCTGCGCCAGTTGAAGCAGCGCATCGTTCTCAGGTGCTCGCTCAAGCCGTTCCAGGAAGCTGAGACGGTCGAATACATTCAGGCACGTCTCGAAAAGGCAGGCATGCCCGACCAGGTTGTATTCCCGCCAGATCTGATGTCGGAGATCCATCTGCGCTCGCAGGGGATTCCGCGCCTGGTCAACGCGATCTGTGACAACCTCCTGCTCACGGCGTTCGCGCTCGAATCGCAAGTCTGCACGCACGAAATGCTTGACGAAGTGACCGCTGACATGCGTCTGGAGTGGCCGGGCCGCAGGCTGCGGCTGCGCGGATCGGCGCTGGGTGGCGATGCCGTGCGGACTCCGCAATTGGCCCGGGGCGGCGTTTAAGCCGCGCGTAGTACCCCAGGGCGGCGTTTAAGCCGCGCGTAGTACACTGATACAGATCCGTCAATCCGCGGCCCCGCGCCGCCTAGGAGAACTTCATCCATGTCCGAAGTCGTGAATCGTAGAACATTCCTCGTGGGTGCTGGCGCGGCAGGCTCCGCGCTGGCGGCTCGTCCATCGAGCAAGGCCGCCTCAGCCGCCCGCGTCATTGGCGCCAATGACCGCATCAACGTCGGCCTGATCGGTTCCGGAGGCCGGGGATCGAGCGTCGCCCGGCAGTTCGTGCGGGCAGGCAAAGACGGCGCCAACTGCCAGATCGTGGCAGTGTGTGACGTCTATCAGAAGAGGGTCACGGCGAACAGAGACCACTTCACCAAGGAATAC
>VFZX01000128.1 GCA_016871015.1 Acidobacteriota bacterium | reverse complement strand
CTCGCTGTACGGACGGTCACGATCGACGCCGTCGCGGATCCACTCATAGTAGTCCTGCGTCCATTTCGGATTGATACCAACCGGGAAGATCGACACGCGGAAAAGATCGGCGAGGCGGAAGGTCCAAAGATGTTCCTCGCGCGGGACCGGTTCGGAAAGAAGCCGCTCTACTACACCGAGGCCGTGCCCGGATTCGGGCTGGCGTTTGCGTCGGAGTTGAAGGCTCTCACCGCGATTCCCGCGTTCGACCGCCCGGTGCGTCCGGAATCGGCCGTGGACTTCCTCGCGTTCGGCTACGTGCCCGATCCGGCGACCATATACAAGGATGTCTTCAAGCTTGCACCGGGACACAGCTTGTTGTGGAGACGCGGCGGTCCGCGCAGCCAGCCGCGGCGTTACTGGCAGTTGGAGTTCGCGCCCGATCCATCGGCGCGGTTTGAGGCCAAAGCCGAGGAGATCCACGCGATGGCCGTGGATGCGGTCCAGTGTCGGCTGATGAGCGAGGTTCCGCTCGGCGCCTTCCTGAGCGGCGGAGTCGATTCGAGCGCGGTGGTGGGTCTGATGGCCGAGCATGCCGCGATGCGCGTGAAGTCGTTCTCGATCGGATTCACGAACAAGGAAGTCGACGAGACGGCCTACGCGCGGCTGGTGGTCGAGCGCTACAAGACCGAGCACCGGGAGAAGATCGTCACGCCGTCGATAGAGGAGATGCTCGGGACGCTGGTGCGCCACTATGACGAGCCGTTCGGCGACTCCTCGGCGATCCCGACGTTGTACCTGTGCCGGATGACGCGCGAGCACGTGACCGTGGCGCTGTCGGGCGACGGCGCAGATGAGCTGTTCGGCGGATACGACCGGTATCAGTTGGGTGTGCTCGAGGACCGGATCCGGCGACTGTTTCCGGATTGGTTCCGGCATACGGCGCTCGCCGGGGCGGCGCGTCTGTGGCCGCGTACGGATTATCTGCCGCGCCCGCTGCGCTGGAAATCGATGCTGACCTGTGTCTCGCAGGAGATCGCCGATGGCTACTACACGTCGGTGACCGCGTTCCGCGGCGCGGCGCTGCAGGCGGTGCTGGCGCCGGATCTGCGCCGGACCCTGGGCGGATACTCACCGCGCGAGGGCTTCCGCAAACACTTCGAGGGGCTGGAGCATCTGTCCGCGCTCGAGCAGATCCAGGCGGTCGATATCAAGACGTACCTGCCCGGTGACATCCTGGTGAAGATGGACCGCGCAAGCATGGCCTATTCACTCGAGGCCCGCGCGCCGTGGCTCGGCTACCGGCTGGGCGGGATCGCGGCGACGCTGCCGCCCGGGTTCAAGGTCCGCGGGGCGAACGGGAAGGTCGTGTTCAAGCACGCGCTCGGCCGGTATCTTCCGCCGCGGACCACCAGCCGCCGCAAGCAGGGGTTCATTGTGCCGATGGCGGACTGGATGCGGACCTCGCTCCGTCCCGTATTCCAGCGGGCGGTGTTCCGGCAGGAGATGGAGCCGCTGCTCGATCTCGGCGAGGTGCGGCGGCTGTGGGATCAGCACCAGGGAGGGCTGTTCGACAACTCGACTCAGTTGTGGTACGTGCTGATGCTGGCCTGCTGGCAGGAAGAGCACGGGCCGGCGGCGGGGAGGAGGGAACTGGCGGGTGCGGTCCAGGGGCAGACGCGGTGATTGAGCTGATCCGGCACTAAGCCCCGCGCGCTACGGCACGCTTACCGTGGTAACCCACAGGATTCACCGCCATGTTGTTCGATACCGAACTCACCGGCACCAGGCTGGCTGGCACGTGAAAAAGGCGGGCTGTGGAGCCCGCCCACGGCACTTCATTACTGGAAGAAGTTGGCTGGGTTGACCGGGCAGTACTGCGCCGCCTGCGGTCCCTGGACCCGCTGATAGTCCGCCCGCAGGTCAAATAAGGTGGCGTTATAAAATAAACCACCTGAATGGACTCAATGTAGTAGGTGTAGGCCGTGTACAGTTGAAGCGGATTCGACGGTCCAACGTAGCGGCTCCAGGCCGAAGCAACGGGACTGCGGCTCCCTGCGGCGAGGACTGTGGCCGCTCCCGCCGCGGCGAGTGTGTTGCGGTTATAGACCTGCCGCCAGGCCGGATTGCCACTCACGGGCGCCACGGCGATCTTCACGCCCGTCGCCGCGCATCCCTGGAACGCGTCGATCGTGATCCAGGATCCGCCCACCGGGATGACCGCCTCGCTGGTATCGTTCAGCAGCCAGGTCTGTGGACCCGTGATGTAATCCTGAGCCGAGAACGCCACGGTGACCGCGCCGGTAAATTGGTTGATGGCGGCCGCAAGCGCGTAGACGTTGGCGAACCCGCCAAACGGCTTGCCGCTGCTCTTGCGGGTGCTGAGCGTCCAGACGCCGGCGTTGTCTGAGCGCGTAGCGCTGGAGGTACCACATGGATGGAGCGCTGGTCGGAAGCGCCACATTGTAATACCAGAACACCGTCACGATCGGCTTCGTCCCATTCCAGTATCCGACCACCGCGGGGAGCCGGTTGCGCTGAAAAGGGCCAACTCCCGAGATCGTGGTGGCCGGGGGCGGGCTGAAGGAGCCAGCCGGGAACACCGACATCTGAATGCTCTCGCCGGACTTCCACACCGCGTACACGGTCCCTTTGACGACCGCAACCGACGGCGTCTCGCCTGAGCCGAGCGTGATGGGGCCGAGCCAGGTGCAGATGCCGCTTTGAACTGCCGTGCACCACTGCGCCTTGATGGTTGACGTTTCCTGATAGACCACCACCAGGGAGGCACCGTCGGAGGCAAGCGCCGGATACAGGCCCCCGCCGTTCACGTTGGGCAGTTTCGATTTGGACCAGGTGGCGCCGTCGATCGTAGAGTCGATCCAGATTTCGGTCAGGTATTCCGACATGGAGCTGGCGGTGAAAAGGCGTCCGGCAAAGGGCGCGGTTTTGGATCCGTTGGTGTTCACGTGGAACACCGGGACCAATTGATAGTGGAGACTGCGAGAAGAAGGGCTGTCAGGATGTTTCGCATTGGTTGTCCTTTGCCTGAGTACGCGCGGATTTCGCGCGTTTAGGATCACCACGGCAAAATTTACCTACTTTGCGGCGGGCAGCGATGCCAGCGCCATGCGGGCCACCGGGAAGTCCGGCTGAAGGCGGATCGCCTCGCGAAACGCCGCGGCGGCTTCGGGGAACTGCTTCAACTCGCGATGCGTGAGTCCGAGATTCAGCCAGGCGTAGGAATCATCCGGATCCGACGCCACGGTGGCTTTCATCTCTTTCAATGCACCCGCGAGATCGCCCTGCTTTCCGATGGAGACGGCAAGAGCCAATCGCGCCGACGATTCCATCGGGTCGAGTTCGATCACCCTCCGCAACCGCGCTTCGGCTTCACGGTCGCGATCGAGGCGGATCAGCGTCTTGCCCAATGCAGTCAGCGTGGGCACGTCGTCCGGGGCGCGTTCCAGATACTCTTCGTACAAGCCCGCCGAGGCGGCAGTAGGAACGCGCACGTTGGCGACCGCGAGCGAAAGCTCATCGGCCTTGGTGTAGAACGGAACCAGATTGCCCAGGTACGGCTCATGGTTTTCCTTGACCGGATCCACGAACTTCGGCTCGCGCTGAATCCAGTGATCGGTCATCCGGACGTGGATTGCGTCCTGGGCCTTGCGTTTCGCCATGTGACAGCCGGTGCAGCCGGTGGCTTTCGAGCGCGTGTGTCCGGACTGGTGGCACGATCCGCACGCTTCGCGCGCCCGCGCCGAATGCGGATCATGGCAGGTCACGCAACCGAGTTTTCCACCGGACTTCTTGTAGCAGGCCGACTGCATCATCCGGTAGGCCGTATGGTTCACCTCAAACCGGCCATCGGGAGGATCGGAGCGGTCGAAGTAGAGCTTGTAGTCCGCCAGCGGCTCGCCTGGTTTGTAGGAGAACACGGAGCGTCCGGGCTTGCGCATTGAGTCCACGATCCCCATCGACGCGGTTTCGAGATGGCACTGGAAGCAGACCTCGCTCGACTGTTTCGGGTTGTAGATGTTGCCGCGGCCGGGCCGGGCAAGGTGCGCAACGGCGTCGCCATGGCAACGGCGGCAGGTGATTGCCGCGGGCTCCGGGGTATCGGAGTGGCAGAACAGGCATGACTCCACCACTTCGCGCCGCATGTCGAAATGGTCCGGCTTGTCGTAGCCGGGAGACATGAAGTAGGCCTTCTCCTGGCTATACCACGATACGGGAAGTTCGAGCAGCCGGCCTTGCGGGGTCCGTGTGGCGTAGGTGATCGAGTGGTTGCCGGAGCCGATCGCCACGTCGATCGTCTTTTCGATGACATTGATTTCAGCGCCGGCCGGGCTGGGCTGATGGCGCTTCATCCTGCCTTCCGCGATCGTGTAGTGGCGGTTGGACAAGCGATGGTAGAACGTGGCGGGCAAAACAGAGGGCCGCACGGTGATCGAGCGTCCCATGCCGGTTTTCGCGAATGTTTCGGCGATCGCCGCGTGGCAGGGGCGGCAATCGTTGGCGAGCAGACGGGTGCACAACAGGAGCGCCGCGAAAGATGCCGTCTTCATGGCCTGTGGCTGAGGAGATTGTAGCAACCGGCGGGAAGCTCGAGCCTCGACCTGATCTTGCACCACGAGTGCCCGCAAAGCGCGGATGACGGCGGAGTCCGCCCAAATAATTGCAGAACGGCAATCCCGATTTCTTGCAGCACGAAGTGGTGGTCTCCACCTCGGCCCAGGCGGCCGCTGTCTCGCGGGCTGTCAAAGCGGGGAGACTCTGGAAGCTCGCCTCACGCCTGTACACGCAATCTGTCCGATGCGCCCGAGCGGATTGTCCGCCGGAACCTTTGGCCGTGTCGTTGAGCAGCGCGGCTTTCTTCACCCAACTCGCGGCAAGCGTTCCCGGATCTCCTGTCCGCCAGCGACGGAACTGAAGCGGTTTGGGCAAGCGCCGCAACGGCCGGTGTGTCCGCCGTGTGGGTTAGGGGGAATCCCCGATGAACCGTTGCGCACACGGGGGTATACCTCGCACTGGCCTCTACTTCAGGCTCTTCAGCTTGTCGCACAGCCTGGCCGCCGCCGCGTCCCCTTCTGGTGCGACCGCGTTGCTGTTGATGGTATCGCTCTTCAACGAGCCCTTGCTCGCCCTCGTCTTGCTGCTGACCCGCACGCCGTGCTTTCTTTCGATCTCGCTGACCAGGCGCTGCAGCTCGTCGGCGTCGTCGCTTGAAATTCCCCGCGTCACGGTGGCCATGTTGTAGACCGTGCCCGAGCTCTTGCCGGGCTCCGGACACCCGACGTTCCAGCTTGTGACGACTCCGTTTTTGACCGTCGTGGTGACGCGGATCTTGCCATACTGCCCGGCGGCGAGCAGGGCGGCGGCCACGAATCCGGCCAACGTGAAATGTTTGAGTTGTGTGTGCATGATGTCTCCTTCTGCCCAGTGTTAGGGGGAATCCGCGGTGATCCGTTACACGAAACGGTGAGTTCCGGCAGGCCATGGGCGAATTGTTCGGCCGGGCGCCGGGGGTGGAGCCGGAGGATTCAAGCAGCCGGGACACGGTGGAGGGCTGATCGTCGCTCGCCGACGTGCAGCTTCGCGGCTTGATGGAGGAGTTCATGTTCGACCACTTGGTGTGGCCGGCGGGGATCGCCGAGGCCGTGGGGCTGTGATAACCTGCGATCGAGGACGAATGCCCATCGTAGTTGCCGAGCCCCTAGAGACCCTCGCGGTGGAATCACTTCCCCGGAAAACCTGGACTCGCGCGGAACTGAAGCTGCTCGAAAGCACCGGGGTTTTCGACGGCCAGCACTATGAATTGATCGAGGGGGAGTTGATCAACAAGATGGGCAAGAGCAGGCCGCATGTTGTTGGTGTCCGCCGGGCTGCACGCGCGCTCGAAGCCGTCTTCGGCGAGGAGTATGTAGAGCGCGAGGCGCCGGTCGATGTTGCACCAGGCGACAATCCCCGGAATGAGCCGGAGCTGGACGTATTTGTTCTCAGGCGTCCATTCAGCGCATACACATCAAATCCCCAACCTGGCGACGTGATCGTGGCGATGGAGGCTTCGGGAACAACACTGCTCCATGACCGGACCACGAAAGCAAGGCTGTACGCCCGCGCCGGAATCCCCGAGTACTGGGTGCTCGACCTGGCGGGGCGGCGTCTGCTCGTTTTCCGCGAGCCTGGCGAAACAGGATACGGAGTCCAGTTGAGCTTCAGCGAGTTCGAGTCCGTTTGTCCGCTGGAAAGGCCCACGCATCTCGTCCCGGTGGCGAGCCTGCTTCCCCCGTCCGCTAGCGCGCTCTGACCAGGACGATGCGCCCGGATGCGAGTTCGGTGACAAGATGTCGCCAGTGGCCGGGTCCAGTTCCATGGATCGCGCCGTTCATCTTCCGGGCGCGGCCCGCGCAGCGGCAGGCTATTCGCGGTTCACCCTTCGAATCCGAAACTGTACAGACGCGCCGCGCCGGACCAGCTTGTCGATAACCTATTGTTGCAGCAGGCTCAGCACCGCCTGAGGCGCCGAGTTGGCTTGCGACAGGGCCGCCACTCCCGCTTGCTGGAGAATCTGCGCCCGCGTCAGGTTGGCCGCCTCCGACGCCAGATCCGCATCCCGGATCCGTGACTCGCTCGCGTTCAAGTTGATGATCTGGGTCTGCGCCAGGCTGATGGCGAAGTTGAACTGATTCTGTCCGCGCCCGACCACCGCCTGTACATCGCCCAGATGCGCCACCGCGTTGGCGAGCCGGATCACCGCCGACTCGGCGTTCGCCCGTGTCACGATGTCGACCGAGGACCCTCCGGACAACAGCGACGAAGTGGCCACGGTTCCCTGTCCCGTCGTAATGCCGGTGGCTCCCGGATTGGAGGCCACCGACACCTTGAACTCAGACAGCGGGCTCACAAACCGGATCTTCTCGGCCCCGGCCGCGTCCGGATCGCGCTCCTTGAGGGCAACGATCTTCTGGATATCCTCGCTGGTGGAAGCCCGGATCTGCGAATTGATGTATGTGACCGCCTCGTCGAGCGACCGTCCCCGCTGCGCGGTTGAATCGGCCTGGATCGTGATGGCAAGCGACCGCTCGACACCGGCCGAGTCCTTGGCCGTGATGGTGATCAACTGGTCGTCATTGCCCGTTCGGATCGGGGTGAAAGCGAGAAGACTGGACGCCGAGGCGCCACCGGAGTTCAGCGTCGCTGAACTGGTCCCGGAGGTGGTTGCCACGGAGGTGGTGGTGGCCACTCCCGCCAGCGTGCCGAATCCGAATCCGGCGCCTGATGTGTTTGAGCTCACCCGGAAGTAGGTGCCGTTGTTCGAGCTGATGACCACCGTCGAGCCGGCGCCGGTTGAGGCCACCAGCCCGGCCTGCTGGAGGCTCGAGTTGGAGGAGAAGTTCGTGTTCAACGTGTTGACGATGTCGCCCGCCGTGGACGCCGTCGTGAACGTATGCGAGAGTGTGACGTAGCTTCCTCCGCCGATCGAGAAGGCCAGCGTCTGGGCGCCGGATCCGGTAGCAATCGCAGTTGAGGTAATCGAGGTCACGTCAAAGGTGGACGAGCTTGTCGAGGAGGTGTTCTGCGCCGTGCCCAGTCCCAGCCGGTTGCCAGCATCGTTGACCGCCAGGACTTCGAAATTCTCCCCCCGCTTGGAGGTGAACGTCAGGCTCGAACCAGGTGACGCGGTGGTGATGGAGATTCCGGCCGCCACCAGTGAGGCGTTGGAGGCCACCAGCGACGACAGGCTGGTGAGCGCCGTGTCGACCGTGGAGGTGGTGGTGACGGCCAGCGTCAGATCCGTGGGGCTGCTCAGGGATCCGCCCTGCACCCGGACGATGATGTCGCGCGCGGCCGGGAACGTGGTCCCGGCCGAGGCGGCGGTGGCCGCCGCCGACACGATGTAGTCAAGCGCCACGCCGGTGCTTCCGCCGCTGGTGGTGACATTGCCGAGAAGCGCGTTCGACAGCCGGTCCCCGGCCGTGGCCTGGAAAGCCGCGTTCGAGGACTGGAACACTAACCTGCGGTTGTTGTCCGGGTCGGTGACGATCGTGGCCCGGATTCCGGCGTTGCGGAATAACGTGGAGCTCGAAACGCCGCCACTGCCCGCCTGATCGATGGCGCTGTTGATGGCCGTGACCAGTTTTTCCGCGTCGGTGACGCCGTTTAAGTTGACGGAAACGCGCGCGCGGTCGGAGCCCGAGAATCCGGGTCCGCGGAAATAGAAATCGGTGTAGCCGGGTACACTTTCCGAAGCGGTATTGGTGGTGTCGGCCAGGATCTGATCGACGCTGCGGGCGTACGTTCCGGTAATCTGGAGCCCTTTGATTCCCATGCTCCGGGTGTCGACGGTCGAGGCCGACAAGTCAACCGACACCGAGCCATTGGTGATCTGCGCGGTGGAGGTGGATCCGCGCCCTCCTCCAATGAAGACGGAGAGATTGGTGGCAAACAGGCCTCCGGTGTCGAGGCCGATGGCGGTGGCCTGGCGGTCGATCTCCTGGATGACGCTTTGGAACTCGGAGTTGAGAACCTCGCGGTCGCCGGTGAAGGTGCCCGAGGCCGATTGGGTGGCCAGTGTCCGGGCGCGGTCGAGAAGCTGGGAGATGTTGTTGAGTCCGCCGTCGATGGTCTGCAGGGTGGAGAGTCCGTCGTTGGCGTTGCGGACGCCTTGGGAGAGCACGGCGCGGTCGCTGCGGAAGGTGTTGGCGATGGCGAGTCCAGCGGCGGCGTCGCCCGAGCTCACGATGCGCAGTCCGGAAGTGACGCGGCTGATGGTCTTCTGCTGGAACTCCTGGGTGATGCGCAGGTACTCCTGCGCCTGGAGGGAAGCAATGTTGGTGTTGACGGTATATGCCATGTCGGAAGGTCTCCCGGCTGCACGGTGGCAGCCTTGGCTCACTTGCGCTTATCGGGGCGCATGAGGGAGTCTTGCGGCATGGAGCCTGATCCGGCGGGGAATTCAGGTGAACTCCCCGCCGGGGATCAGGGTTGTGGCTTAGGTAAGCCCGCCGGGGTTATCCCCGGAGCAGGCCGAGGACTGCTTGCGGCGCCGAGTTGGCCTGGGCCAGGGCGGCGATACCGGCTTGCTGCAGGATCTGGGCCCGGGTCAGGTTCGCGGCTTCGGCGGCCAGATCGGCGTCGCGGATCCGCGACTCGCTGGCGGCCAAATTGTTGAGTTGCGTTTGCGCCAGGCTGACGGCGAAGTTGAACTGGTTCTGGCCCCGTCCGACAACCGCCTGGACTTTACCGAGCTCGGTGACCGCGGCCGCCAGGGCCGAGACCGCCGATTGGGCATTGGTTTGTGAGCTTATATCAACGTTGGCCCCGCCGGTCAGCAGCGCGGAGCTCACGACACCGCCCTGGCTGGTGGTGACGCCGGTGTCGTTCGGGTTGTCGCCCACCGAGACCTTGAAGCTTGCCAAGGCGCTGATGAAGCGGATCTTCTCGGCCCCGCCAGCGGCTGCGTCGCGCTCCTTGACCGCAACGATCTTCTTGATATCCTCGCTTGAGGAGGCCTGGATCTGGGTGTTGATGTAGTTGATCGCCTCATCGATGGTCCGCCCGCGCTGGGCGGTGGAATCGGCCTGGAGGGTGACGGCGAGCGACTGCTCGACGCCCGCTGAATCCTTGGCGGCCAAGGTAATCAATTGGTCGTCGTTGCCGTTGCGGATGCTTGAGTAGGCCAGCAGTCCGGAGCTGGAGGATCCACCCGAGACCAGAGCCGCCGAGGTTGTGTTGGACCCACCCGTCACTGCGGTGGTGGAGGCCGATCCGGCCACGGTCCCAAATCCGTATGCGCCGCCAGAGGTGTTGGAGCTGACGCGGAAGTAGGTGCCGTTGTTAGAGCTGATCACGATGCTCGAGCCGGCGCCGGTCGAAGCCACCAGTCCAGCCTGCTGCAGGCTCGAGTTGGAGGCGAAGTTCGTGTTGAGAGTGTTGACGATGTCGGCCGCAACCGTGCTCGAGGAGAACGTGTGCGAAAGCGTTACATACGAGCCGCCGCCGATTGAGATCGCCAGCGTCTGGGCGCCCGAGGCAGTAGCGAAAGCCGCCGAGGTGATGCTGGTGACGTCAAAGCTCGATGCCGAAGTTGAGGTCGTGTTCTGTGCCGATCCAAGGCCCAGCCGGTTGGCTGTGTCGTTGACCGCCTGGACTTCGAAGTTCTCGCCCCGCTTGGAGGTGAATGAGACCGCCGATCCGGCCGCGGCGGCGTTGACCGAGATTCCAGCGCCGATCAGCGATGCGTTAGCCGCCACCAGGCTCGAAAGGCTGGTCAACGCGGTGTCGACCGTGGTGCTCGTCGTGACGGCGAGCGTGAGATCGACAGCCGAGGCGAGCGATCCGCCCTGGACCCGGACGATGACGTCACGCGCGGCGGCGAATGTGGTTCCCGTGGAGGCGGCCGAGGCGGCGCCCGTCACCGTGTAGTCAATCGCGGTTCCGGTGTTGCTTGTGTGGTTGCCGAGCAGGGCATTGGCCAGCCGGTCGCCCGCCGAAACCTGGAAGGCGTTGGTCGAGGACTCAAACACCAGCTTCTGGTTGTTGCTCGAATCGGTGATCACCTTGGCGCGGATGCCCGCGTTCTTGAAGTTGGTGGCGGTGCCGACGCCGACGTTGCCGGCTTCGGTGAGGGCGTTATTGATCGCCGTGACCAGCTCGTTGGCGTCGTCAACGCCCGCCAGATTCACCGAGACGCGGATGCGGTCATCATCGGAGAATCCGGAGCCGCGGAAGAAGAAGTCCGTCTTTCCGGAGACCACCTCCGAAGCAGTGTTGGTTGTGTCGGCGATAATCTCGTCGACATCGGTGGCGTTGGCGCCGACTGCCTGCGAGCCCTTCAGCTTCAGGCTGCGTGCGTCGACGGTCGAAGCGCTCAGGTCAACCGAAACCGATCCGTTGCTGATCTTGGCCGCATCGGTTGAGCCGCGGCCGCCGCCGATGAACACGCTGAACGAGGCGGCGAAAATGCCGCCGGTGTTCAATCCGATGGCCTGCGCCTGGCGGTCGATTTCGGTGACCACGCTCTGGAACTCGCTGTCGAGAACCGTCCGGTCGCCGGTAAAGGCTCCCGAGGCCGACTGCGCAGCCAGCGTCCTTGCGCGGTCCAGGAGCTGGGAAATGTTGTTGATGCCGCCGTCGATGGTCTGCAGCGTCGACAGGCCGTCGTTGGCGTTGCGGATGCCCTGGCCGATCACGGCGCGGTCGCTGCGCACTACATTGGCGATGGCCAGTCCCGCGGCGTCGTCGCCGGAGCTGACGATGCGCAGGCCCGAGGTCACGCGGTTGATGGTCTTGTGCTGGAAGTCGGAATTAATCCGAAGATATTCCTGCGCCTGTAGAGACGCAATATTGGTGTTGATAGAAAAGCCCATAGTTCTCCTCCTGGCTTCAGTCCGGGTGTCCATACCCGGCGGGCGGGGATTAAATCCTGCCCGGATGTTTTTGTCTTACGTTGGGCTTATCGGAGGAGAGAGCGGGTTTGCGACACTTTTTTGGCGCGGCGGAAATTTGCCGGTTCGACCGGACGTTATCCTATAGCCCGCGAGTCCCGCGAGTACTTCCGCCGGACCGTGTCGTGCTCCAATCCGAGGGCCGCCGCGGTCTCCCGGTGCTTCTCACCTTCGACGGCGTATCTACGCACAACGTATCTCTGAGAGATCGCTTATGCAAACACATGCGCAGACGTCTGCCATATGTCACATAATCCCTATTATCGGATACGCCTCCAACGAATCCAACCCAACGGCCGGTGCTGGGCGCTAACGCCGCGCCGCCCCACGGTCCTTGAAGATCGCCGCCAGCGCCCGCATGCGGTTCCCGTCCGCCGCGGTCTTCGCCCCCGCCGCCCCTTTCTCCAGCCCATCCGCCGCAGCCATCAGTTCCGCGCGCCGCTTCCGGTCCGGCCGCGATCCTTCAGCCGCCAGCATCAAACTGCGCAACGCTCCAGTACGCTCCCCGCTCAAGGTTCCACTCCGTTCCAACTGATCCACGTAGGCCCGGCCCACTATGAAATTGGAAGGCCAGGTGATCTTCGGCTGGTGCTGCACATTCAACTCATCGAAGTGCACTTGGTTTGACGCATCGATCTCGTTCTGCGTCAGAAACTCAGTCGGCACCAGCCGCAATACGTCCACGCCGCGTGCGATCTCCGCGCCGTAGATGTACCCGTTGTACCAGTAAGCCGACCAGTGCCCGCCCGTTCCCCGCTTCTTCTCGTCCGTCGGTCCGCGGTCAAAGTACGCCACCTCAAACGGACGCGCCGCGTCCGTAAAATCCAACACCGAGATCCCACCCTGATACCACGCTTGTACCATCAGGTCCCGCCCCGGAACCGGGATCAGCGACCCGTTGTGTGCCACGCAATTCTCCGTCTCGGTCTGCGAGGCCGGCAGCTTAAAGTAGGAGGCCAGCGTCATCTTCCCCTTCTCCAGCGTGAAGATTGCATTCGCGCCCCATTGCATCGGGTCGGACTCCCGGCAGCGCGGCTGCACCCCACCGCCCCATTCATCCGTGAACAGCACCTTCGTACCGTCGTTGTTGAAGGTCGCCGAATGCCAGAAAGCGAAGTTCGGGTCCGTCACCGCATCCATGCGCTTCGGATTCGCGGGATCGGAAATGTCCAGTAGAATTCCGTTCCCCGAACAGGCACCCGCCGCCAGGCCCAGCTCCGGATACACGGTAATGTCATGGCACTTGTCCGTCTTCGACGTCTTCTGCGTCCCTTCCCCGTGCGACCCGCCCTTCCACAGCGCATTGGCGGCGCCACTCTTTGCATCCGCGAAAATTCGCGGGCTGTTCACAATCCTGGCTCGCTCGGGATTCGCCAGCGGCACCTGGATGATGTCAATCCGGAACAGCGCCGTGTCCGGGTTCTTCTCCGGTTCCCCACCGGAACAACTGCCCAGTTCCTCCTTCTGTCGCACGGATCCGATTCCCGAAACATAGATATAAACGTTCTGCTTGTCCTTCTTGTCCACCACCAGCGTATGTGTATGCGAGCCCCGGCACGTCTGCACCGCCGCCACCTGCTGCGGCCGCGACAGGTCGCTGATGTCGAAGAGCCGCACCCCTCGGAACCGCTCCGGACTCGGCGGCGGGGGAGGCCTCTTGGGCTCCTTGTCCTCGGACTCCGGCTCTCCGTCTTTCTTTTCGCCGGCCTTCTCCCTCGGCGGCGGCTTGTAACCCGCCGGGATCCCGTTGCCCTCCGTCCCGCAATCGGTGCGCCCGTTCATCGCCTCCGCCGACATGAACAGCAGGTTCCCGTACACCGAGACGTCGCCTTGCCCTCCGGGACAAAGCACTGATGTCCGCAACTTGATCTGGCCAGGATTGTCGATATCGTAGAAGTTGATCCCGTTGTAGTTGCCGGCAAACAGGTGATTGCCCCGAAAAGCTAGGTCCGAGTTCGCCGTACCAAATTGCACCCCCGGCTCGCGAGGGCGCTCCTTGCGCGTGGGCGATGGTGGCGAGGGAGCGGTCTGGGCAACCGCATCGCCCGGCGCAAAGCCGGCCGGCTTCGGCAGCGTCGCGACGAACTGAAGGCCCATCGCCGCTTGCCCGGCATCCCGCAGACCAGCCTTCAACCCAACTCTTGGATCGCGCGAGTCAGCCCGGGCATTCACGTATACCCCCGCGGCCTTCGCTGGCGTCGCAGCCTTCTTTGCTTCCGTCTTGTTCCCAGCTTCCACCGGCTCGTTGTTCAGCATCCGCCGCATCAGGTCAATCTCGGCCCGCTGCGTATTGTCGATATCGGTGGAGAAATCATACAGCGCCGGATCCTGCCCCGCCCCTGGCGTTTCCAGTAGCTGTTTCACCATCACCAGCGCCCCGTCGTGATGCTGGATCATTCCCGTGAGGAACAACCGGTCGAAGGCGCTATCCTTCGCCGCCGCGAGTTCCGCCATCTGCTGCGCGGTCAGCATACCCGGCATCAGCGGCATCGCCCCCATCGCACCGGCTCGCGCAATGCCAGCTGCGGCCGCCGCCTGATGAGCCGCATGATCATGCGCCGGAGCCGCGGGCTTGCCGTAGTGCTCCAGCCAGCGCTTCATGTAGTCGATTTCATCGCTCTGGGAAATCGTGATCCGCTCCCCGAACGCCAGCAAATCCTTCCGGAGCCCGCGCGTCCGCAGCAGATCCACCATCTCCACAGCCTGCGCATGATGGTGGATCATCCCCTGCATGAACTCGATATCCGCGTCCGTCGGCAGCCGCCCGGCCTTGGTCGCCTCCGCCGGCGACAAAACCTTCGCCGGTTTCCCAACCGCCCCAGGCTGCACAATGACGGCACGCACGCCCGGCGGCCCTTCGGAAGGCTTCGATTTCTGCCCGGGCAGCCCGGCGCTCAGGCCCAGAGTCAGCACCACAAGATAGCGAAGTGCCATGAGCTACGATACACCGCCGGCTTTCGAAGGTCAACTTGATCGGTTTCGGCAGTTCCGGCTGATCGTCGGCAACTCGAAGAATGCCAACCGTGACCAGATCTCAGCGGCAACAACCCGGCGGCGCCCTGCTCGCTGGACTCGTGCCGCCAAGCAATGGCGAAGCACCTCGAATAGGGCGGCGAAGCGGCTGCCCGGCTTGGCTCAGGGCAACCGCACCACACACGGGCCGCGCTCGGGGAACGCGCTGCGCGGCGGTTGGGCGTGCAAGATGGTGTGGAACTGGCCGCGGGTGGTTACCGCGGCTTCCGGAACAACTCCGCGTGCCGCCGCGCCTTCTCGACCTCACCCAACTTGGAGTAGAGCCGCGACAATTCAAAGTGCACCTGCCGCGATTCGGGCAGGCGCAGCAATTCTTCCACGGCCTCGCGTGGACGGCCCTCGGCGGCGAGCGATCGCGCCAGAACCATGCGTCCTTCGCGCTCCTCCGGCCAGCGCGCCACGATCTCGCGCGCTTCGGCGTGGCGGCCCTCCCGCATCGACAGGTCCGCCAGCACGATTTGCGGAAGCGGATCCGTTGCGTCGAGCGCGATCGCGCGGTCAAGGTGCGACCGCGCCTCCGCAAACCGGCCCGCCTCCTTTAACTCGTACCCCAGGAACGCCTGCACGCGCGGCGACTTCGGATACAACCGCACAGCCTTGTTCGCCAACGCCAGCGCCGCCTCGCGATCACCGGCGTCACCGCGATCGTAGTACGCCTGCAACATCAGCAAGTGCGATTCCTCGTCGATCAGACGCCCCCCCAACAGGGTGATCACCGGAGCCTGTTCACCCCCAGCCAGATACTGCGCGGCGAGCAGCTTGCGTGCGTCCGCGTGCGCCGGCCGCATCGCAACCGCGCCTTTCAATTCCGCAATCGCCTCGGCCCGGCGATCCAGTCGAACCAACGTCGCGCCCAGCAGGAATCGCGAATCGAACGTAGCCGGCCGGACTGCGCGCAGCTTCGCCTCCGCCTCGGCGAACCGGCCCTGCTCATAGAGCTGGAGCGCCTCGGCAAACAGCGGCGCGAAAAGAAGAAGAAGGACCGTCAAAAGTCGAGCTTCAGCGCGATCTGCATCTGGCGCGGCTGGTTCGCCTGGCCGCGGATGAACCCGAATTGCGCTGAAGTGACCGTCGAGTTCGGACCGCCCCATCGCGTGCGATTGAACACGTTGAACGCCTCCCACCGCAGGTTCGCGCGCAGCTTTTCACGAATCACGAACTTCTTCGCCAGCGTGAAGTTCTCGTTCAGGATCCAGGGCGCACGCGCCTTCGGATTCAAACGCGTCGAGTTGCCGAACTCGGAGTTCAGCCGGACGTTCGAAATTCCCTGCTGGAACGCGTTCCGGTCCCACCACACATCGCGGAACGGATCGAACTTATCTCCACCGATCGGCGCGCGCCAGTTCTCGTACGACGTGATGAACGTCCGGTTCGACGTCCCGATGGGACTGACGCCCGGCCCCACACCGTACGGCGTGCCGGATTCGTAGTTCATGAAGCTCGAAATGCTCCAGCCGCCCAGAATCTTGTGCTTGAACGGCAGCTCATAGGTGAACGCCACGCGGAACAGGTGCGTCTGGTCGTCTCCGCTCAGCCCCTTCTCGAGCTTCCGGTTGTAGTGATCCATCGCGCCCAGCGACGAGATCTGCGCGGTGTCCGCGTTCGAGAACAGCTTCGACAGCACGTAGCTGCCGAGGAACGTGACTCCATTCGAATACCGCTTGTCGAGCTTCAGGATCATCGCGTGATAGTGCGAATCGCCCGTCCGTTCCCCGACTGAAGACGGCTGCCCGCCCGCCGTCAGCACACCCTGATACTGCGGGAACGGCTGCAGCGCGCGTTGCACGGTGGAATTGAATCCGGGATACGGGATCGGAATTCCCGCGGCGCGCGCACCGGGGGAGTTGATGTTCGAACGCAGCAGGTCGACCCCATACTGTTGAATGAACCGCGGATCGATCTGGTTGATGTTGAGGATTCCCGACGACAGGTGCGTCCCCTTCGTGCCCGTGTAGCCGAGCGAGAGGACCATGTTGGTCCACATCTCTTGTTGAACATCCAGGTTCCAGGTGGAGTAGTCGGGTGGGCGGCCCGCGTCGGAACGCTGCCAGAAAAATGTGTTCAGATCGTTCGAAAACGACGGGTTGATGAACGGTGGCTTCGTCCAGGCCGGCAGACCGCGATCGAGAAGCGTCGGAAAATCGTTGATCGAGAGATCGTTCGAGTTGAAGTTGATGTTCAGAATCAGACCCTCGAAGTGCGTCGACCCTCCCGTCGTCTTGACTGCCGCGAACGACCGGCCGCCGTAGGCCCGAATCACCGTGCCGCGGCGCACTTGATACGCCAGGCCCACGCGCGGCCCGATCGCCCATGGATAGCCGTCGAACGGCGGATTCACGCGACCCGAACCCTTGCCCGTGTGGACCAGCGCGCCAGGCCGGTTGCCGGCCGCGGGGTTCGGAACTGTCGGGTCGAAGTTCGAGAAACCCTCGACCTTCCCGCTGCTCAGATTGGTCCAGTCGGTAAGGCCGACATACGCGCCGCCGGTGATCGGCGCAGTGTACTCGTAGCGAAGGCCGAGGTTGAACGTCAGCTTGGAGGTCGCCTTCCAGTCGTCCTGGAAGTAGCCGCTGTAGTACTTCCACCGCTGCTCGACCATACGCGGGGTTTCAAGACCCGTGTTTGAAACATAACCCAGTAGGAAGGATGCGAACGCGTTGCCGCTGTTGAGCGACTGGTCGCCGGGAATCGACGTCGCCAGTTGCGAGAAGGTGAAGCTTCCATTGGGGCGGTGCTGCCCGCCGCCGAACCACACGTCGCTCGCGAAGTTGAATCCCGTTTTGAAATTGTGGCGGCCCCGGATGATCGTGAGGTCGTTGTTGACGTTGGTGTTCTTGCCGCGATCGACGCCCCAGCCGTTGCCGGACCAGCTGGTGTACTCGGTGAAACCCAGCCCGGGAAGTCCGCGGTCCGGTCCGGGCGTGTTCAAGATGCCGAGCTTCTCGTTCCACTTGTCGTTCGGGTTGACCGAATTGAGCGTCGTCACCGTACCTTCTTCACGCTGCGTCGAGAAGCGGAACGAATTCAGCACCCGCGCCGAAATCATGCGATCCCACACGAACCGGCCGGACGAGTTCTTGCGCGACCACACCGCGTTCCCGTTGAACGGACGCGGCAGGCCCGGCGCCACGCCCGCCGAGTAGTCGATGTCCCAGTTGCCGCGCAAGAACAGGAACGAAATCCGGTCCTTCGTGGTCAACTGATGATCGGCGCGTCCGCTGAACTTGTTCCACGGGTCGATCTGTGCGCCGGCATCGTTGAAGAAATTGTTGCGCAGCGGCGAATTCGCCTGGTTCGGCAGCATTCCTTGCGGCCGCAGGGCGATGTAGCGGCTGGCCACCTGCGAGAAGCGCGCGCGAGGGATGGTGTTGTTTGGAATCGGATCGCGAACGAAGCCGGAGCCGCTCGGATTGGGCCGCGTGGTGGTCGGATCGTAGATCGGGATTTGTGTGCCGTTGGCCGTGGCCCAGCGGCGGAAGTCGCCGTTGTACATCTCTTCGAGCGGAACAGTGAAGAACCCGGGCCGCTGGCCGCTGCGATTGCGGAACCCTTCGTAGCTCAAGAAGAAAAACGTCTTGTCGCGGCCGTTGTAGATCTTCGGGATCCGCACCGGGCCGCCGATGGTTCCGCCGAAATCGTGCTGCTTGAGAATGGGGCGGCGCTGCGCGAAAAACCCGCGCGAATCGAACTTGTCATTGCGCAGGAACTCGAACAAATTCCCGTGATATTGATTCGTGCCAGACTTGGTCTCGAAGCTGACCATCCCCATCGCACGGCCGAACTCGGCCTTCATGCCGCTGGTCTCGACCGTGAACTCGCTAATCGCGTCGATCGACACGGAGCTGATCGGCGCGCGCTCCGTTTGATACTGCGTCGACGCGGAGGTCAACGGCTGGCCGTCCATCAACATGTCCCAGCCCGAACCCTGTCCGCCGCCGATCCGGAACCCGTTCGCCGTGCGCGTTTCCGGGGCAATGATGGCGAGGTTGAACACGTTGCGGAGCTGGCCGTTGACCGCGAGCGGCAGGTCCTCGACCAGTTTGTTCGTGATGTTCGTGCCCACGCGCGCACTCTCGGTTTCGAGCGCCGAGGCCTGCGCGCTCACTTCCACGGACTCGGCCACCGAGCCGAGCTCGAGCGGAATGTCGAGGCGCATGGTGGCGCCCGAAGTCACCACCACCTCATCCTTCACCGCGCGCTTGAATCCCTGCGCCTCGACGGCGATCCGGTAACGCCCGATGGTCAACGCCGGCAGCGTGTAGTTACCGGTGTCGGTCGACGCGCTCGTGGTAGTGAGGTTCGTTTCGATTTGCGTGGCGGTGATCTTCGCCCCCGCGATGGAGCCGCCCGTCGGGTCGGTGATGACCCCCTGGATGACACCGCGATTCATCTGCGCGAACGCGCAGACGGAGAACAACAGCCCAGTGAGAATACGCACTTTTGAGTCTCAACCCCCAGGTCGCAATTATACACGATCGGACAACCCATCCCGTCCGGGACTACACCGGTGTCGCGGCAACGTGAGAAGTTCCTATTCGGCCACGAATCCGCGCGCCGGCGCGATACTACCAGAGGACTTTGAGGCCGAATTGAATCTGTCTCGGCGCATTTGCCTGCGAAGCGATGACGCCGAACGCGCTCGAAGTCACGCTCGTGTTGGGACTTCCGAAGCGGGGCGTGTTGAACGCGTTGAGGAACTCAGCCCGAAATTGAATTCTGGCACGCTCGGTGACCGGAAAGTCCTTAAATAAGGACAGATCAAAGTTGCGAACTCCGTCGTTGCGAATGTCGGGCAGCCGCGAAGCGAGGTTTCCAAACTCGAAGGCTCGCGGCTGGCTGAATACGGCGCGGTCGAAATAGGCGTTGAGGCGATCCGTAACGGGGCCCGTAAGCTTGCCGCTCGTTCCGCTATTGTTGGGGAGCGTGTTCGCGGCAAACAAGCCCGACGTGTTGCTGGCGGAAATGGCGAGAGGAGTTCCGTTTTGCAACGAAACAAAGCCGTTGAACTGCCAGCCGCCCAGGACGGCATTCACCACGTGGGACGAGCCGGAGCCGAACTTTCTGCCGCGCCCGAAGGGCAGCTCATACACGTAGCTCATCACGAAGCGGTGCGCGATGTCGAGATCCGACAAGCTGCGGTTGTGCGAACCGGAGACATCCTTGACAAGTGTGCCGGTGGGCGGTTGACACAAACGAAGGGTAACCGGGGGACAGCGGTTAAGCTGGGGGATGCCCTGGCGAGAGGTGAGCCGCATGGACAGCAAGGTCGAGTTTATCGAAGATTGGCAGGCAAACGACCTGTCATTTTCAGAATTGTGCCGGAAACACGGGATATCGAGGCAGACCGGGTATACGCTGGTGGACCGGTTCCGTGTGGAGGGCTGGGATGGCCTGCAAGAGCGGAGCCGTGCCCCCCACCACAGTCCGGCCGCCATGGAGGAGGGCACGCGTGAGGAGTTGATCGAACTGCGGATGCAGCA
>VFZX01000127.1 GCA_016871015.1 Acidobacteriota bacterium | reverse complement strand
AACCGCATCCGGAACTCGAGATAGACCACCCGCGCCGAATTGTCCTGCTGCGGGATAATCTGTCCGAAGTTCGCGTTGGTCACGTTGGGCGGATTGCCGACCAGCCGCGTGAAATACGGGCTATTGGTGGTGTTGATCACATCAGTCCGGACCTGGAGCTTCAGCCGGTCATTCAACACCGACACGTCCTTCATCAGCGAGAAGTCGAAGTTGGCGAATCCCATGAAGCGGACATCGGGGAACCGGGTCGGGAAGTTGCGCAGCGTAAACGGCGCCGGACCGGCCACACGCTGGAACAGCGAAGTGTCGAACCAGCGCCCAAGAGTCCGTTGGTCTTCAGGCAGGCGCGCGCTACGCGCCTCGAGCGGTGCGGCGTTGGGGAAGTCGATCGGGAAGCCGCTCTGGAAGGTCCAGTTCCAGCCGAGCTTCCAGCCACCGATCAGATGGTCGGCTGCGCGGGGCATGCTGTTCAGCCATGCGCGGTTGCGGCCGACGGGCAGGTCGAAGGTCCCGAGTGCCGAGAGCTTCTGGGGCACGTCGAAGATCGTGAGCCGCTTTTCCAAGCGCGGGTTGAGCAGGTCGTTCAGCCGCAGGTCCTGCGCATTGAGCAGTTGAAGCTGCTCGAGGGTCTTGGTGATCATGTAGTTGATCTGGAAGTTGAGCCCATGGCTGAATCTCTTCTGGATCGACATCTGCATCGCGTCGTAGCGGACCCTTCCGGCGGGCAGGTTCGCTACCGACACGTTGGTGTACTGCGGATAGGCGAACATCAACTGCTGGCGGACGATGGTGGCGCCGTTGAGAGCCGGGTTGTTGGGCAGGAGTCCGGCCATGGGATTCGCAATGCGCTCGTTGTAGAACGCCGCGGGCCGGCCGAGGTTCGACTCAGGGATGAAGTTGAGTCCAGCGCTGACCGGCAAACCGTTGGAAAAGTTGCCCACGTAGGAGACGTCCGCCATGACGCCGCCCCAGAGCTCGCGCTGGAACCCGAAGGAAAGCTGCTTCGAAAACGGCAGGCTCCGGTCAGTGTATTGGACTCCGAGGCCAAGCCCGAGGTCGGTCGCAAGTCCCAGGCTCGATCCAACTGGTTGGAGCACGCCGCCAGGGAAGGGGTTGCTCATCGATGCCGAAGGAGTAACTCCGTCGACCGTGGTGATGATGGGGGTGCTGCGGCTGAATCCGGTGGATCCGCCGAGCGCCCACTGGCCCAGGGTGTAGAGCCCGAAGCCTCCGCGGAAGACGGTCTTCGAATCGAGCGAGAAGGCCACCCCGATGCGCGGCTGGATGTTGTTGCGGTCGGGCGCGAAGGCGAAGCGCGAGTCGCCGCTGGTTCCGGCGTAGAGCAGTCCGCCGGTGAGGCTGGCGCAGGCGGGGCAGTTGTCGAGACCCGCGCGGCCACGCACCTGGGCGGCGATGGGACTCGCTTCGGTGAACGCGAATCCGCGGGTCTGGCGGTTGTAGCGCTCGGCGACCGGTGTCTCGTAGTCCCAGCGCAGACCGAGGTTCAGAGTCAGCTTGCGCGTGAGCTTCCAGTCGTCCTGGAAGAACAGTGCGTAGTACATCCCCTTGTAGGCAGGCGTGATGGGGATCTCGATCGAACCTCCTGTGGGATGGCCCAGCAGCGCGGTGGCGATCTCGTTTCCGGACAGCGCGTCGGCGCGGTTGGGATCGGCCTGGGTCCACAGGCGCGAGAAGGCGAAGCTCCCGCCCGCGGCGCCATAGCTCAGGTTATTGCTGCGGAAGTCGCGCCCCTCGACGCCGAACTTCATCAGGTGCGAGCGCATCACCTTGCCGCCGGAGGCGCCGACCGTGTACGTGTCGTCGCCCTGAACGAATGGACCCGAACCCTGCGACATGTAGGCGCCCATGCTCACCAGCGGATACTGGGGGCGGGACATGGCCGAGACGAGGCTCGCGGGCAGGCCGAGGTCGCGCGGGTTGAAGGCGAGGGTCTGCGGATTCCAGGCGAGATTCTCGAGGCGCGAGAATCCGGCGCGGAGGTTGAAGGTCGTGGTGGCGTTGAGAGTGGCGGTCCAGTCGATCGTCATGGTCCGGCCGCGGCGTCCACGGGGGAGGATGGTGCTGATCTCGGCGGGGTTGTTGGCCGGGTAGCGCTGGTCGCAGCAGCGCGTCATATTGGTTTCGCCATAGCGGCCGAAGAAGGCGTGTTTGCTGTTGGCGCGGATATCGAGGCGTCCGGTCCACTGCCAGAGCTCGCCAGAGTTGGGCGTGGTCTGGAAGAAATTGTTGACCCGCGCCGGGCCGGTGCCTTCCTGGGTGGGATCGGGATAAAATCCGACGATGCGGGATCCGACGGGATCGATGCGGCTGGCCGGGATCCGGTTGCCCTCGAAGGGCGTCCTCACGAACGCGCCGCCCGTTCCCAGCCGCGTGGTGGCGGGATCGTAGATCACGACGCGGCTCCCGTTGGCGGCAAACAGGTTCGAGAAGTCGCCGCGCTTCTGTTCGGGCAGAGGCGTGGTGAACTGGCTGTTGTAGGGGCCCGAGGACGGGCTGGTATCGTAGTTCACCATGTAGAAGAAGTGGTTGCGGCCGTCGAAGACCTTGGGGATGCGGATGGGGCCGGTGGCGTGGAATCCCCAGTTGTGGAGCGCGCGCTGGGGCCGGGCGACGCGGTTGGCGTTGTTTTGCCAGGCGTTGGCGTTCAGGCGGTCGTCGAAGTAGCGGTCGAACACGGATCCGTGGAAGTCGTTCGAGCCGGACTTGGTAGTGGTCGTGATGATGCCTCCCCCGGTGCGTCCGTATTGGGCGTCGTAGACGTTGGTGAGGACGCGGAACTCCTGCACGGATTCGAGCGCGGGAATCATCACTACTTGACGGTCGCCCTTGGCGTCGCTGGTGCCGTCGATGAGGATGTCGGTGTTGGACTCGGTGCCGGCGAGCCCGGAAGCCGCGCCGTTGATCGAGGCGCGGGAATTGGCGAGTCCGTCGAGGCTGAACGAGGTCCCCTGGTTGACGGAGGGCTTGTAGACGCCAGGCATCGCGAACGCCAACTGGTAGACGTTCCGGCCGGCGTTGGGGACGTTGAGCAGCAGCTCGTTGTCGACGATGCCGCCGCGCGAGGCGGTCTCGGTTTCGAGCAGTGACAACTGGCCGGTTACGGTCACCCGCTCGCTGATCGCGCCCAGCTCAAGCGCGACATCCAGGGCCGCGCGGACGCTGATCTGAAGCTCGACGCTTTCGCGGACGAACCGCTTGAATCCGGGAGCTTCCACTTCGACGGTGTAGCGGCCAGGGATCAGGAACGCAACCGAGTAGCGGCCGGTCTCGTTGGAAGTGACTTCAACCGAGGCGTTTGTCTCGACATGGGTCGTGCGGACCTTGGCTTGGCGCCAGTGACGGCTGCGCCAGCGGGATCGGTGATCAGTCCGGTGAGACTGGCGCGGAAGTCCTGCGCGGCGGCCGGGACGGCGATCAGGATGATGGACGCAACGAACAGACGGAGATTGAGCATGCGGACACCTCAAAGGGAGATGTCTGATTATACTCTGCTACTGCACGTAGACGTTACGTTCTTCGAGCAGTTGTCCGGTCTGCCGGAGGAGCTGTAACAGCGCGCGCCGGTAGCTGATGGAGGCCCTCAGCAGATTCGACTGCGCGTTGTTCAACTGCTGTTGGGCGTCAACGACAAGGAAGATCGTGGAGACGCCGAGATCGTAGCGCTTCTGTTCGGCGTCGTAGTTCTTCTGCGCGAATTCGACCACGATCTGGCCTTGCTTGACGTTGGCGCGGCTGGACTCGACCTGGGTCACGGAGTTCAGCACCTGCTCACGGATCCGCTGTTCGAGACTCCGTGCGCGCAGGCTGTTGAGCCGCTTGCTCACGACCGAGTCCGCCAACTGGGCCTGGACGGCGCGGTCACGGAGAGGCATGTTGAGCGTGAGTCCGAAGGTGTAGGTGGGGAAGTCGAAGCCGAACACGTGGCCGAGCGCATCGGCTAATCCTCCGGGGTTGATCCGCACGATTTGGGATCCGCCGCCGAATACGTTCTGCCGGATGTACTGCACACCGCCGCGGCCGGTGGATGTGTAGCCGCCGTTCAACTGCAGGTCGGGCAGAAGGTTGTTCTTGGCCTGGCGGTAGTTCAGGTCGTCGATGTCGAGATTCTGGAGCTGCGACTTGAGGTCCGGACGCTTCTGGTAGGCGGTCTCGACATGCCTTTCGCGGTCGAGCGGCGCGTCGTCGGAGGGAGGCAGCACGGTTTCCGTCAGGACGATGGGCATGGTGCGGAACTGGGGATCGAGGTCAGCTCCCATCTGGCGGCGGAGGCGGTCTTCGGCCTGCTGCAAAGCATAACGGGCTTGGGTGACCGCGACTTCGGCTGTGGCGTACTGCTGTTGCGGGCGGTAGATTTCGAGCGGAGAAATTGCTCCGAGGGCGAGCTCTTTCTTGGTCCGTTCGAGGAACTGGCCGGAGACGTTCAGGTTATCCTCTTGCACCTTGAGGTTCTCACGCGCCTCGATCACCGCCCAGTAGGCGTTTTCAGCCTGCTGGAGCACATCCATCATGGCGTCGACCATGTCGTACTCGCTCTTGCGGTACCGGCTCTTGGCGATGGTGATGGGCAGCTTGGTGACGTATCCGCCGCGGTTGCGCAGCAGCGGCTGGAAAAACTGCATGTTCAGCGAGTTCGTGATGAACGGGTTGAAGTTCGAAAACGCATCGTTGGTGGAATTGCGCGCGCCGTTAAATCCGACCTGGTAGCGGGTGCCGTTTTCGAGTAACTGGGTATACGTGGCGCCGAACGGCTGGTTCAGGGTGCTCAGAATGGTGGCGCCTTGCAGCGCACTCGTGTTCTGATTGTTCGAGCGGGTGGCGGCGAAGTTGAGCCGGAGGTTGGGGTCAAACGGGGAGTGGGCGCGGAGAATGGCATTGCGCGGCTGCTCGAGCGACATCCGCTGGATCTGGATGTCGGTGTTGTTGGCCATGACCAGCTCAAGGTAGGAGCGGATGGAAAGCTCCAGGTGGTCGCTGATGACGAAGTCCGGCAGCCGTACGGCGGGCTGCAGGTTAACGCGCGGCAGTTCCTTGCCGAAGTATTGCCGGAAGAAGGCGCCCTCTGGAAAGCGGGGGGACTCGATGAGGGGCTGGGCCAGGAGCAGCACAACCGGCACACACAACATGAGCAGGATTCGAAGGAAAATCATTTTTCTGGATAGGGACTACTCGTAGCGGATCGCCTCGATCGGATCGAGCTTGGCCGCCTGGACCGCTGGATACGCGCCAAACAGAACACCGATTCCGACCGATACTCCAAAGGCGACAACGATCGACGCGGTGGTTACCACTGTCGCCCAGCCGGCCGCTGCGGCGATGATCCAGGATAGCGAAAATCCGAACGCGATTCCCATCAGTCCACCGAGGATGGAGATGAGAATTGCCTCTGTCAGGAACTGCCGGACGATGTCGCGCTGGCGGGCGCCGATGGCGCGGCGGATTCCGATCTCGCGGGTCCGCTCAAGCACGGTGGCAAGCATGATGTTCATGATGCCGATTCCGCCGACCAGGAGGGAGATGCCGGCGATACAGATCATGACGATGGTAAAGATGTTCTGGACGCGCTTCTTCTGTTCGAGCACTCCGGCTGGAACGACGACGGTGAAATCGCCCGCGTCCTTGTGCGTGGCTGCGAGAATCGCGCTGACCACTCCCGAGGTTTCGATCGAGTCCGTCCCGTCGGCAACCTTGATATAGATACCGTCGATTTCATCCTTGAGGTAGCTGTTGTTGTCCTCGAAGCGGCGCATCACGGTGTTCAACGGCGCGATCACCAGGTTGTTGCGGTTGATCACCTCGAGGCCTTCCACTTCGACGTCGACGGTGGTTTGGGACGCGAGGACACCGATCACCTGGAGCCAGGTGTCATTGATCTTGACGTACTTGCCCACGGCGGCATCATAGCCGAGCAGATTGACCTTGGCGGATTCCCCCAGCACACAGACGGGAGTCGATTCGCGGTTTTCGACGTCGTTGAACCAGCGGCCCTCGACCACTTTGACGTTCTGGATCTCGAGGTACGACGGATCGACACCGATCAGAGTCGGGGGCTCCTGCGCGGTTTTGGGCAGAACGCGCATGGGCTTGAACCGCTTGCGGGGAGTGATGGCCGCGAGTCCAGGGACGTTCTCTGAGATCGCACGGAAATCACGGAACGTGAGTCCGGGAGAAATCTGGCGCCTGGCTTGGAGCTCGTTGCGGTCGACAGCTTCCTTGGCTTCGATGAGGATGTTGTTGACACCTAGCTGGTCGATCGAGGCCATGATTTCCTTCTGCGTTCCGGCAGTGATGGCGAGCATCGCCACCACGGATCCGACGCCGAAGATGATGCCGAGCATGGTGAGCAGGCTGCGGAGCTTGTGCACCAGCAGGCTGTTCAAGCCCATCAGAACTTCCGGGAGAATATTGGCAAGCATTCCGGTTGGCTCCTGGTCTATCCGCGCTTGCCCATCGGGATGGACGGTCCGCCGCCTCCACCGCCAGCGGGCGGCGCCGAGCCCTTCTTCTTGTCGCCGGGCTTGGCGTCGGGATCCTGCATCGCCACCTCCTCACCTGCCTTGAGTCCGTCCGAGATCACCATGATGGACTCGGCGCGCTTGAAGGGCTTGACCGGGCGGGCGACAAAGCGGCCTTGCTGGCGTACATAGACCAACTGCTTGCCGTCGCGCTCAAAGATCGCCTGAGCCGGGATGTGAATCGCGTTCGGGATCCTTTCCACGATGATCTGGACGTCGGCGAGCAGCCCGGGACGCAACAGAACATCGAGCTGGCTGGCGGTTTCCTCGGGAGGAGGAGGCAGTTTCGCGGCGGCCAGATCCTTCTCGTTGAATCCGCCCGCGCCTCCTCCACCGCCGGGTCCACCTGGACCACCTGGACCTCCAGGGCCGCCGCCACCTTCGGCACGCCGCCTGCGGCCTTCGCCGCCCTGGCCTCCACCACCGCCTTCACCACCCTCGCCACCGCGGCGTCTGCGGCCCTCAGCGGCTTCTGGTCCACCGGCGTCCTTGGCCTCACCGCCTTTGGCTTCCCCGCCCTTGGCTTCCCCGCCCTTCCCAGCGCCACCCTTGCGGTCGCCACCACGGCCGGGCATGCTGATTCCGGCCTTCTTCAACTCATCCTGGAGGCCGGCGAAGACTTTGGTGCGCTCTTCCTGGGACATCTCCATGGGGTTCTTGCCGGCGAAGGCCTTCTGCATGATCTCGCGCATCTTGGTCCGTTGCTCGTCGGTGAGGTTCGACATGCCGCCGAACATCCCGCCGCCACCACCGCCGGGTCCACCCGGGCCGCCGCCCATGCGCATCATGGCTGGACCGCCGCCACCAGGACCACCCATGCCCCCTGGCATTCCGCCACCACCGGCGGGTCCGCCCATTCCACCGCCACCGCCGAATCCACCGCCGCCGGGTCCACCACCGGGGCCGCCCATGCCGCCGCCTCCCATCATCATGCCTCCGCCGCCAGCGAACATCATCCCCATACCGGCCATCGGACCCCCGACGGGCTTCTTCCGGTTGGCTTCAGCCGTTGCGAGAACCTTGGCGATCTGGTCAGGCGTGGCGCCGAGGGAGTTCAGCAGCTCCTTCATGTCAATCGAGAAGATCACGTCGAACTTCTTGGCCGGATCGCTCGAGAAAATGTTGGCGCTGGCGGTGCCGCTCATCGCCTTGATTTTGCCGTGCAGTTTCTTGTCGGCGAGCGCGTCGAGCGTCACAACCACGTCCTGGCCTTCGACCAGATTGGCGCGGTCGAGCTCGCCGATGCGCGCAAGCACTTCCATTTCCGAAAGGTCCAGGATTTCGGCCACCGGCATCCCGGGTTGGAGCTGGTCCCCCTCGCGGATATCGGGCAACTGGGACCCGAACATGAAGAACCCGCTGCCGCGGGCCTGTTTGATCGCAACCAGTCCGCTGATCGGCGACAGGACTTTCACCTGGTTCAGGCGCGCTTTCTCGCGGGCCATTTCCAGGGTCGCCTTGTTCTTGCGCTCACGCAGCACGGACAATTCGGCTTCGGCCTGCTGACGCCGCGATTTGATGTCGCTCTCCAACTGCTTCAACCGGCGCTGGGCCTCGTCGAGGGAGAGGAGATTCTTCTTCTGGTCGATCTCCGGGAGCAGATCGTTCCGCTTGACTTCGAGCTCCGCCCGCCGGACGGCGAACCGGGCGCTGAGAAGCTCGACTTCGTCCTGGTTGTTGCGGATGGCGAGGTCCGCTTGGGACTTCTTCAACTGCTCGTCCAACTGTTGCAACTCGAGTTCCTTCTCCTCCAGGCGCGACAGCAGCTCGGAATCGTCGAACTCGGCAATCAGGTCCTTTTCCTTGGCAAAGGCTCCGAGCGAGGCCAATCGGGTCACCTGCACCGTGCCGTACAGGTTGGGCGCCGCCAGCGTCGCCGAGCGCACCGCGCGCAGCTCGCCACGTGCATAGGTCCGCACCACCACGTCGCCTTGCCGGACCTTGGCGGTCGGGAACGAAGCGGCCTGCCGCTGGGGAATCCGCTTCAGCGCGGTGTATCCGCCCCAGGCGCCAAGACCCAAAACCAAGAGAACCGCCAACCGGAACAGGAGCTTCTTCATATTTTCCCGCCTTAGATCTTCTTCGCCTTCCGTGCCGCTTCAACCGGATTCTCGAGATAGACGGTTTCGCCGTTCTTGAGACCCTTGGTCACCACCAGATCGTTTTCGTTGCGCTTTCCGACCTCGATCTCGCGAACCTCATAGCCGGTGCCGCGCTGCACCCAGACGCTCGGCTTGCCGCGATTCACAAAGCTCGCCCGCGCCGGGATCATCAACGCGTTGGCCTGCGACTCGATCAGAACCTCTGCGCTCGAGCTCATCCCGGGGCGCAGACGGGAATCGAGGTTCTTGAGAGTGGCGCGCGCGGGGAACGTCTTATCGCTCATGCCGGGCCCGCGGAATTGAATCGCGGCGATCGGGCTGATCCAGTCGAGCTCAGCCATCAGTTCCTTTTCGGGAATGGCGTCCACGCGGACCCGCACCGACTGGCCGATTTGCAGCTTTCCGCGATCCACCTCGTCGAGTTTTAACTCAACCCGCATGGAACTCAGGTCGGGGATTTCGGCAATCACGGCCCCGGTCCAGGCCCGGTCGCCTTCCTTGAACGGAGGCGGCGAAGAGCCAAACGATCCCTGGGTCCGGAAGTTCGGAAGGATATTGATGATGCCGGAAATGGGGGCATAAATGGCCATCTTGTCGAGATAGCCCTTGGCGCGGTTCATGTCGCGGACGGTCTTGTCCTTCTTCTGGTTCAGACGGTCGATGTCCGCCGATTGTGTGACCTTGTGCGCACCGATAGTCGTGTTCTGCAGCCCGAGCTGGCCCTCAGCGACTCCGACGTCAATCTTGGCCTTCTCGCCTTCGATCTCGGAGATGACCGACGCCTTGCTCGCCTCGAGTTTTGCGCGCTCGACGTTGTAGGTGTAGGTCATCAACTGCATCGCGTCCATCTCGTTCGTGATGCGGTGGGTGGCCTGGATCTGCACGATCTCGCTGTCCACGGTCTTGACGCTGGTAGAGCGGTCGAGCAGGTATTGTTCCTGCTGGGCGGTATCGAACTCGATCACCTTCTGTCCCTTTTGAACAGGCTTGCCGGACTCGGCCAGGTAGGTGATCTTCGGATCCGGAACCTGGGGAGCGGCGAGCAACATCGAGTTCGTGCTGCGGACTTCGCCGCGCGTCTTGACGCTAATGACGAATTCGCCGGTCCGGGCGCGCGCGGTCGGAATCTCGATGACGGTCTTTCCGGTATAGCGGTAGGCCGCGTAGGCGCCGCCACACATCAGCCCCAGCAGAACCACCCACATCGCGATTTTGCGCCAACGCTTCTGGCCCGCCTGGCCGAGCCGCTGCTTGGGTTTCAGATCCTTTGACATTGCTACGTCCTCCGTTCGCCTCCGTTCCCATTGCTGGGAGCCTGCGGACGCTCGAGCGCCACTACTTCATTCGCTTTCACGCCGGATACCACCACGGCGCGCGTCGCTCCAACCAATCCCAATTCGACCTTGCGCCGGCTCCACGATCCATTGGATGCGCGGACCAACACGTACGGCTCTGATGGGGCGCCCTCATCGTAGAGAAGCGCTTCTCTAGGCAATACCGCCTCGGCATCCGCCGAGTCGAGAATCACGTCTACACCCACCGAGAGGTCGGGGATCACGCGGTTGTCCATTTGCTCGATCTTGAACATCACGGGCATTTCCTTCACCCAGTCGGGACGGTAGCGGGCAGGCTTGGCGACGCTTCCCAGGGCCGCCAGGCGCGCGGGCAACTCGAGTCCGGGGAAGGCGTCGAAACGGACGCGGGCTTTCAACCCGATCCGGAGCTTTTCGACGTCGACCTGGCTCACGTTGGCGCTGATCACCATCGAGCTCGGATCCACAATCTGCATGAAGCTCTGGCCGGGGTAAAGCTGATCGCCCACCTTGATCTGGTCAAAGTCCGTCCCGCGGAAGGTGTTCTGCATGACCACAAGTCCGTCGATGGGCGCCTTCATGATCATGCGGTCGGCATTGGCCTCGGCGCGCTTCAGCTCGATCCGGCTCTGCGCGAGCTCGAGCTCGGCCACTTTGCGGTCCGCGGTGATTCCGGTGTCGACGTACTTGACCTCCTGAACCATCTGCTTGTAGCGCGCCTCCGCCTCCTCCAGAGCCAGCTTCAACCTCTCGGCGTCCATGGCAGAGCGGACCGGAAGCGAGCGCATGTCCAAGCGGGCCTTCTCGAGCGTGGTTTTCGCGGTCTCGATGCTCTGGTTGTGGGACTCCTTGGTGATGTTCAGGTTGGCCTGCATGCTCTTGAACGCCGCCTCGCTCTGGTCGACGCTGGCGCGGTAGTCATCCAGCCTGGTGAGCATGTACTGGCGGTCAAATTCGGCGACCATGGAGCCTTTTTGAATCCGCACACCGGGTTTGGCGGCGTCCTGCAACACCATCATGAACTCGCTCGATCCGCCTCCAGGGCCACCCGAGCCGCGACTACTCATGGAACCAGTAGAAGGAGGCCCCATGGATCCGCCGGGAAGGCTCTCCGCGCTCGATCCCAAACCGGATCCCATGGAGGACGCGGCGCGCTGTGCGCTACGGGCTCCGCTGCTTGAGCGGGGCGCGCTCGACCGGGAACTGGAAGAGCGCATCGCCGAGCCGCTCCGGCTGGAGGCCGCGGAACCGCCCGATCCGGCGGCACCAACCGCGCTCGAATCGCCCGTTCCGCTGATGGTCATTGACGCGCCGCTTGCGGCCGCACCGGCTCCGGCGCTTTGGGACCCACCACCACCACCACCACCCGACCCTCCGCTCGATCCCCCACCGCCACTGCTGCTTCCGCGGCTGGAGCTTCCGGAGCTTCCGCGGCTGCCGAAGCTCGAGCTCGGACCGCCGCGCCCGCTGGTCCCGCGGCTGCCCCGCATCTGCGGCGCCATCAGGGACACGAACTTCTCAGCCTGTGTCGTTCCGGTGAGCCTGACAATGCGCTCAACCTTTCCGCCCTGGACCGTGTGTGTCCGGGTGACGGCGGTCGCCGAGGCGGTACCCCGCTCGGCCTCAAGGCGCTGGCTGTACATCCAACCGGCCACACCAGCCGCGGCTAAGCCAAACAAAACGAACCACTTGCCCTTGCCCCCACGTTTCGGCGGGTGATGGGCCGCGGGAGCCGCTGGCCGGGGCCCCTCAGGTTGAGCCTGAACAGGCATGGGATCTTGAGTTTTGGGGAGCTGCATCGAAACCTCACTGGCTGACGTCATGCCACTGGGCGAGGCGCAGGACACGCCTCGAAGGGAACAGACGTTATTTTATCTAATAGGGTTATCTCACGCCGGCCGTTTTTTGGACTCGACCATTCTACACCAGGCCGCTACCTGGCCAAGGAGGCGCGAATCAGGTACTCCCCGGCAACGCCAGCCGTGGCGGAAACCACGATGCCGTAGCGTCCCGGAGCCAGCGCCCGCCGGATCCGCGCGGCGCCGGCCACCTGCCTGGAGTCGGGCACGTCTTCGGTGATGCGCTTGGCCTCCGCATCCACCAGGATCAGGTGCGGAGCAAACGCAAACGAACCGGCGTCGACAGTGATCGTTCCGGCCTCGGCAACATCAAACCAGTGAATCCTTGCCTGTACCGGCCGCGCGCTGTTGACCATCACGTCGCGCACAAGGCAGTCGTCCGTGGCCAGTTGGCCAGTGGCGGTCTCTCCGAACGGCAGCGGCCGTGAATCGCAGGCCCGCGGCTCCGCGGCGGCGACGCGGAAGCTGTAGCTGCCCGTCTGGATCCGGGCCGAGTTGGCGATCACCGTGTAGGTTCCCGGCAGGAGGCGCACGGCGAGCCGCGCATTGGAGCCCCCGGCCGAGTTGTCGTCGTCTGCGATGACGCGGCCCGTAGAGTCGAGGATCCACACATAGGAGTCCACGTTGGTGGACGTCATTTCCACTGTGAGCTGGGCCGGCTGGGCGAGCGTGACGCGGTACGGGACGGCGATGGTGGTGTCCTGGCTGTGGGGAAGCAAGTCCTGGAACCGGCATCCGGAATTCGCCAGATTCCCGGTAGTCTGCGCCGGTGGATCAAGTGGAGCGGGATCACAACGCCGGGCGCGGTCGAAGGCGGCTGTGAGCTGATAGGGCCCGGCTTGGAGTTCGCGGTGCGTGACGCCGATGAAGTATTGGCCCGGGCGAACGCTGGTTTCCATGCGAACGGTCTGCGGACGGAGCGGAACGGATTCCGCCGCGGTGGCCAGGATCTTCCGGTCGGCATCCAGCAGCAAGACCGCGGCCGGAAACTGTCCCGCGGTGATGTCGGCGGTGATGATCCCCGGCTCCTGGACCTGAACACGGTATAGATCGGTGCGGAGCGGAGTATCCTCAGGGGCATCGAGGTCAAGCAGGCGGCAGTCCTCGGCGGATAGCGTGCCGGACACCTGGTCGCCGAATCCAATGTCGCGGGCTTGGCAGGGGCGGGGATCTTCGACGCGCACGCCGAGAGTGTAGGCGCCGGGAACACTTCCGGCGGCGATGAGAGCGTATTCGCCGGTGGGGAGGCTTGTGAGCACCAGGGCGTTGGAGCCGCCGCCACCGTCGTCGTCGAAGGCGATCACTTGTCCGGTTTTCGAGTCAGCGAGGACCAGCAATGAGTCGACTGCGCGCGACTCCATCAGTGCCGTGACCACTTTGTTCCCTTCGATCCTGAACTGGAAAATGTCGGCGGGAAAAGACAGATCAGAGGGAGCGAAGCCATCCAGCAAGCGGCATGCGCCAGCCGCCAGCGTCCCGGTGTGGGTATCGGGCGGGAGATCGCGGATCTGGCACGGTGGCTCCTCGCTGAACGACGCGCGGAGGGTGAAAGCTCCGGTGCCGCGCTTGGAGATCACATAGATGTAGTAGGTGTCCGGCGTGAGGCTGAGCACGAGCCGCGAGTCGGTGCGGCCTTGCTCGCGGTCGTCGTTCAATCCCGTGCGGATGAAGCGCGGATTGGTGATCAACAGGACAGTGTCCACCTCGTTCGAGGAAGCCTCGATGGTTAGCACGCCCCTCCGGACCACTTCAAAGACGTACAGCCGCGTGGGATTCTCCGATTGATCGCCAGGGATGAATTCCCGCAGACGGCAGGAGGAGGCGTCCAGCCGGGCGTCGATCGAGGCTTGCCCGTCCAGCGCATCGGACGGGCATTTCGTCAACCCGAACGCCGGATACGCAATGCCCACAACCGCGAACAGAAGTGCTTTGCCCATACTCCTATTATCCGATGTACACTGTTCAGATCGCATGACCCGAAGGGCCTTCATGAACTCGGCCGCCGCGGCAACCCTTCTGGCGCAAGGCGGGCCACCGAACATCCTGGTGATCCTTGCCGACGATCTGGGCTACGGAGACCTTGGCTGTTACGGCTCACCGGACGTGAAGACCCCGCACATTGACGCGCTCGCCTCGGCCGGGATGCGGTTCCAGAATTTCTATTCGAACTGCCCGGTCTGCTCGCCCACCCGCGCCTCGCTGCTGACGGGCCTCTACCCGGACCGCGCCGGCGTTCCCGGGGTGATCCGCACCCATCCGGAAAATAGCTGGGGAGCGCTGTCGCCGCATGCGACGCTGCTGCCAATGCCGCTCCGCGCTGCCGGATATCACACCGGGATTGTCGGCAAGTGGCACCTGGGGCTCGAGTCGCCGAACAACCCGGTGGAGCGTGGGTTCGACTTCTTCCACGGCTTCCTCGGCGACATGATGGATGACTACCTCACGCATCTGCGCCATGGCAACAACTATATGCGCCGGAACCTGGAGGAGATCGATCCGAAGGGGCACGCGACGGATCTGTTCACGGAATGGGCGTCGGCCTACGCCGCGGACAGGAAACGCGATGGGCGTCCGTTCTTCCTGTACCTGGCCTACAACGCACCGCACACTCCGATCCAGCCGCCCGCGGAGTGGGTGGACCGCGTGAAGCAGCGCCAGCCGGGCATCACCGAAAAGCGGGCGCGGCTGGTGGCGCTGATCGAGCACATGGACGACGGAATCGGAAAGTTGGTCGCCGCGCTCAAGGCCAACGGGCAGTGGGACAACACGCTTTTGGTCTTTTCGAGCGATAACGGCGGGCAACTGGAATCCGGCGGGACCGCGGGCGATTTCCGGGGCGGGAAACAGGATATGTACGAGGGCGGAATCAGGGTGCCGATGATCGCGGTTTGGCCCGGCAGGATCCGGGCCGGGACGGTGTCCGGCCAGGTGGCTCTCACGATGGACCTTTATGCCACCGCTTGTGAAGCGGCGCGGACAACGGCGCCCCCCGGGATCGATGGGCGTTCGCTCTTGCCGCTGCTCACCGGACAGACACAGGCGCTCGGCGCGCGGGATTTGTTCTGGGTCCGGCGCGAGGGAGGCGGGCGGTATGAGGGGCGCGACTACTACGCGATGCGCCGGGGTGACTGGAAGCTGGTTCAGAATTCGCCTTTCGAACCCTACCAGTTGTTCAATTTGAAGGAGGATCCGAAGGAGGAGCGCAACCTGGCTAAGGAAAATCCGAAGCTCGCACGGGAGTTGGCCGCGGCGCTTGCAAAGCACTGCCAGAAGGCCGGACGTGTGCCATGGCAGTAACGCGGTGGCTCCTTCTGACGGCGCTGTTGGCTCTTCCGGTGGCGGGCCAGAACAGCAAGATCACCGGCCTTTACGTGCACCAGCATTGGTCCTACAACCATCCCTACGCCGCCCGCACGTGGACGTTCGATGACTGGAGGGCGTTCGCCACGGACCTGAAAAAGCTGGGTTACAACACGATCCTCATCTGGCCGGTGACCGAGACCATGCCGGATCCGCTCACGCCGAGCGACCGCGCGAGCCTCGACAAACACGGCCGGGTGATCCGAATGCTGAAACAGGAGCTGGGCATGCGAGTGTGGATCGCGCTGTGCCCGAATGTCGCGCCGGTTCATGAGGAAGCCGCGAAAGCTACGTTTGAAAAGCGGCGCTTCTTCTACACCGACAGACGGGTGAATCCGGCGGATCCCGAGGCTGTGGCCCAGATGTTCGCCCACCGGGAGAAAGTGCTGGCGGCGCTGCGGGATATGGATGGAGCCGCTGTGATCGACAGCGACCCGGGAGGATTCACAGGGTCTAACAACCAGGACTTCGTCGACCTGCTCAGCGGCTACCGCCGGATGCTCGACCGGCTCCGGCCCGGCATCGAGCTGCTCTATTGGATGCACGCCGGTTGGGCGGGTTACAGCCGTTACTACCAGACCGCGGAGTACAAGCCCAGCACGGAAGCGGAGTTCCTCGACACGCTGCAGCGGCTGGCCAAAGCGGATCCGGCTCCGTGGGGCGTCGCCACCGCGCGCAGCGGCGTGGTGGAGAAGGCCGGACTGACGCCGCGCCAGGTGGCGCTCAACTACGGACGGATCGAGAGCGAGCCATCATTCCCGCTGACGAACTTTGGTGGGGACCGGGCGTACGAAGGGGGCGCGAGCGCGGGTCCGCGTGGAGTGTTGGGGAATGCGCAGACGCATTGCGTCCAATTGCCGAACATCTTCGCCTTTGCGCGCGGCGCCGAGGGCAAACCCGTAAGCGAGCGGGACTATGAGCAGTTCGCAAACCGGCTGATTCCGGGCCAGGGTGGGGCGATCGTTGGCGCGTGGCGGTCGCTGTCGGGGACGAGTCCGGCGGCGATGCGCCAGGCGGCGTCGCGGATCGAGGAAATCCCGCAAAGCAAGAGGGTACCCGGTGATTTGCGGGGCCTGTTGTTCGGCTCCGGGGACCGGTTCCTCAAGGACCTCGTGCTGCAGCTCCGCTACAAGGCGGCGGCGCTCGACCTGATCGCGGCAAGCACGGCTGGACGCGGTGTGCGGGACGCGCTGGGGGCGTTTGTCCAGGCGGCCCAAGGATGGCAGGGACAGCACGGCTACGAGAATCGCTGGTATTGGCCCGAGCTGCAGAAAGCCACCGAGGGATTGTCCGGGGAGATCCGCCTGGCATGGGAGCCGGAGATTGATGCGAAAGGATTCGCAAAAGTCCAAATCCATTACCGGCTGCGGGAGACCATGACGCCGCGGATCATTTCAGCGATGAGACGGACCTGGGATCGCATGAAATAGGCTCTTGACAGTTCCCCGGCCCGGTGATAGCGTGGCAGTCCAAGAGCTTTTGATGCCATGAAATTGCCGACGAGACTGCTGGCGATCCTGTTGTGCGGCGTCTTCGCCGCCAGAGCGCAATCGATCCTGGGCTCGGTATCGGGCACCATCAACGACACCAGCGGAGCCCTCGTCCCGGGCGCGGCGGTGGAGTTGCGCAACCTGGATACAGGCGACAAGCGCACCGTCGCTTCACAGGCGGCTGGGAACTATGCAGTTCCGAGTCTGCAGCCAGGCCGCTACACGCTCACGGTTTCAGCCGCCGGGTTCAAGACCTACACCGTCGCGGAGTTCCGTCTTCTGGTCAACGAATCGAGAACTGTGAACGCCGAGCTGAGCGTCGGCGACCTGTCCCAAGCGGTGACAATCAGTGGCGAGCCCCCCGCCGTGAACCAGGTGAACGCGACCCTGAGCACCACCATTCAGAACCGGGAAATCAATCAGCTTCCGCTTAATGGCCGCCACTTCACGCAACTGCTCGCCTTGTCCACGGGTGTGGTGATGGACCAGGGCGGACAGCAGAACGCGTTCACCGTCCGGCTGGGATCGGGAGGCGTGAGCCCCGTGGTGAACGGCATGCGTCCGCAATCGAACAACTTCACGCTGGACGGGATCGAGAACAACAGCCGCTTCACGAACACCTATGCCGCGAGTCCACCACCGGACGCGATCCAGGAGTTCAAGGTTCAGACGCAGGACAACGATCCGGGATCGGCCTACGCGGCCGGCGGCAACATCAACGTCACCACCAAGTCGGGCACCAACCAGTTCCATGGAGCGGTGTGGGAGTTCCTGCGCAACGACAAGCTGTCGGCGAACGGGTTCTTCAACAACTATTTCGGGTCCAAGCGTGTCCCCTACAAGCAAAATCAGTTCGGACTCGTGCTCGGAGGGCCGGTACTCATTCCGAAGCTTGTGAACGGCCGCAAGAGCCGGACCTACTTTTTCGGATACTGGGAGGGTTTCGAGTCCCGGCTGACGCGCACCATCGCGGCCACATTTCCGAACCAGGCGGTGCGGAACGGGGATTTCTCACAGCTTCTGGGCCCTTCAGCCGGCAATGACGGACAGGGCGCCGCAGTGGGCCGCAACCAGATCTACGACATCCTGACGACACGCGCGTGTCCAGCGTGTCCGGCGGGATTCATCCGGACGCCCTTCCCCGGCAACGCACTGCCCGCGGCCAGAATCGACCGGCGGGCGAAGGGACTCACCGACTTCTTCCTGCCGCTGCCGCTCTCGCAGGCCGCGACGTTGAACCACGTCCGCACCGATAACTCGCGCCAAAGCTCGGATCAGTGGGGCGTGCGGGTGGACCACAGCTTCTCCGACAACAACCGTCTGTTCGGCCGCTTCTCCCGTTACGACGCCGACGAGAGGACTCCGCAGGGGCTGCCGGTTGTCGATTTCCGCCAGTACAACACCGGACTCAATGCAATGATGCACTTCACGCGGGTTTTCAGTCCGGTGTTCCTGGCCGACGTGCAGTATGGCTACAACAGGACCGGCATCCCGCGCGGCAGCGTCGGCTACGGCGAAGAGCTTCGCACGGCGATCGGATCCGAGCTGGCGGTAAACATCCTCGACGGATTGCTGGCTCCCCAGATCACCTACGCCGGGTCGCCTTACACCGCCATCGCGCCGCTGTTGCAGCAGGACCTCGGGAATCCCGAGTACTCGCACCAGATCGGCTTGAACTTCTCACGCATCTACTCGAAGCACACGCTCAGCTATGGATTCCGGTACCTGCGCTGGAACCATATCGTGGGTCCGCAGGGCAACACCGGGGTTGCGTTTACGAACACGGCGACAAATCAGCCCGGCTTCAACACTTCCGGTGACGCGTTCGCCAGTTTCCTGCTCGGATTTCCGAACAATACGACAAGCAACATCCTGGATCCGCTGAACACGTACGGCGACGTGTATGTAGGCTACGCGGGTGATGTGTGGAAGGTGCGGCGGAACCTGAGTGTCAACCTGGGGGTCCAGTATGTGCTGGCGACACGGCCGGTGGACCGCCTGGACCGGCTGGGTGCGTTCGATTTCCAAACCGCCCTGACGCGGCCCGACGCGACGAATTTCCTGTTCGCCTACATCTGGGCAGGCAAGAATCCGCTCACGGGCGACGGTCCGAACGCGGAACGGTCGCTGCTGCTGGCGGGTGATCACAACAACTTCGCGCCGCGGATCGGGATCGCGTGGTCGGTGACGCCGAAGACGGTGGTCCGCACCGGGTTCGGAATGTACTATGACTACAACACGTCGCTGGTCCAGAACAGCGTGAGGCTGGTGGCGGGCAGCTATCCGTATGGCCGCGCGCAACGGGTGTCCGCGCAGAACATGCTGCAGGTGGGTCCGCTGAATCCTGCGATCACGTTGGCCAATCCCTACATTCCTCCGGGTCCGGTTCCCGCTGACCCGGCGCAAACGATCTCGCGCTATCTGCGGGATCCCTACAGCTTCGCGTGGAACTTCGGAATCGAGCGCCTGCTGGCGGGTGAAATGGTGTTCAGCGTGCACTACGTGGGCGGCGCCGGGAAAAACCTGTTGAACACGGTGGAGCAGAACATCGCGCCAGCGGGTCCAGGCGCGGTCCCTCCGCGGCGTCCGCTGCGAAATGCGGGGACGCTGTTCTACCGCGACAACTCGAGCTTTTCCTCGTACAACTCGCTTCAGGCGCGCGTCGAGAAACGGTACTCACGCGGATTGACCTTCCGCAACTCGTTCACCTGGTCACGGAACTTCGACCTGCAAAGCGAGGCCAACGAGACTGCCGTCGAGTACGTGTACAACCGGGACAAAAGCCGCGGTCCTTCGCGTTTCGACCGGCCCATCGTGAATGTCACGGCGGTTGTGTGGGACGTCCCGGTTGGACGGGGACGCGCGGTGGGCCCGGGTATGCCGCGGTCTGCCGACTGGCTCGTGGGCGGGTGGCAGCTTTCCGGGCTCGTAGGACTGCAGAGCGGGGTGCCCTATTCGATCTTCGCCGGGATTGACGCCGCAAATACCGGGACAAGCCTCGTCGGGACGCGCGTCGCCGACATCGGCGGTAACCCGTTCCCATCCGGCTTCAAGCGGCGGGAAGCCTGGTTCGACCGCCGGGCCTTCCGAACGCCGGAGTTTGGCACGCTCGGCAACACGTCGCGCAACATGTACCGGGGACCGAGATCACGGGGAGTCACGCTTTCAGCGGGCAAGACGGTGCAAATCGTAGAGCGCCTGCGCCTCGAGTTCCGCAGCGAGTTTTTTAACGCGTTCAACATGACGAACTTCGGAAATCCGGTGTCGATATTGACAAGCCCGAACTTCGGCGAGATCCTCGGCGCAGGCGGCGGACGCGATATCCAGTTTGGACTGAAGCTCCTCTTCTAGGAGCCTGTCCGAGAATTCCCGAACATCGTGGGAACGGATAGAACAAAACCAGTACATAATGTTTTATGCCC
>VFZX01000126.1 GCA_016871015.1 Acidobacteriota bacterium | reverse complement strand
TCGCTTTTCGGAGAAGTGGAAGCTGCAGTTCCGGTCCGAATTCTTCAACCTGTTCAATCACCCGAATTTCAGCGCTCCGCAGGGTGTAAGGGGTCGCGGCGATTTTGGCCGCGTCACCTCGGTCAATGCTGCGACGACGCCGAGACAGGTCCAGTTTGCGTTGCGGGTGGAATTCTGAGCGATCGCCGCCCGGCAGTGATATACTCCACCACAGTTTTCGCCGGCCGCGATCAGCCGGCTTGACCCTTGGGTTCTGTCTGCTGGGAATCATGGCGTTACCTCGAGCAGCAGAGCGTTCGCATCGGTGAATCCGGAGGTGGCTGCGGAGCTTCCAAGCAATCCGGTGGCATTGCGAATCCGCTAAATCCAAATGCCGGGCAGAAGCCGTACTCTCCGGCATGAACCAACGCATTTGGATGGCGCTGGCCGCGGTTGCGGCCGTTTATGGACAGGAGATCCAGGCGGTCCCCGCCACGCAAGGCGGGGAGTACGCGCGGCCGGTGGACGCGGCCCCGGATCCGGATGGCAGCGTGTTCTACTTCACCGCTGTCGGACCGAACGGAGCGGGCGTGTTCCGTGTCGCATCCAACGGAGGCCCCGCGGCGCAGGTGGCGGCCGGGGCTCCATTCGTGTCACCGCGAGGGATCTCGGTGAGTGGAGATGGGCGCATGATCTTCGTCGCCGATCCCGATGCTTGGACTGGACGCGCGCGATTGGGGCAGATCCTGATGGCGCCGGTGAGCGGAGGTCCGGTGACAGCGGTGCGGGGCGCGGAGGGACGGGGCGCGACTGGAATCGAGGTGGTGGCCGAAGGTGGCCAGGAAGTGATCTACTTCACTGGCCACTCGGCGGATGGAAGCGTGCGGGGCGTGTACAAGATCGCCGTGGGCGGGGCCGAGGCGCCTACCGCCGTGGCCGAAGGCCATCCGCTCATCCGGCCCGAAGCGGTCGCGATCACACGCGGCGGCACGGTCTATGTCAGCGACCGCGGCGCGTATCCGAACGCGGGGAGCGTGTGGAAGATCGAGCGGGGCGTGGTGTCGAACGTGGTCGAGGTCCTGCGTCCTGGCGGCTTCGCGGGGATCGCGCTGGCGCAGGATGAATCGGCGGTGCTGGTATCGGCGCTGCAGCCGTACCGGAATCGGGCACAGGTCCTCATCGTGGATGTGAATACGCTCGAAACGAGCGCGTCAACAGCCGGGGTCGGCGAAAATCCGGACGCGGGCGGATTGCACCGGGCGCGCAACCGGGGCCTGTTCGCGTGGGTGGATCAGAGCGGAGGCGGAGGGCGGGGCCGCGTGTACCGGGTAGGTCCGTGAAGGGCTACAATCCCGCCACGGCTTCGATCTCGATGAGCGCGCCACGGTCCAGGCGTGAAATCTCGACCGTGGTCTTGGCTGGCCGGTGGGGGAAATAGGTCCGGTAGACCAGGTTCATTTCGCCGAGGAGCGAGAAGTCGGTGATGAAGATGTTGACCTTGGCGACGCGGTCGAGCCCCGACCCAGCCGCCGCCAGAGCCGCCGCGACGTTGTCGAGCGCCTTGCGGGTTTGGGCCTGGATCCCTTCGAGCGGCTGTCCGGTGCTGGGATCGAGTCCCAACTGGCCCGACACGAAGACGAGATCGCCGAGACGGACGACTTGGGAGTAAGTGTCATTGTTGGTGGGGACCCCGGGGACGGGGAGCGGCTCTGGTTTCGGCATGGCTTAGTTTGTGTGAATTGGCCGCGCGGACTGGACCACGGCCAGGATCTCGGGCGCGCGGCAGGCGAGCAGGTCCGCCATCTGGTGCTCGGAACAGAGCAGGTCGCGCAGGGTGATCTTGCCGAGCACCTCGTGGAGTACGCTCTGAATCGTATTCCAGAGGACACGCAACGAGCAGTCGACCGCATGGTTGCACACGTTCTGGCGTCCGGCGTGGCGCTCGCAGAACTTACTGGAGAAGAACTGGCCGCCCAGCAGGTCCAGCACGTCGCTGAGGATAATCTTTTCGGGGGGCCGGGCGAGGGTGTAGCCGCCTGCCTGCCCGCGGGCGCTTTGGACCATCCCGCCCATGCGCAGCAGGCGCATCAGCTTGGCGACGTTTGGCACCGACAGGCCTTCTGCTTTGCTGATTTCCGGAATCGTCAGCGACTGGCCGCCGGGGACACGGGCCAAGTGGAGCAGACATCGCAAGCCGTACTCTTCCTGAGTACTCAGCTTCATGCGTCGATTGTAGCGCGTCCGCGGCGATAGCATGGTTATGCGATGACAGCGCTACCGGAACCTGCGGCGTTCGCATGGTGGTTTTTCATGAAGCCGGCCGGGTGCGCGGGGTGCAGTGTCTGTTGGTATGCGCGCTCGCGGGAGGATCGTGGGAGGCAGTGTTGCGCTGGCAGTCACCGGGAATGTCGCAACTGGTGGCGCGGGTGCCGGAATTTTCCTGCGCTTCCCCGTATTCGTGGTGGAGACGGCGGTTCAGGCTGCGCTCTACGCGGTCCACCGGGTGGCGGGCCTGCGAGGGAGGCCGGCCGGGATCCTGATCTGGCGCAGCGAATCGTAAAGGCTTGTTCGGCGGCGCCGGGGCAGAGAGCGACAGGCCAACGGATCGAAGCCAGGCTCCAGGCCGAAGAGCTGGCGGGCTTGGCGGGCGGTGCCCGTGTTCGGCTCGTGGCTGCAACACCATGGGATCTTCAGCGGCAGGGGAGCGTCCGTGTCATAAGACGCTGGCCGGGATTACTCCGCCGCATCCACGTAGCGGTCCATCCGGAAACACCGCCGCCGCCCGTTGTCGATGACCTAGCCCTCGAACTTCTTCACCCCGTTCAGATAGAACGTCAGAGGCTTCTTCACGGCATAGTCGAGCTTCAAGACATCCCCGATGTCGAGCGCCAGTAGATCCTCGGTAGTAATCGACGCGCCGACCAGCCTCGCATCCAGGTTCACCCGGGCGTCGCGGATCAGGTGCATGATCCGTCCCTGCTCCAGCTCAGTCGACTCGGTCTTGCGGACCGTCCACTGCTGGTCGAACTTCTGGCGCAGCATCTTGATGATGATCGAGGGGATCCCGATGTTCATCATCCCGACATGGTCGCCCAGCCGGACCTCGAGGCTCACCGCCACCACCGCTTCGTTGGGCGCGAGCAACTGCAGCATCTGCGGCTCGGTCTCGCTCGCCTCGATCGTGAATTCGAGCGCGGTCACCCCCAGCCAGGCCTCGCGCAGATCGTGAAGGATGATCCGGTAGATTCCGTCGAGTATCGACTGCTCGATTTCGGTGATCTCGCGGTCGATCTTGAACGGCGCGGCCTTGCCGGTTCCGCCGAGCAGGATCTCGATAATCGGGAACACCAATGTGGGGTTCAGCTCGAGGACTGCGCTGCCGTCGTAGGGCCGCATTCCGAGCGCCGAGACCACGGTCGGCGAGGGGAGACACTGGGAGAACTCCATGAACGACAACTGCTCCACCGACACCAGGTTCACGATGACATAGGCGCGGAGGTAGGCCGATAGGCTCGAGGCAAGTGTGCGAGCGAAGTTTTCGTGCAGCAGGTGGATGGCACGGATCTGGTCCTTGGCGATCCGGTCCGGACGGCGGAAGTCATACGCCTGTGCACGCTTGGTGAGGTCCTCTTCGGTTGAGGACTCCCTCAGGTTGCGGAATACATTGTCGATCTCCTCTTGCGAGAGGACACGGTCCAGCGCCAATTATTCACCTCTTCCCTCCCCACGGAGGTCCAATTTTCTGCCGCTTGCTAAAATCTGGTCATGAGCCGGTTTCTCATCCGGAACTTCGGTTGCCGCGCCACCCAGGCCGACGGCGCCGCTCTGGGTGCGATGCTAGGCAAGGCGGGACACACTGAGACCGGCGCCGCGGGCGAGGCCGATCTGATCATCCTCAATACCTGCACGGTCACCGCGGCAGCCGATTCCGACGCGCGCGAAGCGGTACGGCAGGCCCATCGCGCCAACCCCGATGCGCGCATCCTGGTGACCGGATGCTACGCCCAGCGCGCGCCGCAAGAACTGGCGTCGCTGCCGGGGGTGCACTGGGTGGTGGGGAATTCGCACAAGCCATTCATCCCGGAGATCCTGCAACTTTCCTACCATACCCAGACCTTCCTGTCCGACATCACCCAGGAGATCCGTTTTCTCTCCGCACCTGTGGAGGATGCGGGGGACCGCACGCGTCCGAATTTGAAAATCCAGGACGGGTGCAACAACCGGTGTTCGTTTTGTATTATCCCGTCGGTGCGGGGACGGAGCCGGAGTGCACCGGCGGATCAGGTGGTCGGCCAGGTCCGGCGGCTGGCGGAGAGCTACCGGGAGGTGGTGCTCAGCGGGATCAACCTGGGCCGCTGGGGACGGGATCCTGGAGATCCGCAGGGCCGGCTGGTGGATTTGCTGCGGCGGCTGCTGGAGGAGAGTCCGGCCGAGCGGATCCGGCTGAGCTCGATCGAGCCGATGGACTGGAGTGACGGCTTGCTGGATTTGGTGGCGTCCTCACCCCGGATCGCCAAGCACATCCATGCGCCGCTGCAGTCCGGATGCGACGCGGTGCTCAAGCGCATGAAGCGGCGCTACCGGACGCGCCACTACGCGGACCGGATCGAACGGGCGCGGGCGCTGATGCCGGACGCCGGGATTGGCGCCGACGTGATGACCGGGTTCCCCGGCGAGACTGAGGCCGAATTCGAGGAGAGCCGCCAATTCATCGAGCGAATGCCGTTTACCTATCTGCACGTGTTCACGTACTCGGAACGGCCGGGGACTCCGGCGGCCGAGGCGCGTGATCCGGTGCCGGTGCCCGTCCGCAAGCGGCGCAACCAGATCCTGCGCGAACTTGCGGCGGCGAAGAACCTCGAATTCCGCCGGCGCTTTGTGGGGGGCACGCTCTCGGTGGTCACGCTCGATCCCGGGAGTCCGGCGCTGAGCGGCAACTACCTGCCGGTGACGCTGGCGCGGCCGCTGCCCGCCAACACGATCGCCGATGTCCGGATCGGAGCGGTCAACGCGAAGGGACTGGCCGAGGCCGGAGCGCTCCCGGTGCTCAACTAGGACTCTATGGTCTACGCGGTTTGGCTCGCCGGACTCGGCCTGCTGTTCTGGATTCTCGAGCGGATCTGGCCGCGGCGTCCACGCCAGCCGTTCTTCCGGCAGGGACTGATCAGCGACGTGGCGTATGTGGTCCTCAACGCGCACGTCCTCGGGGTGGCGATCGGCAATCTGAGCATCCCCTTGATCGCGTGGCTGGACGGGGCGCTCGCGGCGTGGAACCTGAAGTCCGCGGTGTACCTCGGCGTGATGAGCGGACAGCCGTTCTGGCTCCAGGCAATTGTGCTGCTGTTGACGATCGACTTCGCCAAGTGGTGCATCCATAACCTGCTGCACCGGGTGCCCGCGTTATGGCGGTTCCACCAGGTCCACCACAGCATTACCGACATGGACTGGGTGGGAGACTGGCGGTTCCACTGGATGGAGATTATCGTCTACCGCGGGCTGCTCTATGTCCCGGCCGCGTTTTTCGGATTCCGGGGCGAAGTGATGTTCGCGGTGGGGGTATTCGACACGCTGATCGGACACTTCGCCCACGCGAATCTGCGCTGGAATATCGGTGCGCTGCGGTACGTGTTGAACAGTCCCGAGATGCACATCTGGCACCACAACCATCCGGAGACCGGGCCCACCAACCGGAATTTCGGCCTCAGCCTGGCTATTTGGGACTGGATCTTCGGCACCGCCTATCTGCCGGCTCACGACCCGGCGCGGCTGGGTTTCAACGGGATCGAAACGTATCCGCGCCAATTACCGGGGCAGTGGATCGAACCGTTCCGGGCAGTCTTCAGGCGCTGATAGACTGGGAAGAACTAAGAAAAGTTCCGGAGGCGGAATAATCTCCCCGTCGTACGTCATGAACACGGTATACAGCGCCAGCCGGCGCGCGATTTCAAACGTGATGGACCTTTTCCCTACATGATCCATTTCCTATTCGTTTTCTTGTGTGCCGCGCTTGCCGCGGAAGACCGTCCCCGCCTTCGTCCGGTGCCCGACGCCGGACGCAACCTGCAGACTGGCCCCGAGGTGGGCCGCAAGATTCCCGTGTTCCGGCTTCCGGACCAGGGAGGCACCGCGCGTGACTTCAAATCGCTGCGTGGACCCAAGGGTCTCGTGCTCGCCTTTGTCCGCTCGGCGGACTGGTGACCGTACTGCAAAGCCCAACTGGTCGAGTTGGAAGAAAAGCAGAAAGAGCTGGCAGCTCAGGGCATGCGCGTAGCCGTGATCACGTATGACACACCCGCGGTGCTCAAGCATTTCGCGGACCGGCGCGGGATCACTTATCCGCTGTTGTCGGACGCTGGTTCGGCAACCATTCGCGCGTTCGGGATCCTGAACACCAACGTCCCCGCAGGCCCGTTCCATGGAGTTCCCTTCCCCGGAACGTACGTGGTCGATGCGAAGGGTGTGGTCCGTTCGAAATACTTCGAAGAGGACTACCGGGAACGCGTGTCGGCTGGCGCGATGCTGGTGCGCGAGTTCAATACAATTTCGGGTCCACGAATGGAGACCCGTACGGACCACTTGACGCTACGGACTTCAGCAAGCAACGCCACGGTTTACACCGGCAGCCGGATCGCGCTCATCGCCGAGATCGAGCTGCCCAAAGGAATGCATCTCTATGCACCGGGCGTCGAGGGTGGATACAAGCCAGTGGGCTGGGAGATGGATGCGTCCAAGTCGTCGCTCGCGCTGCCGGTGAGCTTTCCGCCCGCGCGGCGGATGCATCTGAAGGCGATCAAGGAGACCGTGCCGGTTTATGAGAACCGGATCCGGCTCACGCGGGACCTCGTGGTTGGACAGGCGAATGAGCTTGGACCAGCGCTGAAAGAAGGCCGGATGACGGTGGAAGGCAAGATGCTCTACCAGGCCTGCGACGCCAGGGTTTGCTACACTCCGCAAGTGGTTCCACTGAAGTGGACGTTCGCGATTCAAGAGCCGGACCGGACGCGGACACCCGCGGCGTTGCGCACGGGAGGTGTGCAGTAGGGCGGGTGTTGCTCTGCCTGTCCTGGTGGGAGCACTGTTTCAGGAGTGCCTGCGGCATCCGTCGATCCGGTTCATCTGGGCGGCGAGCGCCGAGCGGCTGGTTGCCGGATTTGCCACGGAGTCCAGAGCGTGGAGCAGCCAGGGAGCCGTGAAGACGGCGGTCAGAACTCGGACCGCAGCACGTCAAACATGATGCGGAGCCCTTTCTTGAACTCCTCAACCGGAATCCGCTCCTGATCGCTGTGCATGGTGCCGGCGGTGGCGAGATCGAGCACCATTGGCGTGAGTCCGTAAGCGGTGAGGCCGCGCATCCGCAGCTTGACGGAGTCGGTGCCATGGGGAACGATGATCGGCGTGACGGTGGCGCTGGGATGATAACGGAGGATCGCGCGAGAAATAGCCTCGAATAGCGGAGTTTTGTGGTTGCTCGCGCCTGGGTCGTTGGGTGTGCTGATCAGCTCGACGGTAACGTTCGGGTCGTTGATCCGGGCTCGCATCTCGGAGACGAACTCCTCGGCGTTGACGCCCGGCAGCAGGCGGCAATCGATCGTGGCCTCGGCGGCTGAAGGGATCACGTTGGCCTTGAGCGGCTCGCCGACGCCGGCCCGCAGCGTGGTCAGCGAGAGCGTGTTTTTCTGGATCGCGTTCACATATTTGTTTGAGGCGAGCGCCCCGCCGAGACTGCGGCGCATCTCATCCACGACGGGATGGACACGGCCGCGGGCTGGCGCGTCGAGCGCGCGGGCCAGCGCGGAGATCAGGCGCTCGTTGGCGTTGTCCGGGATGGGTTGCGATCCGTGTCCGGCGGTCCCTTTGGCGCGCACCCGGATCCAGGCCACCTGTTTCTCGCCGACCGCGACGCCGAACACGAGCTTGCCGGGCGAGAACACGTCGCGCGTCCCCATGCCACCTTCGTCAAGCACATACTCGGCGTCGATTTCGGGGAAGTGGTTCTGGGCCATCCAGACCACGCCGTAGGTTCCATTGGTCTCTTCGTCGGGCGTGGTCAGCATGACGATGTCCCGTGAGGGAGTGATCCCCGCGCGTTTCAGCGTCGTGAGCGCGACCAGGTGCATGATGCCGATGCCCTTCATATCCAGAGTGCCGCGGCCCCAGATGGCGCCGTCCTTGATCTCGCCGCCGAAGGGGTCAATGGATCCCCAGGCGGCGCGGTCCACCGGCACGACATCGAAGTGATTGAGCAGAAGGAGAGGCTTCTTGGAGCGGTCGCGGCCTGGCAGGCGGACGACAAGATTCACCTTTCCTGTTTCGGGCTGGCTGACGAAGCGGCGGGGTTCGAGTCCACCTTGTTTCAGCTCAGCCTCGAACAGCGCCGCGGCTTCGCGCGCGTCGGCGGGCGGATTCACCGACTGGATGCGGACATAGCGCTGGAGGAGATCCACCGCGTGCCGCTCAATCGAGGTCCAGTCAGGTTCGGCGAAAAGGAAGGCGAGCAGTGCGAGAGTCATTTTTCAATATCCGGCGGATCCGTGAGTGTAACGCGCTGTCCGGCCAGCCGGAAGGCTTCAATGAGCGCTCCCGCCGCGGGGCCGTACCGTGGGGCCTGGCACATGTTGCCGTCGGTGAGTTCCACGAGCAATTGATAGCGCTCGAGCAGGATTGCGCTCTTGAATACGCCTCCGATGTGTGCGACCACGGCGCGCCCGGCCGGAGAGAAGAGCTGGCCTCGCACGGCGCCCGCGAATGTTGCCAGATGCTGCGCTTCACTCCTCAGGATGTCGAGCGCAACCATGTCGCCCGCGCGAGCGCATTCATCCACGAACCTGGCGTATCCGGCGATGCGCGGCTTCGGGAACTCCGGCGTATAGAACCAGTGCATCATTTCATTGGCATCGCGCGCGCCGGTCTCGGCAAGCAGCCGGTCATGCAGCATCGTCCGGGGACCCCAGCCCTCGTGCTGCCGCAACGCCGCGCGGACCGCCTGGCGCGTGATGTTGAATCCTCCGCCCTCGTCGCCGAATACGTAGCCCCAGCCGCCCGCGCGTGCGGTGCGTCCGGCAGCGTTGCGTCCGAACGCGATCGACCCGGTGCCCGCGATGGTGATGATTCCGGGTTCCCCGCCCGTGGCGCCGCTCAACGCGATCAGCGCGTCGGTGGTGACCAGCAGTTGGTCCACGTGAAACATTTCCTCGATCAGGCGTTGTTTGTCCGCGGGTCCGCCGCTAAAGCCGAAGCACGCCGCGCGAAACGACCGGGCTCCGCCGGAGGCCTGCTCCACTGCGGATCCGATGGCGTCAATAAACCGGGTGCGCGCTTCGGATCCGCTGACGTGGTTGCAAGGACCGCCGCGGCCGTAGCCTGTGACACGCCCGGATTCATCCGCCACCACGGCGGTTGTGCTGGACTGGCCTCCGTCGACGCCGAGATAGAGTTCCGCCACTCAAACTATCGTATGGCATAGAGACGGAATCCCGCGGCTTCGCCCAGCTTCATCAGATTCCAGGCCGCGGTTTTGCGTTCCACATCGTCCGCCATGTAGTCGCGCTCGTGCAGCAGGACATGTGTGATGCCCCGCTCCTTGAGGATCGCGGCGCAGGCTCGGCGCAAACCGAACGGGATTCCGGTGTCGTACTTGCGCGGCGCTCCGCCTGCCTGGCGCCAGACACCAGCTCTATCCTGAACCTCAATGATGACGTCGGAGAAGTGTTCCACCGGAAGCGTGTCGATGGCCACGCCGTCCACCAGCCGCTCTTCAGGGAACCGCACTTCGACGAACATCCCTTCACGCATCGGTTCCCAGGACCTCCAGCCTGTCAGGATGCTGCCGTCGAATGCTTCCTGGACATCCCAAGGATTGGGGGCAGCACGCAGGCGCCAGCCGGATTCCCGCGGCAGCTCCGCGCCTTCGTTGTAGAGCCGGAACTCGGACACATGCCATTGGTCGTTCGCATGCGCCTTTCGCTGCAGCGCCCGGACCGCGCGCGTTCGCACGGGCGGAAAGCGGAAATCCAGCCGGCGCAACCCGAGCCAGTCCGGAACAACGGGAATGTAAAGAAACGTTCCGAGCATCTGGCCGCGCGCGGACTGGTGCGTGACGATCATGTCACGGGAAGTGTAGGCCTCGCCGCCAGCGTTGGTGGCAAGCATACTGGCGCCGGGCGGGGTCCGCTCTTCGAGCAGGCGGGCGGTGAGATAGGACGGCGAGCGGCCGGACAGAAATTCGTATTCGGACTGGATCCGGAGCGCGGCGCGGAAATGGAGATCGTCCAGCCGCCACGCATATTGGTGGCAGTAAAGGGAAAGCACGGGCGGGCATGCCGAGATGGCGTGGCCTACGGCGAGCAGCGCCAGCAGCCGCGGCCAGGACGCCAAGGCGGCCGCCATCGCCAGGGAGAGCAGCGGCAACGCGGGAATGAGGAAACGCGTGCCAACGTTGGCCGCGTAGGGCACGGCGAACAGCAGCGCGGCGAGCAGCAACCGTCTTCCGTGCGGCGCGCGTAACGCGGCCAGCGCCACCGGCGCCAACAGGTACAGCGGTCCCACGACACCGTTCAGCTTGTAGCCGCTGACCGTAAGCTCCAGCGGAATGTCCGTCTTCCGCTCGACTCCGTAATGGGACAGGAACGCTTTGTAGTCGGCTTCGGATGAGATCCGGAAGTTCGGATTGGGGAACCAGCGGTTGTAGAACGGGGCGACGGGATTCGCAAGGTACACGGTGTTCTTGACCAGCCACGGAGCGGTCATGATCGCGGCCCCGGCGGCAAACCGCGCTAACGGCTTCCATCCGGCGCGGCGGACCACCAGCCACGCGGTTGCGACCATCGCCGCGGGAACGGCGGTGTATTTGATTCCGAACGCAAACCCGGCGAGCACACCAATGAGGGGGACGATCGCGATGGTACGGGTGGAATCCCAGATCTGGAGCAGGTAGAAGCAGGCGAACATCACCGTGGCGGCGGCGACGTCGTTGTATGCGCTGGCGGCGTCCACGGCGGCAACCGGACTGACCATGACGAACACGCTCCCGATGGCGCCAGCCACCGGAAATCCGAACCGGCGTCCGTAGCAGGCCATCAGCCAGCCGAGCACGGGAAGGAAGGCGAAGTGGGTCAAGGCCGCCCCGGAGTGGCGCCCGAAGCCGAAGGCGAACAGAAACAGCATCTCGGCGCCCATGGTGAGGCCAGAGTACATGTTCGTCACCACCGGGGTGAATCCGCGCGCACGGTAGTAGCGGTGGACGAGTCCCAAGTGGTAGGCGATGCCGTCGGGGCTGTTCTCAGGCGCCATCGCGAAGAAGAACGCGTACGCCAGATTCACGGCCAGCGGGACGGTGAGGGTCCACCAGACCCAGCGTGGCAGAGCCGGAAGCGCAGGGTCGCGCGGACCCGGCAGGCGCCACGCCCAGGCGATCAGCGCAAGGCCCACGGCGAGGATGGTTCCCTTGTAGACCACGTGCAGCGCGGCCATGGTGAACACGGCCATGCTCAGCACCGCGGATCCGAGAATGAACTCGAACGCCCAGCGCTCCTGGCGGTAGAAAGGGACGTCGAAGCGGCTCAGGAGCAGCCGCCCGCAAGCCTGGCACGCCGCCAGGGTGAGAAGGGCTCCGAACAGGACGTAGAGAACCTGCGGCATCTAGTCGCGGAACCCCAGACTCGACAGCGCGATGCCCAGCTTCACACCTTCAGGCGAGGTCCAACCCGGGACGGTTTCCACTTCGACCAGCGTGTCCTGGCCCGAATGCAGCCAGGTTGAGTCGACTTCATGGCTAAAGGCGTGATTTTCGCCCTCGCCGTACTTCACCCGGTCGACCACCCGGCCGTTGACGCGGTAGATGACCGTGGCCGGACCAACCTCCTCGCGGATCGAATTCGGATAATAGAACGCCGCGGTGAGGCTGAGTCCGCCGGTATGCGGCAGGCGGAACCGGAACACCGACTTCCCGCTGGTCCAGCGGAGGCCGTTTGGCTGAGCCTCTCCGACATCGCGCACAAAGTGCGGGGGCGCCGCGGGCTCGCCCATGGAGATGAATGGCAACAAGACGGGCGGGGCGGGGTCCGCCCGTTGTACCGGCGGCTGGTAGCTTTCGGGCCACCGGCTGCAAGCTGCGGCCAGCAGCCACAACGCGCCCAGATGGTGTTGTCTCAAACCGCCTTGTCCTTGGCGTAACAGTCCGGCGCGATGGGACAGGCGCCGCATCGCGGACCGCGCGCTACGCACATCCTCCGTCCGTGATGGATGATCTGGTGGGAAAAGAGAATCCATCGATCCTGAGAAAGCAATTTCATGAGATCACCCTCGATCTTCCCCGGGTCGGACTCCTTCGTCAGGTCCAGCCGGCGTGCGATCCGTTGGACGTGCGTATCCACCACAACTCCGCTTGCGATTCCAAACGCGGTGCCGAGCACGACGTTGGAGGTCTTGCGCGCCGCACCGGGAATCGTCAGCATTTCCTCCATCGTGCGCGGGATCTTGCCGCCGAAATCCGATAGCACCTTACGGGCCGCGCCAATCACCGACCGCGCCTTGTTGTTGAAGAATCCGGTCGGCTTGATGTCCTGCGCCAGCTCCTCTTGATTCGCATGCGCGAAGTCTTCCACCGTTGGGTACTTGGCGAACAGGCCTGGCGTCACCATGTTGACGCGTTTGTCGGTGCACTGGGCCGACAGGATGGTGGCGACCAGCAGCTCCCACGCGCTGCCGTGGTTCAACTCGCAAGTGACATTTGGATACAGGCTGTCCAGGTGCCCGAGAATGCGCTGTAACCGCGCCTTGCGCTCCGCTGCTGTCTTCGGCCTTGCCAGTTTCGCCATGCCGCCAGGATGAGTGACCTAAAATAATAGCATTGCAACGGATTTTCCTCGCAGCCCTGGTGGTGTTCGCGTTCGGAGCGTGCCTTCAGGCGCCGTTCCAGTTTGACGACCACGGCATGCTGGCGGATCCGGCGGTGACCTCGCCCGAGGGATGGGCGGATGTCTGGCGGTGGCAGCAAACGCGCCCGCTGACGTACTTCACGTTTTGGCTGAATTACGCGCTGGGCGGCGCGAATCCCGCGGGATACCACGCGATGAACCTGGCCTTGCACTGCGGAGCGGTGGTCCTGGTGTGGCTGTGCCTGCGGCGTCTGATTCCGGTTGAAGCGGCGGTGATCGCGACGTTCGTGTTCGCGCTGCATCCGGTGCAGTCTGAGGCCGTGAACTATATCTTCGCGCGCAGTACTCTGCTGGCCGCGTTGCTCACGCTGGGCGCGTTCCTGGCATGGTTGCATGGCCGCCACTGGTGGTCGGTGGCGATCTTCGCTGTGGCGCTGCTCGCCAAAGAGGAAGTAGCGGCGTTTCCGGTGCTGCTCGCCTTCCTGCACGTGACGGTGTCCTACAACCGGGCGGAGCGCAAGCCCATCGCGGTGATGCTCGCGCTCGCGGCGCTCTTCACGGCACGGCTTGCCTGGGTGGCGGCGGTCGCGGGGTCGGGCGCCGGAGCGCAATCCGGAGTCCGCCCGGCCGACTACTTCCTCACTCAGGGCTGGGTCATCCTGCGCTACTTTCAGCTTTTGGCGGTACCGATCGGCTTCACCGCCGACCCGGACATCGAACTCGCCACCCCCTGGCGGGGCGCCGTGTGCTGGGCCGCGATCCTTTTCGCGATCTACGTGGCGTCGCACTCGGTGACCAAGCTCCGGGCCGGATTTTGGTTCATTGGAGCGCTCATCCTGATGGCACCCACTTCGTCGCTGTTCCCCGCGCAGGATCTGGCAGCCGACCGGCGGCTGTACCTGCCGATGCTCGGGTTCGCAGCCGCCGCGGGCCAGATCCTGCGAGGCACGCGATTCCCGGTGGTCCTCACCGCCGGAGCGGTCGTGCTCGCGATGTTGACGCACGTGCGGACGAACGTCTGGGGATCGGAGGTGACGCTCTGGGAAGACGCGATGCGGCGGGCGCCAGGGAAGCTGAGGCCGCGGCTCCAACTGGCGCGGGCCTCGGAACCGGGAACCGGCATCCGGCTGCTCGAAGAGGTCAAAGAAAGTCAATCCAACAGCCCCGAGCTTGCATCCGAATTAGGTAGAGCGTATCTAAACACGGGAAGGCTCAGCGATGCGTTGAGCGAATTCGGACGTGCCCTGGCCTTAGAGCCGAACGATCCGATGACCCTGAACAATCGCGGTGTCACACTGGCTGCGATGGGGCTGCGGGATGCAGCTCTCGCGGACTTTATTGCCGCGGCCGGTCGGGATCCGTGCTTGTTTGACGCCAGGCTGAACTTGAAGAAGCTGGGCGCGGTGGTCACTCTGCCCGGCCACTGCCGTTATTCGGCCCGGCAACGGATGCTCTGGGAGGAATTGGTACTACATGGCCCGAGTCTACCGGCTACGATGCGAAATGACGGTTCCCAAGGGAATCGGTGAGACCTTTGCGTTCTTCGCGAATCCGCGCAACCTGTCCGCGATCACTCCTCCATGGCTCAACTTCACCCTGGTGACACGGGACCCGCGAATGCGCAAAGGAGCGGTGCTTGACTACCGCATCCGTTGGTTGGGAATTCCGATGCGGTGGAAGTCTGTGATCGCGAGCTATTCGCCGCCGTTTTCCTTTACCGATTCCCAGGAGCAGGGTCCTTACAAGAAGTGGATCCATGTCCACACATTCCAGGAGGCCGCGAATGGCACGCGGGTGGCCGACCAAGTGGACTACCAGCTCCCGTTCAGGCCGCTGGGCGCGCTTGCCCACCCATTGGTCGCGCGGCAGCTCCGGGAGATTTTCGAGTACCGGCAGTCGGCCCTCGCCACTTTGCTGGGCGGCGCCGGGGTTCTTCGTCAGCCGGAAATCGTGCTAGCGGAGGAATCCGAATAGGACCTGGCAGACCACCGCGCCCACCAGCGCCATTGACCAGCCCCACAACAGAAGTTTCCGGAACAGTGCGTCGCGATCCTCCGTCGCGGGGACGGCGGCGATGCAGAGAGCGCCAATCGTTGAGAGCGGCGAGACATCGACCAGATGCGCTCCGACGTTCACCGAGTAGGCCGCCATCAGCGGATCGCCTCCGCCCAGCCGGGCAATGATGCCCGGGATGGTTGGCAGGAACGCCGGAAGGACGACGCCAGAGGAAGAACTGTAGACGGACACGATCCCACAGACAAGTGCCAGCATGCCAGGGAGCCACAGCGGATTTGCGATGCGGGCGAGCAGCGAAGTGAACAGGTCCATTCCGCCCGTCTTGTCCATTACGCCGATCAGCACCGTGACGCCGCTCACCAGCATCAGGACGCTCCAAGGCACGGCTTTGAGCGCGGCATCATCCTCAGCGCAGCGAAGCAGCGACAGCACGGAAGCCGCGATCAGAGCGGCAACACCCACATCCAGCCGGAATCCCACCACGGCGATGCACACGGCGGCGATCACAGCCAGGGTCATTTTCTGCGCACTCGTGAAGGCCTCGATTCTCGTTTCCGCAAGGTCCAGGGGCGGTTCGCGCAACATGCGCCATCCGCCCGCGATCCCGTAACCGCCGAGCGCCACCGCGCTCTGGGCCAGGAGTGAGTTCCAGAAGTTCGACCAGCCTGGATCGGGGAGTCCCATCCTGGTCATCAGCTCGACTGCGATGATGCCCGTGGGCGCGATCGGCGACAGCGTCCCCGCGTTGGCGCCATTGGCCACCATAAGCGTCATCAGGAATGCCCCGGTGCCCGACTCGGCGGCGACGCTCATCGCAACCGGCGCGAGCAGGGCAGCCGCCGCGATGCCGCCCGGGCCAATCGCACCGAGGACAACCGCCAGCACAAAAAACACCAGCGGAATCACTCCCCGGTTGCCACGGGCCAACCGGACAGAACGCCGGGCGACCGCTTCCAGCGTGCCGTTGGCGCCCGCCTGCGCGAACAGAAACATCACCCCGAACAAAGTGAGGAAGAGGCTCACCGGAAATCCCGCGAGAATCGCCGCAAGCTTCATCCCTCCAAGCAGGTGTCCGATCAGGAAGGCGAAGGCCAGGCACAGCACGCCGACGTGGACGGGAGCAAAGCACGACAGCACGATCGCCACGAGTAGCGCGGCGAGCGAGAGCGCGGCAATCACCGCAGGGTCAGTTCAGCGCGCAGGAACTGCCAGTCCGGCAATTCGTAGGCGCGCATCGTAGTCAGGATCGGGACCGTGTAGTCCTTGGCCTCGAGCGGACCCAATTGCGCGAGTTTGAATGGAACGGTGGCGACGGTCTTGGATCCGTCCTTGGTCGACAGCTTGATGGATCCCTCGAGAGCCATCATCTCGGCGTTCGAGTGGTTCACGATGGTCATGGTGACGACCGTCCGGCGCCGTTCTTCCGAGATGCGGATCCCGGTGGCTTCGAGGTATTTGGCCAACTGCTGGCCACCCACTGACTCGCTGGAGCTGGCTTCCGCGGCCTGCTTGGGCCTCTCAAATGGACCGTCCTTCTTGACTTCCGGCTGCTTGGTTTCAACAACGGCCGGAGTCTCCACCACAGCGGCGGCTTGAGGGGCGGCTGGCTCACCGCGCTTTGACACCCACCAGTAGAGTCCCCAGCCGAGTCCGCACATCGCGGCCGCGACTCCCAGCGTCACCAGCCAGCCGGGAGGTCCCGGCTTCGGCGGTGCGGCGTACGGAGCGGCGTACGCGTACTGCTGCGGGGGCGCAGGCGGCGCTGGTGGAGGCGGTGGCGGGGGCGGTGGTGGGGGCGGTGGTGGGGCGGCCACCACTACCGGCGCCGGAGGGGAGACTTGTGCGGGAGTGGGCTCGGGCACCGGGGCGCACCGCGGACAGTCAGCGGCCGATGGTGGAACCTCAGCGCCGCAGTTGGGACAAATCCACGAGAACATTGATCAAGAGTGTAGCGCTAGACGAGCTCCGCGGTTGTAAAAAAGTACGGAATCTCAACGGCGGCTGACTCGGGCGAGTCGCTTCCATGGACACAGTTGCGCTCGACGTTCTCGGCGAAGAGCTTCCGGATGGTCCCGTCAGCCGCGTTCGCGGGGTTGGTGGCACCCATGAGCTGGCGCCAGTCCGCGATCGCGTTTTCCTTTTCAAGGACCAGCACCACCACCGGCCCTTCGGTCATAAACGAGACCAGCGCTCCGTAGAACGGGCGCTCCTTGTGGACCGCGTAGAATCCGCCGGCCTGCTCCTTGCTCAGCCGTGTCTTGCGCATCGCCAGGATGCTGAATCCCGCCTTCTCGATCATCGTCACAATGCCGCCGGTGTAGCCCTTGGCCACCGCGTCCGGCTTGATAATTGCGAATGTACGTTCCATAAACTCCTAGAGCAGCGATTTCACCGTCTCGCCGATATCGGCGGGCGACTCACAGACGTGGATGCCCGCGGCGCGCATCGCCGCGATCTTGTCGCTCGCCTTGCCGGATCCGCCCGAGATGATCGCGCCCGCATGGCCCATGCGGCGGCCGGGAGGCGCGGTCTGTCCGGCGATGAATCCGACCACCGGCTTGCGGACGCTCTCCTTCACGTAGGCGGCGGCCTGCTCTTCCGCCGTCCCGCCGATCTCGCCGATCATGACGATGGCATGGGTATCGGGATCTTCATTGAACAGCCGCAGCGCATCGGTGTGGTTGGTGCCGATGATCGGATCGCCGCCGATGCCGATGCAGGTGGACTGGCCGATTCCCAGCTTGGTGAGCTGCCCCACCGCCTCGTAGGTCAACGTGCCCGAGCGTGAGACCACACCGACATGTCCGGAAAGATGGATGTGGCCCGGCATGATCCCGATCTTGCACTGGCCGGGAGTGATGATGCCCGGGCAGTTGGGTCCAATGAGCCGCGTGTTCTTCCCTTGAAGGAACTTCCAAGCCTTGGCCATGTCGGCCGCGGGAATCCCTTCGGTAATGCAGACCACGAGCGGAAGTCCGGCATCGGCGCCTTCCATAATCGCTTCAGCGGCGAACGGCGGCGGTACGAAGATCACGCTCGCATTCGCCCCGGTGGCGCCCACGGCCTCCGCCACGGTGTTGAACACCGGGCGGTCGAGATGCGTGGATCCACCCTTGCCGGGAGTGACTCCGCCCACGACTGTGGTTCCGTATTCGATCGCCTTCTCGGCGTGGAACGTGCCTTCCTTGCCCGTGAAGCCCTGCACGAGCAGGCGGGTGTCCTTGTTCACCAGTACAGCCATGTTATTGCGCCAGCCTCACGACCTTCCCGGCGGCGTCTTTCATGCCGTCGGCAACGGTAAAGTTGAATCCCGACTCTTCGAGAATTTTGCGTCCCTGTTCGACGTTGGTGCCTTCCATGCGGATGACGATCGGAAGCTGGATCGACAGCTCGCGCGCCGCGGCCACGACGCCCGCGGCAAGCGTGTCGCACCGGAGGATACCGCCGAAGATGTTGATCAGCACGGCCTTCACCGCCTTATCCGAAAGCAGGATCCGGAACGCATTCTTGATCTGGTCCGCGTTGGCCCCGCCGCCGACATCCAAGAAGTTCGCCGGACTGCCGCCCGCGTACTTGATAATGTCCATGGTGGCCATCGCCAGGCCCGCGCCGTTCACCATGCAGGCCACGCTGCCGTCGAGCTTGATGTAGTTCAGCCCGTGGCGCGACGCCTCGACTTCGAGTGGATCCTCTTCGTTGATGTCGCGCAGCTCCATCAGATCCTTGTGGCGGAACATCGCGTTGTCGTCGAGATTGACCTTGGCGTCGAGCGCCAGCACCGCGCCGTCCCTGGTGAGGATCATCGGGTTGATCTCCGCCAGTGAAGCGTCCAGGTCGTCATAGGCGCGAGCCAGCGCCATCATCATCTTCACCGCCGCGCCCACGCTGGCCGCGGGCAGCCCCATCCCGAACGCCAGCTTGCGCGCCTGGTAGGACTGCAGTCCGAGTCCCGGCTCGATGGTCTCCTTGAGCAGCAGCTCGGGAGTCTTCGCGGCCACTTCCTCAATGTCCATGCCGCCAGCCGCCGAGGCCATGAATACGTTCTTGCCCTGCGCACGGTCGAGCGTGATGCCCAGGTAGAGCTCGCGTTCGATGGGCAGTGTCTCTTCCACCAGCAGGCGCTGGACAACGCGGCCTTCAGGTCCGGTCTGGTGCGTGACGAGGGTCATGCCGAGGATCCGGTCGGCGAGCTGCCGTGCTTCCTCCGCGCTCTTGGCGAGCTTCACTCCGCCGCCCTTGCCACGCCCACCCGCGTGGATCTGCGCCTTCACCACCACGTTTCCACCGAGCTCCTTGGCCGCCACTTCCGCCTCGTCCACCGTGAACGCCACTTTGCCCCTGGGCACAGGAACCCCGTATTTGGCCAAGAGGCTCTTGGCCTGATATTCATGAATTTTCATGGGATATGGTAGACTGACTTTCCACTATAGCATGGGCTTTCTGGACTATCTGCATTCAACCGTGGACCGGCGGTCCATGACCGAAGACGAGGCGGAGGCGGCGATGATCGCCATCCTGTCGGGGGAGGCCACGCCCGCCCAGGTGGCCGGGTTCCTGGTCGCGTTGCGCATGAAAGGCGAGACCGCGGAAGAGCTGCGGGGATTCGCGCGGGCGATGCGTGCCAAAGCCAACAGGATCATCGTGGAGGGTCCGTTGGTGGACACCTGCGGGACTGGCGGCGACGGCTCCGGCACCTTCAACATCTCGACCACGGCGGCGTTCATCGTGGCCGGCGCCGGAGTGCCGGTGGCCAAGCACGGGAACCGCTCGATTTCGAGTAAGTGCGGCAGCGCTGACATACTCGAAGCGATGGGCGTGAAGTTAGCGATCTCCCCTCAGGCGGTGGCGGCGTGTATTGAGGAGGTGGGTCTGGGATTCATGTTCGCGCCAGCCTTTCATCCCGCCGTGAAGCACGCGCAGCAGGCACGTGTCGAGCTGAAGCTGCGGACGGCGTTCAACTTGCTGGGTCCACTCGCCAATCCGGCGGGTGCCCGGTTCCAGGTGATCGGCGCGCCGCGCGAGGATTACGCGGAGCTGATGGCGGCTGCGCTGGCGGGACTGGATCCCGAGCGCGCTTTCGTGGTGTGTGGTGAAGGCGGGCTCGACGAGGTCAGCACCAGCGGGCGGACGGCGGTGTTCGAAGTGCGCGCGGGCTCGGTGTCGCGGTTCAGTCTGCATCCGGATGACTTCGGTGTTCCGGTGTCGCCGGCGGACGCGATCCGCGGCGGGGGACTCGAGGAGAACCTGGAGATTATCCGCGGCGTGCTGGCGGGTGTCACCGGTCCGGCACGGGATGTTGTGCTGGTGAACGCCGCTGTCGC
>VFZX01000125.1 GCA_016871015.1 Acidobacteriota bacterium | reverse complement strand
CAGACGTTCTCGACCTTCGCCCCGAAAGTCACGCGCGAATTCCGGAGCGCGATTCAGGCACATGATCTTGACCGCGCCGGCCGCATGCCTATTGGCGCGCGACGCTCGAGGTCCACGGAATCGCGCGGCGATACCTCCGGCAGCCGGAGGTAACGTTCGACGACGCGCAGGTGGCGAAGGTCCGCGAGGTCCAGCGGCAACTCGGATTGTTGGAGGCTTGATGGGCTTGCTTCAACCATTGGGTGAGCTTTCGCGGCCAAGGCACGTACTATCCAGGACTAAGGTCAATCCCGCCCGCTGCCATAGAACACCGGCAGCGGACCCGGCGCCTCGGCGGGGATCCAGTCGCCGTCGCCGGTGGACCAGGCGAGGTCGCGCCAGGCTTCGGGGGAGCAGGCGAGGATTTTCTGGTTCTCCTCGTCGATTGAGGCCCATTCGTCGTTGAAGAAGGCTTGGAGGGTGCGGAGGCAGCGGCCGGTGCCGGCGTCCCAGATCCGGAGAGAGCCGTCGGTGGAGGCGGAGACGATCCAGTTGGCATGCCAGTGCACTGAGGTCACGGTGTCTTCGTGCCCGGTGAGAACCGTCAGGCATTGACCGGATTCGGTGTCCCAGATTCGGAGAGTATTGTCTGCAGAAGCGGAGGCGAGACGTTTGCCGTCCGGAGCCCAGGCGCAGGAGGAGACGTAAGCCGAGTGACCGTGAAGAGAGGCGAGGGAGCGTGCGTTGGAGGGATCCCAGATGCGGAGAGTATTGTCTGCAGAAGCGGAGGCGACGCGTTTGCCGTCCGGAGCCCAGGCGCAGGACAAGACGTAAGCCGAGTGACCGTGAAGAGAGGCGAGGGAGCGTGCGTTGGAGGGATCCCAGATGCGGAGAGTATTGTCGAGTGAAGCGGAGGCGAGGCGTTTGCCCTCCGGAGCCCAGGCGCAGGAGGAGACGGAAGCCGAGTGACCGTGAAGAGAGGCGAGGGAGCGTCCGTTAGAGGGATCCCAGACGCGGAGGGTATTGTCGTGTGAAGCGGAGGCGAGGCGTTTGCCGTCAGGGGACCAAGCGCAGGAGTTGACCAAGTTGGAGTGACCCTTAAGAGAGGTGAGAAAGCGAGCGTTTGAGGGATCCCAGATGCGGACAGTCTTGTCGCGTGAAGCGGAGGCGAGGAGTTTGCCGTCCGGAGCCCAGGCGCAGGACCTGACGTAAGCCGAGTGACCGTGAAGGGAGGCGAGGGAGCGTCCGTTGGAGGGATCCCAGATGCGGAGAGTTTGGTCGTCAGAAGCGGAGGCGAGGCGCTTGCCGTCCGGCGCCCAGGCGCAGGACAAGACGGAAAGCGAGTGACCGTGAAGAGATGCGAGGGAGCGTGCGTTGGAGGGATCCCAGATTCGGAGAGTATTGTCTGCAGAAGCGGAGGCGAGGCGTTTGCCGTCCGGAGCCCAGGCGCAGGACCAGACGGAATCCGAGTGACCCTGAAGAGAGGCGAGGGAGCGTGCGTTTGAGGGATCCCAGATGCGGAGAGTCTTGTCGTAAGAAGCGGAGGCGAGGCGTTTGCCGTCCGGAGCCCAGGCGCAGGACCTGACGGAATCCGAGTGACCGTGAAGAGAGGCGAGGGAGCGTCCGTTAGAGGGATCCCAGATGCGGAGAGTCTTGTCGTAAGAAGCGGAGGCGAGACGTTTGCCGTCCGGAGCCCAGGCGCAGGACCTGACGGAATCCGAGTGACCGTGAAGAGAGGCGAGGGAGCGTCCGCTGGAGGGATCCCAGATTCGGAGAGTATTGTCTGCAGAAGCGGAGGCGAGGCGTGTGCCGTCCGGAGCCCAGGCGCAGGAGGAGACGGAAGCCGAGTGACCGTGAAGAGAGGCGAGGGGGCGTCCGTTGGAGGGATCCCAGAGGCGGAGAGTATTGTCGTCAGAAGCGGAGGCGAGGCGTGTGCCGTCCGGAGCCCAGGCGCAGGACCACACGGAATCCGAGTGGCCCTTAAGAGAGGTGAGGGAGCGTGCATTGGAGGGATCCCAGATGCGGAGAGTATTGTCGAGTGAAGCGGAGGCGAGGCGTTTGCCGTCCGGAGCCCAGGCGCAGGAGGAGACGGAAGCCGAGTGACCGTGAAGAGAGGCGAGGGAGCGTGCATTGGAGGGATCCCAGATGCGGAGAGTATTGTCGAGTGAAGCGGAGGCGAGGCGTTTGCCGTCCGGCGACCAGGCGCAACAACTGACACTGTCTGTATGGCCACGTGCGACAATCGGGCGGTTGGCGGGGACGGGGGAAGGCGCCCGTCGGATCGCTGGGATTCGCGGGACCGTCGGGTTGGACCCGCAGAGCAGGAACTGAGCCCCCCCCAGAGCCGCGCCCGTGTAGTCCGCGTCATCGATCGCGCACTGCCGGAACACGCCGCCGTACAACTCCGCGCCCGACCAGACCGTCCGTTCCAGTCGACAATCCCGCCACTCTGAAAAGTCGGCCTTCACCGATAGCAGGTCCGCGCCGTCCGCCACGCACCAACGCCACGTCGTGTTTTGGAGGTTGGCCCCTGCCAGCCGGATCCCGGTGACGTCCAGCGGCTTGTCCGCCAACCCGTGGAACTCCCAGCCGGCCAGGTCCGCCCCTTCGAGATTCCACCCCCGCATCACCGGCGCCGGATAGCCTTTCTGATGCGAGGGGATCGCATAGGCCGCATACGCCACGCTTGCCGGTCCGTCCGGCACGGGCTCTCGCGATTCGAGCATCATCTGCCCGATGAAGTCGAGCGTCTCGACGCTCGGCCGCGGCAGATTCCATCGTTCCATCCTGCCGGCCCGCAACCCGCGCGCCAGGTACGATGCCAGAAAGAACTCGAGCAGCGACGTGTGCGCGAACCGGAACTGATCCGCCCCTTCCCGCACCAGGAATGTCGCCGTCCGCAGGTCCTCCTTCACTTGCGCGATTTTGCCCTGATACTCATACGCCAGATCCGGATCCTCGCGTAGGAACCCCACTAACCAGCGCTCCGCCTGGTCCACGGTCCAGGCCCGCTGCCCGCTCCGCCACAGCTCCGCCGCGAGATGTTGCATCGCGAGCATCTTGTGTTGCGGAGCCAACTGATGCTTCCCCTGGTCCCGTTCCAGGCAGGCCTCCAGCACGTGCCGGTACACCATCACGCCGGTCACGTTGCGGCCATCCGCCTTCCACTGCTCGATGGTGGGCAGGTCCTGCGTCATCAGGCTCAGGGTGTAGGGCCGCTCCGCCAACTGCCGCAGATCGTGGACGGACTCGAACAGGGCGATGATCGAATCCGGATCCCGGTCCGGAATCGAATGCCGCAGGTAGCCGCGGATCTGGGAATCGTCGAACGGGAGCAGCACCAGCGCCTTGTAGTCCTGCTTGCGGACCCGGTCACGGTCCTCGAGCGTGAAGGCGGTGCATTGATCGCGGAAGGTGCGGAAGAAGTGGGTCCGGCAGGCGAACAGGAGCCGCCCCTTGCAGTCACGCCACCTGGCCGGCGGCAGGGCGGACATCAGCTCGCGGGTGAAGCGCAGCCCGGCTTTCTCATCCAGGTGGACCAGGACTTCATCGAGTCCGTCAAAGATCAGCAGGGCATCCTGCTGGCGGACCAGGTACAGGATTTCCGCGGGCGTGACGGTCTGCCGCAACTCACCGGTCTGCCACAGTCGGCCGCATTCGTGCAGAATGTCCTCGAGTGTGATCGCGGGGTTGTACTTGGCGAGCTGGGAGACGCTGCGCAGATCGCAGTAGATGGGAAGGCGGCTGCGGGAATCGTGGAGACGCCGCGACAGCTCGAGGCACGTGGTCGTCTTGCCGATGCCGTACTCTCCGAACAGCGCGAAGTACCGGGGCGAGCCGGGATCATCCAGCCAGGAGCGGATGAACTTCATGGCGTTGACGCGGTCGGCCGCTGCGGGCAGGGGGCCGGTCTTGTCGAGGTCCGTCTCCGCGCCCCGCGGCTCGATGAACGGCCCTGGCTTGGGCAGCCCGTCGCGGAGTATATCTTCGGCGCGCCGGTAGTTCCTCACGACGCCGAAGATGTGATCGAACAGTGCCTGCGCGTAGGCGCTACGCTGGTCCGCGCTGCCCTCACGGAAGCTGAGCCGGTCCGGATGGCGGAAGATCTGTGTCTCCTTCAGCCCTTTCAGGTCATTCGAGAACGGATGCTTGTCGATCAGCACGGGGAAGAAGCGCTTGTGCCCGTCGCGAAAGTGTGGCAGCTCGTGTTGGTCGATGAAGTCGCTCTTGAAGAAATGCTCGCTCAGCAGGAGCAGCCCCAGGTGCGATTCATTCAGCTCGTTCAGGATCTCCTTTTCAAAGTTCACACCCGGTGGGATCAGCCAATCACCAAACACCCGGACATGCGGGAGCTGCTTGAGCATGGGATCCATGAGCCGGAGGAGTTCCTCACGCAGCCCCTTGTCGTCGCGGGCGTAGGAGACGAACAGCGTCACCTGCGGCTGGTAGCCGTCCTGGGGGACCACGTGGCCCAGGCGGTGCGTCTGCGCTTCGGTGTTCTGGCGGACGGCGAGTTCGGCCTGGTCCTCGCCTTGGAAGTACGCCGGGCCACCGCCCCGGTCCGCCTTCAGCTCCAGCCGGAGGCGGGCATCACCCGCCGCGGCGCTGATCCGTTGCCGGAACTGCCGGAAGTAGGCGAGCCCGCGCTCGCGATTGTCCGTAGGCCACAGGGCGGCGAGGAGCTTGTCCACATCGGCCTGTCCATCGGCGTCGAGCAGATCGGTAATCCGGGTGAGGCGCTCCCGGTCGGTGAGGCCGAGATGGCTGGCGAGGGCGGCAGCGGCGCGGCGAACGGCGTCGGGGCGGAGGGGCTCGATACGGTTCATACGATAAAAATACGCTATACGCGCCCTTCCCGTCAAGGACCACGGCCGCGGCCGTGCCCAACGCGCCGCGGATTGCGGGTACAATCGAAAGCTGTGACACGCCACGCCCTTGCAGCCGTCCTTGCAGCCACACTCTCGATGTACTCCTGTGCCCCGCCCGGCGGCTCAGGCTCACCGTCCTCGGCCAAGGAATTCGCGGACAAAGCGGAAGCCGACCTGCTCGCCCTTTCGCTCACGGAAAACCGCTCCTCCTGGATTCAGAGTACGCACATCACCGATGACACGGAAGCGCTGGCCGCGGCGGCAACGGAGAAGCGCGTCAACGCCGCGGTCCGGTACGCCAAGGAAGCGGCCAAGTACGACAGCGCCGCGGCTGACCCGGAGACCCGCCGCAAGCTGACGATCCTCAAGCGGGGCGTGGTTGTGGCCACTCCGGCTGATCCCAAGGAATCGGCCGAGCTCACCACGATTGGCACCCGGATGGAGTCCACCTACGGAAAGGGCAAGTACTGCCCGCCTGGGGAGAAGGAGCCCGGGAAGTGCAAGGATGTCCAGGGACTGTCGCAGGTCCTCGCCCGCTCGACAAACCCGAAGGAGATGCTTGAAGCCTGGACGGGCTGGCATTCGATCTCGCCGCCGATCCGCGCCGACTACGTGCGCCACGTCGAACTCGCAAACAAGGGCGCGCGGGAACTGGGATTCACCGACACCGGCGCCATGTGGCGCTCGGTTTACGACATGCCGCCCGAGGCGTTCACCAAGGAAGTGGACCGCCTCTGGGAACAAGTGCGTCCGCTCTACGTATCGCTGCATGCCTATGTGCGGCAGCGGCTCAACGCCAAGTACGGCGATGCCGTTGTGCCGAAGTCCGGCCCGGTTCCGGCGCATCTGCTCGGCAACATGTGGGCGCAGTCCTGGGACAACCTGCTTCCGGTTCTCGGCGGCGCGGATCCCGGCTTCGATCTCACCAAAGTGATCCAGACGCGCAAAATGGATCCCAAGCAGATGGTGAAGTACGGCGAGGAGTTCTATCTCTCGCTCGGGTTCCAGCCGCTGCCGCAGACCTTCTGGTCGCGCAGCCAGTTTTCGAAGCCGCGCGACCGCGAGGTGGTCTGCCATGCCTCGGCCTGGAATATCGACGCAGTCGACGACGTCCGCATCAAGATGTGCATCGAGCCGACGGACGAGGACCTTTACACGATCTACCACGAGCTTGGCCACAACTACTATCAGCGGGCCTACAACAAGCTGCCCTTCCTGTTCCGTGATTCGGCGAACGACGCCTTCCACGAGGCCATTGGGGACACGATCCAGCTTTCGGTGACTCCGGACTTCCTGGTCAAAGCGGGATTCCTGGCCGCCGCGCCGGACGCCTCCAAGGATACGGGCGTCATGCTGAAGCGCGCTCTCGAGAAAGTGGCGTTCCTGCCCTTTGGACTGCTGATCGATCAATGGCGCTGGAAGGTGTACGGAGGCGAGATCAAGCCTGCGTCCTACAATCAGGCCTGGTGGGACCTGCGGCTGAAGTATCAGGGCGTGGCGCCGCCCGTGGCGCGGTCTGAGTCCGATTTCGATCCTGGCGCTAAGTACCACGTACCCGCTTCGTATCCCTATACGCGCTACTTCCTGGCGCATATTTTGCAGTTCCAGTTCCACCGCGCACTCGCCCAAAAGGCCGGCTGCGATTTGTCGAAGACACCGCTGCACCGGTGTTCGATCTACGGCAACAAGGACGCGGGCAAGGCGCTGGCTGCGATGCTCGAGATGGGAGCGGCCAAGCCGTGGCCGGACGCGCTCGAGGCGATGACCGGCAAGCGTGAGATGGACGCCACCGCGATCATCGACTACTTCGCGCCACTCAAGAAGTGGCTCGATGAGCAGAACGCGGGCAAGCCGTCCGGTTGGTAATCGTTACGCCCCGGCGCGTACCGCGAGCGCCGAGTTCTTGCTTCCGAACGCAATGCAGTTGATCACGGCGTGCTCGACGGACAGCTTGCGCGGCTGGGCGCGCACGTAGTCGAGCTCGCATTCCGGGTCCGGCTCATCCACGTTGATCGTCGGGTGGACGACACCGTCGCGCATGCCCATCAGTGTGGCCGCGAGCGCCGCCGCGCCGCATGCACCCTGGGGATGTCCGATGATGCTCTTGATCGAGGACCCGGGCAGCTTTTGCGCGTGGCAGTTGAAGGCCATGCGCACGGCCTTGGTCTCGATCCGGTCATTCAGCTCTGTGCTCGTGCCGTGATAGCTGATGTAGTCCACGGCTCCCGGCGGCAACTGCGCCTCGCGCAGTGCCAGGTGAATCGCGCGCGCCGGCTCCTCGGCTGTCTCCTCGAGCCGCACCCGGTGGAAGGCTTCACAGGTTGACCCGTAGCCCAGGATCTCGCCGTAGATCTTGGCGCCGCGCGCAACCGCGCGGTCCCTTTCTTCCAAAACAAAGAACCAGGCGCCCTCCGCGATCACGAATCCGGACCGGTCGCGTGAAAAAGGCCTCGATGCCCGTCCCGGATCGTGATTCCACGCCGCCGTCATGATGCGCATGATCTGGAATCCGCGGACGATCAACGGCGCGATGGGTGCGTCGACACCGCCCGCGATCATCGTGTCGATTACGCCCGCGCGGATGTTGCGGAACGCGTATCCGATGGCATCGCTTGATGAGGTGCAGCCTGTGCTCACGATGTGCGACAGGCCGCGGAAGCCGAAGTGCATCGACACCTCGCTCGCGAGCGTGCCGATTGTCGAGGTCGGAATCACGTAGACGCTGCACTGCTTGTGCTGGCCGGTGTACCACAGGTGATACTGGCGCTCGGAGAACTCCTGGCTGCCACCACCCGAGCCGACGACGACGCCAATCTCGCGCAATTCGTCGCGTGTCATCGCAGATGGATCCAACCCCGAGTCGTCCAGCGCTTCCTGGGTTGCGGCCCGGGCCAGCGGAACGACGCGCGACACATGAGGCCGGTCCTTGGGCTCGACCCAGGCATTCTCGTCAAAGTTTTGCACCTCGCCCGCAATCTGGACCTGGTGCTGTGAAGGATCAAAAAGGGAAATGCGCCGGACTCCGCTCACACCGTCCCGAGTGGCGCGCCAAAACTCTTCGCGGCCGTTACCGTTCGGACTGAGCGCGCCGATGCCGGTAATCACGACTCGCCGCTGCATTCTGGCCTAGTATACGGTATTGGCGGCCCTCCGCGCCCGGATCATTTGGGACTAGAGGCCGCGGCGGCATTTCGACGCCTTTGATATGATCCAGTTTATGGTCAGGTCCCGCGCCATCCAGCCGCTTGAGCTGAGCGGCTCCCGGATGACCCCGCCACAGTACCGCGAGTTCGCCGCCGCGCACCCGGAACTGCGCATCGAGCGGACCGCGCAAGGAGAGGTGATCGTGATGGCTCCTGCTCAAAGCCGCACTGGCTACCGGAACAGCGAGCTGACGGCCCAAATCCGCGACTGGGCCCGTGCGGATGGACGAGGGCTCGCCTTTGACTCCTCGGCTGCGTTTGATCTCCCGAACGGCTCCAACCGCTCTCCCGACTGGGTGCTACTGTCGAGGCTGCGCCTGCTGGCACCTGAGGAAACCTCGGACTATATTCCGCTTTGCCCGGATTTCGTCGCCGAGCTGCGGTCGAAGAGTGACCGCCTCAAGACGCTGCAGGCGAAAATGGCCGAATACCTGGATAACGGCGCGCGTTTGGGCTGGCTCATCGACCCGGTCGAGGGCAAGGTCCATATCTACAGGCCTGGCGCAGCTCACGAAGTCCTGCGGCCCCCCAGTCTCACAGCCGGCCCGGAGATGCCCGGGCTCACCGTGGACCTGGCCACCATCTGGAACCCGCCCATTTGACCCGAATGCACATCACTCGAATCCTGATCCTTTTTGCCGCCGGACTCCCGCTGCTGCCCCAGCCCGTCCGTGTCGGAACCCGCCGCGAACTCCTGCTCGACAGCCACCTGATCGAGCGCTTCACTGGCAACGCGTCGCTCTACCTCCACAAGCCCGAGCGCCGCGAAATCGTGATGTCGACTGACAAACCCTGGGAGGGTAACGCCTGCGCCTACCGGACCGTCTTCCGCGACGGCTCGAAGATCCGCATGTACTACACCGCCAACCACTACGACTTGGCCGTGAAGGGCATGAAGGCGCATCCGCCGCTCATGTGCTACGCCGAGTCCACCGACGGCGTCAAGTGGACCCGGCCGGACCTCAACCTTGTCCCCTGGCAGGGGTCGGCCCGCAATAACATCGTTCTGGCGCCCGATACCGTCAAACCCTCCGGACTCAGCCAGCTTGGCGTCGACCACTTCGCCGTGTTCAAGGATGAGAATCCGAAGCGGCAAGCCGGGGAAGAGTACAAGATGCTCGTCCTTGGCGGCCGCGCGCTGTACGCCCTGGGCTCTTCCGACGGATTCCATTGGAAGCTGCTCTCGGACAAGCCGGTCCTCACCAAGGCCTATTTCGACTCGAAGAACCTCGCCTTCTGGGATCCCGCCGCGGGGCTTTACCGGGCCTATTTCCGCGATTTCCGTAACGCTGTCACCGGTGCGCAGCGGTCACAGCAGCGCAAGCTGGACGAGGGCTACCGCTATGTGCGCGACATCATGACGGCCACCTCCACCGATTTCCTCAACTGGAGCGAGCCGCGCTGGCTGCAGTATCCCGGAGCGCCCGACGAGGAGCTCTACACCAACCAGATACAGCCGTATCCCCGCGCGCCGCATATCCTGATCGGATTCCCAAAGCGTTACCAGGACCGTGGATGGTCGGAGGCTATGCGGCTGCTCCCGGGCCTTGAGGACCGCCAGGCCCGTTCGGCGGTTTCACCACGCTATGGAACCGCGGTCACGGATGCGCTCTTCATGTCCAGCCGCGACGGGCTCGTGTTCCAGCGCTGGGGCGAGGCCATCATCCGCCCGGGGCCAATTCCTGCGAACTGGGTCTACGGCGACAACTCCCCGGCCTGGGGTGTGATCACCACGCCTTCGCACATTGAAGGAGCGCCGGACGAGTTGTCGCTCTATGCCGTTGAGAACTACTGGCGCGGCGCCGCTACGAGCCTCCGCCGCTTCGTCTACCGGATGGACGGCTTCGTGTCCCTACGGGCGCCGCTATCCGGCGGCGGCATCGTCACCAAGCCGCTGATCTTCGAAGGTGCGGGCCTGGAACTCAACTTTTCGACCTCGGCGGCCGGTTCAATCCGGTGGGAGGTTCAGGATTTGGCGGGGCGGCCTGTCCCGGGATTCTCGCTTGCCGAAACGCCGGAGATTTTCGGAGATGCGGTCGACTACACCGTGCCGCTGCGGGCTGGTGCCTCGCTCGCAGGACTGGCTGGCCGGCCGGTCCGGATCCGGTTCGAGCTGATCGACGCCGATCTCTATTCATTCCGGTTCAAATAAACCGGCGGTTGGCCGATGAGGGGTGCATGGCCAATGCTCTGCGCGGTCTGTTGCATGGGTTTCCGGCCAATCCAGGCGTTTCACGGCTGTCGATGCGGCAGCTCATGAACCGTGACCCGGGGGAGTTCATCCTTGCGGCTTTTGCAGTGCTCAGCGAGGGCCGCGACTACGACCCCATGGCTTTGGCGGCTCTTGGCGCGCTGCTGTCGGGAAGTGAACTGGCCGGGGACATCGCGGCCGATCCCACGGCGTCGGATCTGCTGCCCGCAGCCGAGGTCTGCAGGGCGGCGGCCATGGCCGACCCCTCGTTTGAAGTCTCCCTGATCCGCCGGATTTCCGCGGCCCCGCCCGGACGCCGCTCCGCCGTGGCCTACCGGGTTCTCGACTTGCTGGGGCGGGTCTCGCAGGGTTCGAGGGTCCTCCCGTTCCTGCTGCAACTGTCCGATGATCCGGACCGCTGGATCCGGTCGAAAGTGGCGCTCATGGTCGGACGATGGTGCAAGGATACGCGGCTGCTTTCGAAGCACCTCAACGATCCGGATCCCAGGGTGCGCGCCAACGCGGTGGAGTCGTTGTGGGGCGCTGGTAAGCCGGTGGTGCTGGACCGGTTCGTGGTGGCTGCCGCCGACTACCACCATCGCGTCTCGGCCAACGGAATCGTCGGGTTGCATCTGGCTGGCAGCGACAGCGTTGCGGGACGGCTGGAGTCCATGCTCGCCCATCCGGATGAGAACTTCCAGGCTGCGGCAGCCTGGGCCGCGGGCAGGTGCCACCAGGCCGGATTAAAAGCCGCGCTTCAGAGACTGGCGTCGGAGCCGGGTGCAGCCCGGTGCAGCGCACTGCGCGCCCTCGTCGAGCTTGGAAGATGTGTTCAGTGACTCCGATAAGGTACATGTGGAGCCCGCCCCTACCCCCAACAACCAGCTCGGCAATTTCCTTGTAGTCAACTCGTTTCTAGCTGATCTTGTCGCCGGGTACGAAGTGAATCCGCAACGCACGCGCACTGCATTCCGCGAGTTGATGGACGACCAGCCGGAGGAGTTCATCCGCTCCGCCCTGGTGCTGTTTGAGAAAGGGCTGGCGTCCGGTCCGGCCGACGCCATCTCAAGGCTTCTTCTGTCCAACGACGAGGCCGTGTCGGTACTTTGCGATCCGGCGATTTCCTCGCTCCCGGAAGCGCTTGGCCTCGCCAAGGCTGCCGTGTTGATCGACCCTGGCCTCGACGTCAAGCTGATGAGGCACATCTGGAAGCCGAACGGAACGGTCAATCCGGTCTCCGCGGTGCGTGTGCTCGAGGTCGCCGGCGCCGTGTCGGACGGAACCCGGATCATGGCCCCGCTCATGCAATTGATGCGCTACCCGAACGCCCGGATCCGCAGCAAAGTCGTCCTCATTGCCGGCCGCTGCAAACGGGAACCGCGATGGCTCGAACCCTACGTCCAGGATCCTGACCCGAGAATCCGGGCCAACGCGATCGAGGCGTTATGGGGGGAGAAGTCGGGCGAGGCCGTCCGCCTCTTCCGGCAAGGCACACAGGACCTCCATCACCGCGTGATCGCCAACTCCTGCGTCGGGCTTCATCTGGCGAACGACTCCGAAGCCGCAAGCCAGATCGAACAGTTGGCTAGCTTTTCCGAGCCCGTGTTCCAGGCCGCCGCCTGCTGGGCAATGGGGCGCACCGGCAACCCAGCGTTCTTGCAGCCGCTCCAGGAGATGAGCACCTCGAAGGCTGGCATTGTCCGCCGTTCAGCGCTCCGTGCCTTGGTCCTGCTCAGGCGCGCCGCCGCGTAATTATTTTCTGTACACTGAAACGGTCTACTCCACGTCCGACACTCTACCCGCAGGGAGTACCCGGGCCTTTCCCCCTATTGGTCCGGTTTTCCGTCCGAGGCAGGCGTGTCCAGCTACGTTTTCGACGCACGTTACATTTCGATGCTCCGCGACCGCGATCCGGAGGTCTGCGACCATTTCACCGTCCACTTCTCGTTCCTGTTGGACCATATCCTGAGAGGATCGCTCCGCGACCGCCATCTTGTCGCCGACCTTCGCAACGAGACCCTGTACCGCGTCCTCAAACACGTCGACCGCGGCCAGATCCGCGAGCCCGAACACTTTGGGTCCTTTGTCCGGCGCGTCAGCAAGATCGTCGTGCTCGAGCATTTCCGCAAAAAGCACTGGAACGAGTGCCAGATGGGCGAAGACGTTCCCGAAATGATCAATCCGGAGGAACGGATCGACAACTACCTCCAGCGTGTCCAGACGCGCGACTTGGTCCGGCCCGCAATCGCTGAATTGAACGAGCGCGACCGCAAAGTGATCGTTGAGATTTGCATCAAGGGACGGGACCGGCATGAAGTCGCCAAGGAAGAGGGAACCGACCTCGGCGGATTGCGTGTTCGGCTTCACCGCGCATTGGAGCGGCTGAAGAAGTCCCTATCCGGTACGGCGTATGACTTCCCTCCGATGAGGAGGGCTGAAACGGTTCACGAGTCGTCCGACACTCGGACTACTGAGGGAACCAAAAAATGACCGATGGGTCTATTCAAACTCCATGTGGAATGACTGAACGATATCTGCTAGGCGAGCTTTCAGGCACGGAGCGGGAGTTGTTTGAGGAACACTTCTTCAACTGTGCGGCCTGCGCCAGCGAGATCAAGGCAGCCGAAGTGCTGCTCAGGAATCTGAGTCCGGCGCACGCGTCCGCGGCCGTCCGGAACCCCCAACCGTCGCGTTGGGCTTGGCTTAGCGGCTGGATGCGTCCAGTACAGTGGGCTCCGGTGGCGGCGTCACTGGCTGTGAGCGGCTGGCTGGGTGTGAGCAACCATCAGTTGCGGAACGCACCCATGGCATGGATGACGACTCCGGCCCTTGATGCCCCGAGCCGGGGCGCTGAGGGACTCACCCTGGTGGTACCGCGCGAGGCACCCTTCTTCACTGTCTCTCTGGACGACCCGGACCCCGCCGAGTCCGCTGTGATCGACGTGGCAGCGGCGGATGGCCGCGTGATTGAGCGGGCCACGGTCTCGATCCGGGAGCGGAAGACCCACAGCCTTGTGCTCGCCAGTGCCAAATACCCCGATGGACGCTACACAATCCGCCGGGGCGGAGCGGGAGTGCTGGCGCAGTTCGAGCTGAAACGAAACGATCCCACACAAACAGCCAACCATGCAAACGATCACTAAACGGGACCTCGACGGTCCATTCCACAAGCACGTCTACTTCCACGCCACCGCGGCCGGGCTTTCCGTCAAGATCACCAGGGACGGACAAGCTCAGATCCGGGACGTGAATACGGTGCTCGCACCTGCCCTGGTGCCTCCTACTGGCGGCAAGAGCCACTCCTCGGCACAACCGGTCCCCGGACTTGCCCGGTTCGTGAGCTTTGCCAGCGCGGAAGCCTGGGTCGACGGCGAGGAAGGAGAGAGGGGTTCAGCGGTTACCAATGCACAGGCTAGTGTCAAGGGGCTCAAGGTGATCAACCGGCCCTCCGCTCACGACAACCTTCCCGGAGTGGCCACGGTCGAGTTGACTGCATCTTCCATCGCAGTCTCCATGCGTTCGACTTTGGCTGCCGGTGCGAAAGTGCCGCGCTTCGAGTTCGTCTCGGCTCCGGTCTGGGCAGGGGTCGTCATCCAGGTAGGGCCGTCGCGGATTTCAATCGTCCCGGAAGTGGACACCGGATTGATGGCAGCGGTGACGATGAGCAAGCTCGATTCCCTGCTCAACAAGGCGAAATTCAAGGCTGCGATCCAGGGGCGCATCGTCCTGACCCGGCACGGAGAACAGCGGACTTCAATCGTGTCGAAGCTCAACGTGAACGGGACCCCCATCAACGGTCACGTTTTCACCCAACCGGGCCTCGGCCGGTTGACCTTCGGCGAGATCGTGATAGGTGATAATATTCGAAAGTTCACCATGCTGAGGATTCAGCTCGGCTGCGAGGTGTTCGGCGACATTAACGTTGACCCGATCGTCATCAACGGAGAGGGGAAATAGCCCATCCCCCCGGCTAACCCTCCTCATCTGTGGGGTGCTAGTGGTAAGTTGCGCCCCGAATCCGGAAACCTCGTGCGCGGGTGCCGTCACCGCGTATCGCGAAGGGAACTATGGCGCCGCGTTGGACTTGGCGCGGCGTGGTTCGGGAGACCGGTGCCGGCTGGTTGAAGCGGCGGTGCTGTTAGAGCGCCGGGATGGAGACTTCCGCCACGAGGCGCGTGCAGTACTCGCGCCGCTTCCGGAATCCGCGGTCAAGCTACGGCTGCTCGCGGACGCGGATCCTGGTAGCGCTGCCGCGAATCTGGACCGCGCCCACGTTCTCGCCTCGTCATCAAAGGACGAACCGGAAGTCGCCCTGGTCGAGATCAGCCAGTCAGACCAGAAGCTGCGTTCGGGCGCCCTGGCTGACGCCCAGCGCTTGGCCGAGTCCGCCGCGGGCCGCGCCTCCCGCTTAGGAGACGGGTGGCTCGAAGCTCAAGCGCGCAATGTGCTCGGCTACACATTGTTGCATCACGAACGCTACGACCTGGCGATGGGACAGTTCGCGGCCGCCCTGAGAGCGGCGGAATTGGCGAAACTTCCCGGGCTGATCAGCAAGTCGCGGCTCAACCTGGGAAACGCCCGGACATTTCTCGGCGACTACGACCTCGCCGACAAGGACCTGGACGAGGCGATCCGGCTCGCGGCCACGCTCGGCCTGAGCGCACGGATGGCGCTCGGCATTTACTCGAAAGCGAACAACGAGTTCATGCGGAGCAACTGGAAGGAATCGATTCCTCACTATCAGCAGGCGCTGAGCGGCACGGCGCTGTCTCCGCGCGACCAGGCGGGAGCGGCGGTCAACCTCGCCTGGGCGTTCATCAAGACCGGGGATGTCACCTCCGCACGCCGGTACCTGTCGCCGTTCCTGGACGCGCAAGCCTCGCCGGCGGCCAAGGAAGCACTCCTTGGCCTGGCCGAGATTGCCCTCACCGAGCGGAACGCAGCCGAGGCGGAGCGCCTTCTGCGCATGGTGCTCGAGAGGGAACCTTCGACCGCTGAGCGCTGGTCCGCGCAGCACGGATTGGCCCGCGTGTGGGCTCTGCGCGGAGACGAACGGCAGGCGGAGGCAAGCTTCCAGGCGGCCCTCGACATCATTGACAAAGACGTGAGCCAGATCGAACAACAGGAGCTGGCCGTCTCCTACCGGTCACGGCTCATGGACTTCTACGCCGAGTATGTCCGGTTCCTCTATTCGCGCGACCCGGAGCGGGCGCTCGTTGTAGCCGACTCAAGCCGGGCGCGGATCGCTGCCCGCGGATCGGCTCGCAAGCCCCCACCCACGCCGCTGCGGACCGTAGCCGCCCGGACGCGGAGCTGCTTGCTCACCTACTGGCTGTCGCGCGAGGGCTCGATCGGATGGCTGGTGACGCCCGCCGCGGTTTTTAGTGCACGGCTCCCTGCCAGCGGCGAGATCGAGTTGCATGCGGAGCGGTTCCAGGCAAGGATCGACGGCAAAAAGGACTACCTGTCCGGCGAGCCTCCGGACGGCGCCTGGCTCTATGACAATCTGATTGGTCCATTCAGCGCCCCTCTGGCGGGATGCAAGCGGCTGATTCTGGTTCCGGACGGGCGGCTCCACCGGGTGAACTTCGAGACGCTGCCGGCGCCCAGCAACGCAGGCCGGCGATATTGGATCGAGAATGTCACCGTGTCGGTTGCGCTGCGGTTCGACGGTTTGCTGGCATCTCCCGGCCGGCTTGCGCTGAGCCCCGCACTGATCATCGGTGACGCGGATCCAGTGGACCGGTTTCCGAAGCTGAGGTTCGCCTCGGCCGAAATCCGGGAAATCCAGGGGCAGTTGCCCAACCCTGCGGTTGCGATCACCGGGACCGCCGCGGTTCCCGAAGCCTACATCGCGGCGCGCCCTGGCCGCTTCGCTCTGATTCACTTTAGCGCGCATGGGGACAACAACAACGCGGCGCCGCTCGAGTCGGCGATCATCCTGTCGCCGCAGCGGGCCGGCTTCAAACTATACGCACGCGAGGTAAGGAGCTCGGATTTGTCGGGCACCGGACTCGTAACCGTGTCGGCGTGCGACAGCGCGGGCACGCGGTCTTATTCGGGAGAGGGGCTGGTCGGGCTGTCGTGGGCGTTCCTGTCGGCGGGCGCCCGGCACGTAGTCGGCGGACTCTGGAACGTCGACGACCGGTTCACTCCGGAGTTCATGAAACACTTTTACGGACAGCTCGCGGCCGGGCAGCCCGCGCCCGAGAGCCTGCGCAACGCCAAGCTCCACATGATCCAGAACGGATTCCCGAAGCCCTACTACTGGGCGTCGTTCCAGCTTTACACGCGATGATCAGAATGTCAGCCGGCCGCGCAGCATGATCTGGCGTCCGGCGGCAAAGGCGCGCACGCCACTCACCACGCCCGCGTTCGAGGCGTTGATGTTGGACGCCGGATTGTTGAAGTTGGCGTGATTGGCAATATTCTGCGAAGCCGCCATGAAGGTGAACTTGAGCCGCTCGGTGATCGGAAACGTCTTGCCCAGGGTCAGGTTGTGGACGTGGAGTCCGGGGCCTTCCAGTGTGTTTGTCCCAGCGTTGCCGAAGCGTCCGGCCGAGGGCCGCGCGAACGCGGCCGTGTCGAACCACCGGTTGATGCGCCGTTCGCCGGGCGGCAGGTTGCCGTTCGACAGGCGGTCAGCCCGGCCCGTGGTCGTGTTGGTGTTCGAAGGATCGGCCCCGCTGAACGTGGCTCCGAAGAACTGGCCGGTCTCCATGAACGCGATCCAGTAGAGCTGCCATCCGCCAACAACCTGGTTCACGGCCCGGTTGACCCCGCCGCCGAAGCGTTTGCCGCGGCCGAACGGCAGCTCAAACACCGAGTTGATGACGAACCGCTGGCGCACGGTGTTGGTGTCGCGCTCGAAGAACAAGGGGGCGTACGGATTTTCGAGATTCTGATAGTTCCAATAGTTTGACCCCAGCGTGTAGTGGACGTCAAACGTCACCGCTCCGGTCTTGCGCTGCGCCTGGATGGTCATCGCGTTGAACTTCTGCCGGCCGTCATTGCGGGCGAAGCTCGTGCCCACGAACTGCGGCAATGGCCGGCGCGCCTGCGCAAACGGAGTCAGCGACGGCTGCGGCTTGTTCGTCTCGATGCTGTAGTTCATTCCGTAGGAGCGCATGCCCTGGTAGCTGAGCCGGAACCCGATGTCCTTGATCTGGCGCTCGACCGTGGCGTTGAACTGGTGGATCCGGCCGTTCCGGGTATCCAGGTTGTATCCCGACACTGACTGCGAGGCGACCGCACCGGCGCCGCTTGGGAACGGATTCGGCCACGGCAGAATCGTTGAGGTGTTGTTGAAGAAGGTCTCCGACAATTGATACGGGCCGCCGCCCTGTGCGCGCGCGAAGCGTCCGATCTGCTCGGTGAACATGCTGTAGCCGCCGCGCATGACCCAATCCTGTCCCACGGGGCGCCACGCCAGGCCGAGCCGCGGCTGGAAGTTCGCGTTGGTGGGCCGGGTGCGGACGTCGCCCGTGACCACACGGATCGTATTCACGGGATACAACGGGCTGATCTGAGCGCCGTTCGGGACCACGACATTGCCGCTCGCCGGGTCGAAGTTGAAGATCTTGCCATCGGAGTAAGTGGGCGACCCGAAGCGGTCCCAGCGGAGTCCAAGGTCGAGCGTGAGCCGCGAGTTGAGCTTCCACGTGTCGTTGGCGAACAGGCCGAGCTCGCGGTCCAACTGTGTCCGGTTGGTGAGCGGATTCAGGCGGACCGAGGAGAACGGCGTGCCGAGGTAGAAGTCCGCCCGCGGGTCACCCGTCAACTGGCCGGTGAAGCTGAAGTTCCCGTAGGTGTTCTCCGGAATCTGGTTGGCGAGAAGGCTCGAAAGGCGCAGTTCGCCGCCAAGCTTGAGAGTGTGCGAGCGGACCGACCAGGTAGCGGTATCGGTAATCGTCTTCAAGATGTCGCCCTGGAGGGGGGTGCCGGCGGGGTTGACACGGACCGGCTGAAGCCCGGTGATGGAGACCGTGGGGAATCCCATCCCGGAGAGGTTCTGCGGATTGACACCCTGGATGCCCAGCTCCCGGACCACGGCGTCACCGGTGATGGGCGTGTAGCCGTCCACCGTTCCGCCGTCGGTCACGATCGGCTGATACCAGCCGAACCGCACGGTGTTGACCAGGGCGGGCGAGAAAATGTGAGTGTCCTCGACCATGATGTTGCGCGAGTCGCGGACGCGGGTCCAGGCGAGTCCGGGATAGTTGCCCGCGAGCACGTACTTCGGCTTCGACAGGATGACGCGGCCATAGAGCGTGTTCTTTTCGTTGATGCGCCAGTCGGCGCGCTCCTCGAACGCCTTGAACTCGTAGAGGTCGACGGGGTAGGGAAACAAGAATCCGAAGTTGCGGTTCAACTGGCTCGCGTCACCGAGATTCGGGGCAGGGAGGTACTTGTCGAAGACCCTGGCCGAGACCGGATTCAGGCGCGACCGCGGAATCACGTTGCCTGGGAACGGCGCGCCACCGAAGGGATCGCGGATCGGCGTGCGCGGCAGGAGCGCCGAGAAGTCGCCGTTGCGCATGGCGTTGGACGGAACGTCGCGCAGGATGAAATTGGAACCCGGCCAGATTTGGCCGCTGATGGAGGAATAGAAGAACAGGCGGTCTTTGATCGCGGGTCCGGAGAATTCGCCGTGATAGGTGTGGAACAGATTCGACGGCTTGATGGCTTGGAAAAAGCTCCGGGCCGCGAGCGCGTTGTTTTGGTGCCAGTAGGCAGCCATGCCGTGGAACTGGTTGGTGCCGCCCTTGGTGGTCATGTTGATGTAGGCCGGGCGCGAGAACTCCGCCGAGTTGTTGCCAACCACGATGTTGACGTCTTCCATCACGTGAACATTGGCCGTCTGGAGCGCGCCGCCATCGCCACCCACCCCGTCAATCGCAGTCTGGGTCTGGGAGTTCTGCAAGCCGGCGACCTGGATTCCGTAGATGCCTGACGTCATCTGGACCAGCGGCAGGGTCGCCATGAGCACCTGGGGATTGCGTCCGTCACCGATCCAGGGGGCCTCTTCGAATTTCTGGTGCGTGAAGCTGCCCTGGATCTTTGAAGAGTCCGTTTGAATTACGGCCGAGTTGGCTTGCACGGTGATTTCCGATCCGACGCTTCCGAGTTCGAGTGTCACGTCGACGCGGCGGATCTGGGAGGTCTCGAGAATGACGTTGTCGGCGATGAAGTTCTTGAAACCCGTCTGAGAGATGGTGATGCGGTAGGATCCGCGCTGCAGGTCGGGGACTTCGTAGTCGCCTTCGGCATTGGTCGCGACGGTGCGCTCGACCGCCGTTTGCGTGTTGACGACACGGACCGGAGCGCCTGGCACGGCGGCACCGGAGGGATCGGCGACATGGCCGCGGATGGTGGAAGTGGACAGTTGGGCGAACGCAGCCGGGACGAAGAGCAGAGCAGCGATCGGGCGGGTGATCATGGGAGCGATCATACTACTAATCGCAGCCCGGGGCGAGCGGCCCGTGGCCTGATGAGGTATGATACGCAAGCCAAATTTCTCCGGCAAGATGCCGGAACAAGTTGTGCAAACCCTTGAGGAGGATTCCGCGCTATGGATTGGATCGGCGACCCGCAAGGCTGGATCGCCTTGGCGACCCTGACGGCGTTGGAAATCGTGCTGGGCATTGACAACGTGATTTTCATTTCGATTCTCGCCAGCAGGCTGCCCGCCGCGCAGCAACCCCGCGCGCGGCGTCTGGGTTTACTGGCGGCGCTGATTTCCCGGCTGATGCTGCTGTTTTCCCTGACCTGGATCATGCGGCTGACGGCGCCGCTGTTCGGGGTTGCCGGGCAGGAGATTTCGGGTCGCGACCTGATTCTGCTCATCGGCGGCCTCTTCCTGATCGGCAAAGCAACGCGCGAAATTCACCATAAACTGGAAGGCGCCGAAGGCGACGCCGATTCGACGGTCAAAGCCTCATTTGCATCCGTCATCCTGCAGGTCCTGCTGGTGGACGTCGTGTTCTCGCTGGATTCGGTCATTACGGCCGTCGGCATGGTGGACCGCATCTCGATCATGGTCGCGGCGGTGCTGATTTCGGTGGGATTTATGCTGGCTTTCGCCGCGCCGATCAGCGGCTTTGTACAGAAGCATCCCACCGTGAAAGTGCTGGCGCTCGCGTTTCTGATTCTGATCGGCTTCACGCTCGTGGCCGAAGGATTCGGGCAACACATCTCGAAAGGCTCGGTCTATTTCGCCATGGCGTTCTCGGTCGCCGTTGAAATGCTGAACCTGCGGCTGCGCGCCAAACAGGCACCCGTGCAGTTGCGGGAACGTTACACCGCCGCTCACGCCGCGGAAGAGGCGCGCTGAGCACGCAATCTGATTCATCACCCGCTGCAGGCCCTGTTGTGACGCCGTGGCGGCAAGCAGGGGGACTGTAGTTAACGGATTCCG
>VFZX01000124.1 GCA_016871015.1 Acidobacteriota bacterium | reverse complement strand
CGGCGGCCGCTCAAGGCGCTGGCCTCGATCGTCGGAGTGGCGTTTTCCGGCGCGATTCTGGTGATGGGTGGATTCTGGAGCGACGCGGTGGATTACATGGTTACTTTCCAGTTCCGGCACGCCCAGCGCGACGATCTGACTGTAACCTTCGCGGATGTTGTCTCCGGGAAGGCGGTCTACTCGCTGACGTCACTCCCCGGAGTCCGGCTGGCCGAGCCGTTCCGTGCGATCCCGGTGAGGCTCCGCAACGGCCACCGCACGTATCGCACTGGACTGCAGGGCCTCGAAAACGGTGCGGTCCTGCGGCGGGTGCTGGACAGGCGGCGCGAGGTGGTCGAGCTGCCTCCAGATGGCATCGTGCTGACCGACTACCTGGCGAGACTGCTTGAAGTCCGGCCAGGGGATGTGATCACCGTCGAAACGCTTGAGGGGCGGCGTCAGGTGGTCCGTGCATCGGTGGCGGCCGAAATCAAGGAGTTCATCGGCGTGGCGGCCTACATGGAACTTGGCGCGATGAACCGGCTTCTGCGCGAGGGTCCGGCTATTACGGGGGCGTTCCTGGCGGCGGACAAGGAGCAAATCCAGGAGATTCAGAAGCGGCTGCGAGGTATGCCGGCGATCGCCGGTGTCTCCTCGCGGTCGCGGACGCTGTCGGCATTCTACGAGACCATGGCGCGGCAGGTGTTGATTTTCGCGTTCTTCAACACGATCCTGGCGGCGACTATCGCCGTGGGCGTCGTCTACAACACCGCGCGGGTCGCATTCAGTGAGCGAAGCCGGGAGCTGGCGAGCCTGCGGGTGCTTGGCTACACGCGCGGAGAGATCTCCTACATCCTGCTGGGTGAGCTGGCGATTCTGGTGATTCTCGCCGTTCCGCTTGGACTTGTGTTCGGGAATCAGCTCGCGGCGTTCATGAGCTCGAGCGTGCAGAGCGACCTGTTCCGGATCCCGGCGGTCACCTCGCGATGGACCTACGCATTCTCCGCGCTGATCGTTTTGATCGCGGCCGTGGTGTCCAGCCTGCTGGTGCGGCGTAAACTGGATCACATGGACTTGGTTGAGGTGCTCAAGACTCGCGAATGAAGTGGACCCGCACCATTGTCTTTAGCGCCGCGGCCGTGGCCATCGGCGCCGCCGTGTACATGGGCTTGCAACCGCAGCCACTGGAGATCGAGGTGGCGGCTGTCAAGCGCGGTCCCATGCGGGTCACAATCGAGGAAGAAGGCAAGACGCGGTTGCGCGACCGCTACGTCGTGTCGGCGCCGGTTGCGGGCCGGCTTCAGCGGGTCCCCTGGAAGGTTGGCGATGCGATCTCCGCAGGACAGGTGGTTACGTCGCTGATCCCTACGCCGCTCGACTTTGTGGACGCCCGGCGGAGATCCGAAGCCGGGGCGCGGATGCAGTCGGCAGCAGCAGCGCGGGATAGCGCGGAGGCCCGGTTGCGTGCGACGCAAGAGCAGTTGAAATCGGCGTCCGCGGAGTCGGCATACTGGAAACAGCAACTGGCGCGGGAGGAGGATCTGCTCAAGGCTGGCGACCTGCAGGCGAGCCGTGTCGACCGTACCCGGACCGAGCTTCGCCGCGCCGACGCCACCCGGACAGCGGCTGAAGAAGCGGTGACGGGCGCACGTTTCGAAGTCGACCGGGCGCGGGCGGACATTGAGGCAGTGAAGGCTTCGGTCTCGGATCCGGAGCCGCGGCGGTCGGAAATCGTCGAAGTGAAATCGCCGGTGTCGGGCCGCGTACTGAAGGTGGTTCGCGACAGTGAGGGCGTCGTGGCGCCTGGGACTTCGATCGTCGAGATCGGCAATACGCGGGCGATCGAGGTGGAGGTGGAGCTGCTCTCGGCGGACGCGGTGCGGGTAGGTCCAGGAACGCCGGTGGAACTTACGCGGTGGGGCGGCGATTTTCCGCTCAAGGCGCGGATCCGGCAGGTGGAGCCGACGGGCTACACCAAGATTTCGGCGCTCGGAGTCGAGGAGCAACGGGTCCGGGTGATTGCGGGGATTGTGTCGCCGGAGGAACAGTGGCAGCGGCTTGGCGAGGGGTACCGGGTGGAGGCGTCATTCATCCTGTGGGAAGGGGAGGGCGTGCTCCAGGTTCCGGCGAGCGCGTTGTTCCGGCTGGGCGAGGGCTGGGCGGTGTTCGCAGTGGACGGAGGATTCGCCCGGCGCCGTGCGGTCCAGGTGGCGCATCGCAATGGGTTGGTGGCAGAGATCGCGGGCGGGCTACGGGAGGGGGAGCAGGTGATTCCACATCCCGACGACGCGGTGAAGGATGGGCAGGCGGTGCGGCTACGGCTGGAATCGGGCAAATGACGGAGTTCCGCTCGAATAAGCGCCGATTCTCCAGCGGGGAGCGAAACTCTTGTGGCATCCGGGGGTTTGGGAAGGCATAATTCACACAGGCAGATTCGTAACGGAAAGAAAGCCCAGAGGGGATAATCACATGAAGTTGAGCCCACTATTGACCGCCGCGGCGGCCGCCTTGATCGGTGGCGCGGGCATGAGCCTGATGGTCCAGGCGCAGGAACCGGAAGGCGAGCTTGGAGTCCAGCACGCCGAGTGCGCGCTGTTCGGACCGGAAGGCGAGCCGTTCCGCGCCGCCAAGCGTGAGCAGTACCAGCAGAGTTTGCTTACCAATCAGATCCTGCCATTGATTGGGGCATACAAGGGCCGGCGCACCGCGGCGGTCGAACGGAATGCGGCGGAGCCCACCGGCACGATCGACACGCACATCTTCCGTGCGCTTGCGGACAACGGCGTTACTCCGGCGGGAGGAACCAACGACTACGAATTCTGCCGCCGGGTCACGCTGGACCTGACGGGCCGGGTTCCGGCGGCCGCGCGGCTGATCGCTTTCGTCCAGGATGGCGCGCCCGATAAGCGCGCCAAGTACATTAACGAGTTGCTGGAGTCGCCGGCCTGGGTGGACAAGTGGGCGATGTACTTCGGCGATTTCTTGGAGAACACCGAGTTCAACAATCAGGTCCGCACCTATCCGCAGGGCCGCAACGCCTATCACAAATACATCCGGGATTCGCTCGTGGCGAATAAGAAGTATGACGTGTTCGTGACGGAGCTGCTCACCGCGACGGGTCCGAATAGCTGGGAGGAAGGGGAACTGCAGTGGTTCGTGCTGGGATTCATGGGAGGGGGGCCGGCGCAGGATATCGCTGACCTGCAGGCGGCCAACGCGGCGGAGAAGTTCCTCGGGATCTCGCACGAGAACTGTATCCTGTGCCACGACGGACGGCGCCGGCTGGATGGTCTGAGTTACTGGGGGATTTCCGAGACCCGCCGGGAAGGCTGGGAGCTGGCTTCGTTCTTCAACAAGAGCCAGATGCAACTGGTGCGGGTGGATCCGGCGAATCCGAATCCCTATTACTGCCGGGTGATCGAACGCCCCGCCAACACTCCTGACTACGCACTGAACACCACCACAGGCAACCGTCCCGCGCGGCAACCGATCGGTACGGTGCGCAACATCGCGCCGAATTACCCGTTCGGTGACGGTGGGCGTCCACGGGCAGGAGAGCCGTACCGCGTGGCGCTGGCGCGCTTCCTCACCGCCGATATCCAGTTCGCGAGGGCTTCGGTCAACTATATCTGGAAGCAGTACTTTGGCCGAGGAATCGTGGATCCGCCGAACCAGTTTGACCTGGACCGCCTGGATCCAACCAAGCCGCCACCGGCGCCTTGGACGATTCAGCCGTCGCACCCAGAGCTGTTGAACGCGCTCGCACGCGAGTTCCAGCAGAACCGGTTCGATCTCAAGTGGCTGATGCGCGCGATCACGAATTCTCAGGCCTACCAGATGTCATCCCGGTATGAGGGGACGTGGCGGGCTGAGTACGAGCGCCTGTTCGCCCGCAAGTTCGTGCGCCGGCTATGGGGGGAAGAGGTGGTGGACGCGATCGCCCAGGTGAGCAACATGCCGGTGGTTTATAGTGTGACACCAGCGGGGACGGACCCGGTCCCGTGGGCGATGCAGCTTCCCGGTACCCGCGGATTAGGCCAGGCCACGGTGCCGGTCGAGTTCCGCATCGCCGGAATCGCGAACACGTACGCCAACGCGTCATTGCTCGACGCCTTCCTGCGCGGCAACCGGATCGAGGAGGAGCGGCGCAACGATGGGTCCGTTGCCCAGGTTTTGAACCTGTTGAACGACCGCTACGTGCATGACCGTACACGGGCCGCGGGCGCGGGTGCAACCGCCAGTCTGGCGCGTCTGGTCTTGAACAAATATCCGCAATCGATCAACGACAACCTGCTCATCAATGAGCTCTTCCTTTCGGTCCTGTCGCGGCCCGCCACGGAAGACGAAATCCGGATTGCGCAGGCTATGTTGAACGGAACGAGCGGAAACACCCGGATGCAGCGCGTGGAGGACCTGCTGTGGTCCCTCTACAACAAGGTCGACTTTATCTACAACTACTAGGGAGAACACCATGAGCCAACAGGACAGATTCGACCGCATGGTGGACAAGCACCCCCACCGTCACGACTTCTTCTTCGCGCGGCCACATTGGAACCGCCGCGGCTTCTTCCGCATGCTGGGGGCCGGCTTGGCCGGCACGGTGCTACTCGAAAAGCCAGCGATCGGCCAGGTAATCAAGCGCAACGGTGCAGAGTCAATCAACCGCGCCAAGTACCTGTTGATGATTCTGCTGTCCGGAGCGCCCAGCCACACCGACACGTTCGACTTCAAGCAGAGCCCGTCGACGCCGATGGATTTGCTCAAGCCGGAAACGATCAACGGAATCGCGTTCCCAACGGGGCTGATGCCGAAGCTGGCGGCGGCGATCCCGGACTACGCGATTATCCGCTCCGCGCGCTCCTGGGCGCTGCAGCATAATCTTGGACAGGCCTGGGTCCAGATCGGACGCTCGCCGGGCGCCGTGCTGGGCGACATCGCACCCAACATCGGAAGTATTGTCGCGGCTGAAAAGGAGTCCGAGAAAACGCCCACGCAGGTGTTTCCGACGTTCCTGGCATTGAACTCGGATGGCGCAGTGGGGTCCGGTTATCTGTCGGCGACTTACGCTCCGCTGCGCGTGATTCCCGCTACTGCGGGCCTGCCCGATACGGTGAATCCGGATGGCAACGCACGGTTCGATGCGAAGTTCGATTTCCTGTCGAAACTGGACGGCTCGCTTCGTGTGAATTCTCCGTACGGGAAGGCACTCGAGGACTTCGACCGGTTCTATGCCGAAGGCAAGGGGCTGATGTTCAACCCGACTGTCGACCGTGCATTTCGCTTCACCCAAGCCGAGGCCGCGCAGTACGGGAACACCAACTTCGGCAACGCGTGCCTGCTGGCCTCCAAAATCCTGGCTGAGCGCAACGGGACCCGTTATATCCAGATCACTCTCGGCGGTTGGGACCACCACCGGAATATTTACCAGGCGAATTCACTGCCCACGCGTTGCCGCGAGCTCGACAACGGGCTCGGAACGCTGATCGCGGAGCTGAAGAAATCCGGTGTGTTCGACGAGACGCTCATCGTGATGATGGGTGAGTTCGGGCGGACTACGGGCGCCATCACCGCTCAGGCGGGCCGTGACCATTTCCTGCAGCAATTCGTCTTCATGGCGGGCGCGGGAATCAAGGGCGGCCGGACGATCGGGTCGACCAACGCCACGGGCTCGGCGACGGCTGAAACGGGGTGGTCGCGCGACCGCGATATCCGCCCGGAGGATATCGAGGCCACGATCTATTCGGCGATGGGGATCGACTACACGAGCGTCCGGTACGACGATCCGTTCGGGCGGGGATTCTACTACGTGCCCGAGTCGGACAAGGACATTTACGCGCCGGTGAAGGAGTTGTGGGGGTAACAAGCGCACAAGCCGCCGGGCGCGGCACCACTCGAGAAAAGGAACTCGTTGATTGCAAAGCGCCCGGCGAGTCTCTTGTGCGCGAGTTCCTCAAAGAGGTCACAGGGCCGGAAGAACGAGTGGCGGGCGGGGAGAGAGCGCGGTCGAACCTTCGGACTGGTACTGCCCATGCGGGCTCCGAAGCATGCCGCAAGAACAAGAAGGCTGCCAGGTTAGCCTCGACGGTCTGCAACTCTAGCCGCTCTATGCCGCTTCGTTCCGGTGAATCTGAACGTCGATATCGGGGGGATGAGCGCTCACGTAAGCCCAGGCGTTCCGCAGATCTTCAGGCCGAAGCGTCGGATAACTCGCAAGGAGCGATTGGTCGGTGGCCCCGAGCCTTCGAGCCTGCTCCAAGACCCACACCGGGATTCGCGTTCGAATAATGCAGGGCTCACCGCCGCAGACGTCCGGACGCGAGGCGATTCCGGGAAACGCGCCGCCGAGTGCTTCGACGGCCCACTTGAGGATCCGGGTCCTCTCGCACTCGGGCACAGACTTCAGCAACGCTTCGAATTCGGGCAATCCAGCCACGGCTTCATTATCTCAACTGGTGTCAACACAAGCATTCCTGTTTCCGTTCGCGGAGACCGCGCCACCGCCGGTCACCGATCCAGACGCCGATCTTGCGAGCAAGACCGTCTGCATCAGCGGAGCGGTGGATGTTTGGCCTGAGCGGGGGCCAGTTGCGGGAGATCCGGGAATTGTTCCGCTGCGAAGACTCCCAGGTTGTACCTGGAGATTCCACACGAGACGTTTCAGCGCATCAATGCTCCGTTGCGCCTGCTCATTTCGACGGATCTGACGATGCTCCGTGACCGTTCCACCGCGGCCACTCCTGCCCTGCTGGGCTGCCGGGAATCGGGAATTGTTCCGCTGGCCTCTTGCCGATAGGCGAGACACTCGGCGTCGCTTGTGAATACGCCTTTGAGCCCAAGTACACGGTCTTCGTTGACTTGATCAATCCGGCGGGCCAGCGTTCCGGACGCAGGATGATCGCGGACTCGCCTTACAGCCTGTTCTCGCGCATGACGAGGCTGACTCCCGCCACCTACCGGACTCATGGCTTCCAAATCGGTCCTTCATCGCCTTACGCCAGTGGAACGTCAGCCATCGAGCGGGCCGAGGACCTAGCGAATGCGCGTCTCGAATGGACGCTGGCGGAGAAGGCCGCATTCTTCCAAGCTTCAGAACGCTCCGCACGCCACTACATCCCCCGCGGCCAGCCCGGTCCGCACCGCGACTTCGTTGTTGCTGGCCAACCCCAACTCGACTGGCCGCCGCACCCAGGACTCCTCCTCGCCATCGCCGTCGCCCGTTCGGATGAGCACGTACCCCGAGTCCTCCGTGGCTTCGGCGACACACTCGCGCGCGACAACCGCCGGAGCTTGTTCGGAGTCGAGCACGATGTCCGCGCTGGCCGAAGCGTTGGCGAACACCCGTGGATCCGGCGCGTCGGGTTCCACCTGGACTGCGAGGCTGCTCACCCATCCCGGCCGGTAGCGGGTGGTGGTGGCAAGCGCTCCCACCGTCACCACGCGTCCGGGCATTTCGAATGAGGGCACCGCGTCCAAATGGATCGTGGCGCGGGCGCCGGGCCGGATCTTCTGCCCATCGGCCTGCGACACCTGTCCCGCAAGGTAAAGCGAACTGGTGTCGACCACTTGTAGGAATGCGTGTCCGGCGCGAATCTCATCGCCGGGCTGAATCTCTGCCTGCTCGTGGCCGCGCTGGATGGTTCCCATGATGGCGGCGCCGTCGAGCGGTGCGCGGAACACCATCCGGTCGAGGTTTTCGGCGGCACGTTCCAGATCCAGGACAGCGTCGCGCAGCATCAGCTCCTCGCGCCGGAGCTGTGACATCTCCGCCTGGTCAAACCACTTCCGCTGGACGAGAAGATGATCGAGGTTCGCCTGGGCTTCCTCGTGGGCGATGCGGTACCGCTCAGCCTGCATTGCTGAGCGGACGGGGATCGTCTTCAGGTTGAGCCCGGCCTTTTCAAGCGTCGCGCGGGCGTTGCGGATCCGTTGGTCCAGGCTGGCGCGCCGGACGGCGGTGCTGGCGTCGATGCGCTGGTTGGTAAGCTCCCGTTGCCGAATGTCGGCCCGCAACTCGTCCAGCCGGGTCTCCATGTATTGAAGGTCGAAGGCGGCGACCACTTGCCCGGTGCGGACCCGCGAGCCGGGCGGGACCAGGCTCTCGAGCACCAGGCGGAAGTCCCCGCCGGCGAGCGAGCGCCCCCGGCTCCCACGGACTCTGGGTGCGACAAAGGTCGCCGAGCGGCGGGCGGCCATCATGCCGGAAATCCGGATTTTGCGCGCGATCGTTCCGGAGCGCGCGGCGGCCGTCTTGGCCCGGGGCCGCTCGACAGGTCCCGGCCGGTCTGGCCAAACCGCGTATGCGAGAACCGCAAGTGCGGCCGCGAGCGGAATCAGTCCAATGCGGTGGCTCCGGGACGGGCGGTGTCCCGGAGGCAGCAGCACTGGATCCGAGGGATAGGGAGTCGGCCGGGTCAATTCTGGATATGCGGGGAATGGGGCCCCCGCGGTCCATTCTATCCTTACACGGAGATCAGGGCCGGAGCCGCGACTCTTGGGACTCCGCTGGGCTGGACCTGGGAGATCATCACGCCCACGCTGACAGACCCCGCGCCGCAGCCGAACTCGACGACGGTCCAGGACTGCTTGCCGACGGACCGGGTGGCGAAGTTGCGCCCGTACACGACTGTGGGCACGCTGAGTCCAATGGGTCCGAGCGCTTCTTCGAGACTGGTCTTGATGTTGCCGATCACCATGTTGGCGATCTCACCGACTGCGTCGAGGACGTCCTCATTGACGGCCGGGAACTCCTGGCCCAGCATCTGGGAGGCCAGCCAGCAGGCTTGCTCTGGTGTGCAGTTGATGGTACCCGTGCCCGCCCACGTGCCAGCGAGTCCGACCAGAGCGACCACTCCCCGGTTTGGCCCGCTTCCCCTGTGGTCGTAGCCAGGGGCGCCAACGGCGACATCCACCCCCAGCATCATGGCGAATACGTCGTTTGTGGCCGCGATCATAGTCTCGGCGATCTGTTCGCGTTCCATGTCTAGATGATGCCCACCAGTTTTTCTTTGATCTGCTCGGCTGTAAACGGCTTGCGTACGTATCCTCTCGCTCCGAGATTCACCGCTTCCATGACTTTGGCCTGCGCCCCCTCGGTGGTGATCATGATGACCGGCACGTGCCGGTGGTTGGGCTGGTTCTTCAATTCATTCAGGAATTGCAGGCCATCCATGTTCGGCATGTTGATGTCGGATAGAATCAGGCCGACCGGATTGGTCTTGAGCGCTTCCAGCGCCTCCACTCCGTCGCCTGCCTCCAGCACCTTGCCGACCTGAATGTCGGCCTGAAACAGCACTCGCTGCAAAATCTTCCGGATCGCAGCGGAATCGTCTACGATCAAGACGTCCAACGCCATCAGTTCCTCCCTGCCGGTGACTTCAACGACACTCATCGGCGCGCGGACGGGCGGCGTGACAAAAATTTGGCGCTATGCTCGAAACAGTGCTCACGATCGGACAAGCACTGGCCCAGGGCGCCAGGCTGCTCGAGGAAGCCGCGGTCCCCTCGGCGCGCCTCACGGCCGAGATCCTGCTGTGCCACGCTCTGCGGAAGGAGCGGCCGCATCTGTTCAGCCATGGCACCGATCCGCTCACGGAGCTCGCGTGGATCCACTATGGCCGGTACCTGCATCAGCGGCTGCAGGGCGAGCCGGTGCAGTACATCACGAAGAGGCAGGAGTTCTATGGACGGCTGTTCCGCGTGGGGCCTGCGGTGCTGATTCCGCGGCCTGAGACGGAGCACGTCATTGAGGTGGCGCTCGAGTGCGCACCCCGAGCCCGGCGGGCGGTCGACATCGGATGCGGGTCCGGCGCGATTGGGGTTACCTGGGCGCTCGAACGGCCTGGGTGCGCGGTGTGGGCGTCCGACATTTCGGAAGCCGCGGTCCGGGTGGCGCGCGAGAATGCCGATGCGTTGGGCGCGGTGGCACGCTTCGCTGTATGCGATCTCGGAGCAGCGTTCGGGCCGGAGGGCTGCTTCGACCTGGTGCTTTCAAATCCGCCCTACATTCCCCAGCCAGAGGGTCCGGCGCTGCAACGCGAGATCCGCGAACATGAGCCGCACGTGGCGCTGTTCGGCGGACCCACGGGAGTCGAGATCTACGAACGGCTGATCGCGGATGCGCGGCGGCTGCTGGCTCCCGGCGGCTGGTTGATCATGGAGATCGGATATCAGGGCGAAGGCAGGGTTCGCGCGATGCTCGATCCGGTGGACTGGGACCGCGCCGGGACGCGCCTCGACCTGGCCGGTTGGCCGCGCGTGGTGGCCGCCCAGCGGCGGGGTTGAGACGTGCGCACCATTTTCCACCTCGACATGGATGCGTTCTTCGTATCGGTTGAGGAGTTGTTCGATCCGTCGCTCAAGGGGAAGCCGGTGGTGGTGGGCGGAAAGCCGGACCAACGGGGCGTGGTGTCAGCGGCGTCGTACGCGGCGCGCAAGTTTGGGGTTCACTCGGCGATGCCGCTCAGGACTGCTTACAAGCTGTGCCCGCAGGCGATTTTCGTCGAGGGGCATCCGCACCGCTACCGTGACGTCTCACGGCAGGTCCACGACGTGTTGCGGGCGTTTTCCCCGCTCGTCGAGATGGCCTCCATCGACGAGGCCTACCTGGATGTGACCGGGACTGAGAGGCTGCACGGTCCTCCGATGCGCGCCGCGCACCGGCTGCATGAGGCGATCAAGGAGCAGACCAAGCTCAACTGCTCCATCGGGATCTCGACGGCAAGGCTGGTGTCGAAAGTGTGTTCGGATCAGGCCAAGCCGAACGGTGTGCTGTGGGTGCTGCCCGGCTGTGAGGCCCGGTTCCTGGCGCCGCTCGATGTCCGCAAGATCCCTGGTGTTGGCAAGGTGATGGAGGCGAGCCTGGCCAAGCTGGGAATCCGCAAGGTGGGGGACCTGGCGCGGCTGGATGAGCCGTTCCTTGAAGAGCAGTTCGGGAAGTGGGGCTTGGCGCTGGCGGGCAAGTCGAAGGGGCTCGACGCTGGTGGATGGTTCGATTCTCCGGTTGGGGATCCGGGCGACCCGAAGTCGATCTCGCACGAGCATACCTTCGACCAGGACACTGCCGACCGCGAGCGGCTGGGCGCTTCGTTGTCGCATTTGTCCGAGATGGTCGGACGGCGGCTTCGCGAGCACGGACTATGGGCGCGCACGGTGCAGATCAAGTTCCGTTATTCTGACTTCTCGACATTCACACGCGCGCACACACTGGATCACGCCACGCAAATCGACACCGAGCTGCTGGCGGAGGCGAAGTCGCTTTTTGACCGGCACTGGTCAGGGAAGCCGATCCGCCTGATTGGCGTGCATGCGGGGAATCTGGTGCGTGGGGAAGGGCAGATGAGCCTGCTCGATCAAGGCCATAGCGATCGATGGGGAAAGGCGCTGGCGGCGGCCGACGCGATGCGGGACAAGTACGGCGAATCGGCGGTGGGATTGGCGGGAGGCTTGCGGGGCCGGTTCCAGGAGCGGGTGCACGAGAATCCGGTGGGGTTGCCGGGAAAGGGTCCACGGAAGGATTCTCTGGAGTGAAGATTTCTCTTGACGCGCGGGTTTATTCGTACTAATTTATTAGTGTGAGACCAAAGAGTTCCGTCCTGACCGAACAGGAGCTCGAGATCATGAAGACCGTCTGGGACCGGCGCGCGGCCACCGTGCGCGACGTCTATGAGGCTCTGCTCGAGCGCCGTAAAGTGGCCTACACCACAGTGATGACCATGATGGGGATCCTGGAGCAGAAAGGCTACCTGGTGAAGCAGGCCGGTGAGCGGGCGCACGTCTACACGCCCGCGGAGCCGCGCCAGAACGTGGTGCGCGGGATGGTCCGGGAGTTCCTTAACCGCGTGTTCGACGGGTCCGCCAAGCCCTTGTTGATGCACCTGGTGGAGGACGAAAGACTCACTCCGGAAGAGATTGAGGAGATCACACGCCAGGCCAAAGGCGCCCGGAGAAAGCGGTCATGACGGACCTCGGCAATCTCGCTGCCTACTTCATTCAGGCGACGGTGCTGCTTGCGGCGGGCGCGCTGCTGCCGTGGATCTTGCGCGTGCGGCAGCCTGGGCTGTTGCTCCCCTACTATCAGGCACTGTTGGTGGCGTGCCTGCTGCTTCCGGTGGCCGAACCCTGGCAGCGTCCGGTGATGTTGGCGCTGCCCGCACAGGTTAGCGGTGTTGCCGCCGGCGTCGTGGCGGACCAGCAGGTTCCGGGAATCGACTGGGAATGGTGGGCGTGGTTTATGCTTGCCGCCGGAGCCGCTCTGCGATCGGGGGACTGCTGCTTGGACTCGGCAGGCTGCGCCAGTACCGGCGGGAGTCCGAGCCGCTCGATCCCATCCCTGCCAGCTTCGAGTGGGCTCAGCGCACGTCGCGGACTGCGGCGCGGATTCGCGTTTCGCCGTCACTCGCTGGTCCGGTTACGTTCGGGTTTGCGGATCCGGTGGTGCTGGTGCCGCCCCGGTTCGGCAACTTGAGCATGGAGTCCCAACGCGCCATTGCGATCCACGAGCTGCTGCATGTCCGTCGCGGGGACTGGCTCTGGAGTCTGCTTGAAGCGGCGGCCTGTTCGCTGCTTTGGTTCCACCCGCTGATCTGGTGGCTGGAACATCGCCTGCGGGTTTGCCGGGAGGAGATCGTGGACGCAGAGTCCGTGACGCTCACCGGAGCCCTTGAGACCTATGTCAGTGCGCTGTTGAGTTCAACGGGCGCCGCGGTCCCCGACCTCGCCCCCGCACCCACATTCTTTTTCCGCCGCGGTCTGGCCCGGCGCGTTGAAGCCCTTTACCAGGAGGTTCCCGTCATGTCCCGCTTGCGTTTCTTTTTTTCCGCTTCCACCGCCGCGGCCGTCCTGGCTGCCGTGATGGGTTCCGCGATCGCCCGCTTTCCATTGACCGCCGCGCCGCAGTTGCCGGACTCAGGAGTGCAGCTCGATTCCGCGTCGGCTGGAGATGTGATCTACCAACATCCGGTGGCGTATCCGATGGCGGCGCGCAAGGCCCGGGTGGAGGGAACGGTGGTGGTCGTGGAAGCGGTGGTGAATCCCGATGGAACGGTGGCGGATGCGCGCGTGATCTCGGGTCCGGACGAGCTTCGGCGCGCGGCGCTCGAATCAGTGTTGCAATGGCAGTATCGAAATGAGGCGAGGACACGCAGGATCGTGCAATCCTCCATTCAGTTCAAGCGGCAGGAGGTAACCGACACGGGCTTCCACGAGATCAACGTGATCCGCGTGCTGCCTTCGGCAGCAAAGGCGCGGCAGCTTCTGGAGGCACGGCTCGCGCCCTATCAGGGACAGAAGTCGGCGCCCCAGGTGATCTCTGAGATCGCGGCCATCGTCCGGCCGTATGGCCTGGATGTGGCACATGATGTCCGGCGCGAAGGTGATGTGACGCTGGTCACCTTGACGGTGGGAACGCAGGCGGAGCTGTCAGCAGGCGCCGAGACCCCGGGAGTGGCGCGGTTGAGGATCGGCGGCAACGTTCAGGCCAAGAAGAAGAATGGCGGAGTTCCTCCGAAGTACCCGTTGGAGGCCAAGGCGGCGCGGATCCAGGGGACGGTGCGCTTCAATGTCCTCATTGGGCAGAATGGCCACGTTAAGAACCTGAGTCTGGTGGCCGGGCATCCGATCCTTGTGACCGCCGCGCAGGAAGCGGTAGCCACGTGGACTTGGGAGCCGACGCACCTGAACGGCAATCCTGTAGAGGTGCTGACGGTGGTGGATGTCAACTTCACCCTCGCGCCGTAGCCGTCTCTGATTCCGTGCTCAAGAACCACTCCCACGCCGAGCGGACCTCGACCCCGGGGTCCGCTTTCGAGCCTGCAAGATCGGTGGAATCGAGGGTGATGAGGAGGGGCTTGGCGTTCTGGTGGATTGGCGCGGCGGCGTGGAGCGCTCGAAACTCGCTTGCCGCCGTGCTGGGATCCTCGATACTCGCGGCCACCTGGATGAGAACGGGCTGGCCGCCTTGCTGCCGGGCGAGGAAATCGACCTCGAGATCCTCCGGCGTGACAACGTAGGCGCACTGGTAGCCGCGGCGCTCGAGCTCGATCATCACCGCGTTTTCGAGCGCGTGGCCGGTGTTGGGCCGGGCTGTCCGGTCAAAGACCGGGATCAACCCCGGGTCCACCGGGTACGCCTTGCGGGGACGCGACTGCCGCTGGCGGAGCGACGCCGAGGCGACTTCGAGGGTCCGCACCAGGAAGGCGTCCTCGAGGTGGCCAAGCATCGCGTGCAAGGAGTCCTTGGACACGGCGACGCCGCTCGATTGGAGCTCGCGATAGTACTTGAGGACGCTGAACTGCCCGCCAGGAGATCCCAGCAGGCGGCGCACCAGCCAGCGCAGGGCGGGGACGTTCGTCACGTTGTGGCGCTCGACGACATCGCGAAACAGACAGGCGTCGACGTAGGACTGCAATAGCGTCATGCGGTCGCGGGAATCAAGCCCCTGGGCTTCGGGAAATCCGCCTGTCCGCAGATAGGTGAGGAACGCGTTTGCCAGTTCCGAGCGCCGGGCCTTGGGCGCGAAGCGGGGGTCCTGTGGAGCTTCGACGCCGTTGTGGCGCAGGTACTCGCGGAAGCTGAAGGGATGAACGATGGTCTCGGTGGCGCGTCCGCGCAGTGACGTGGCGACTTCACGGCTCAGCATCTTTGCGGATGACCCGCTGACGAACACCTCCACCTTTTCCGAATCCATGATCCGGCGGACGAAGGACTCCCACTTGGGCACGACCTGGATCTCGTCGAAGAAGAAGGTGACCTGCCGCCGGTCGCGGTAGCTTGGGCAACGCAAGAAGTACTCGTCCAGCACCCAGGCGAGATGCGGAGTGTCCATTCCGGCGAGGCGCTCGTCCTCAAAGCTGAAGTAGACGAGGGAGTCGCGCGGGGCGCCCTGGTCCAGCCGGTCGTGCATGCATTGAAACAGGAAGCACGTCTTTCCGGCACGGCGCATTCCGGTGACGGCGCGGACTTTTCGCGGAACGGCGGGAAGGTGGATGTCGCGCCGCGTGAGGTTGGGCAGCGGAACGCTGACAGAGTCCGCAATTTTCTGGCGGATGGCCTCCCGGACAAGAAGTTCATTCATGAGGACAGAATAGCATAAAGGTGTCTTTTTTAAAAGGACACCTTGAACAAAAGCAATCCTTCAGCGCGGCAGGCGCGGGCCGTGATAAATTGCCGGAATGCCGATTCTCCGCCGTGATTTCCTGGGCGGCGCCCTTGCGCAAACGGTCTCCTCCAAGCCGGTACGTATCGGATTCATCGGGACAGGCTCGCGTGGCACCGGCCTTCTCCGAACCACACTTGCGGCGGGCGCCGCCCAGGGTGGCGTCGAGATTCCAGCGGTGTGCGACATCAACGAGGCGCACCTCAAGCGGGCGCAGGACCTGGTGGAGAAGTCGGGGCGCGCGCGGCCGGAGGGCTACTCGCAAGGGCCTGAGGATTATCTGCGGCTGGTGGCGAGGGAGGATCTGGATGCGGTGATCAACGCGGGCCCGTGGGAGCTGCACACGCCGATGTCGGTGGCGACGATGAAGGCCGGCAAGTACGCGGCTACCGAGGTTCCGGCGGCGGTGACGTTGGAGCAGTGCTGGGAGCTGGTGAACGTGTCGGAGTCGACCGGGATGCCGTGCATGTTCCTGGAGAATGTCTGCTACTTCAGGAACGTGCTGGCGATCCTGGCGATGATCCGGAAGGGTCTGCTCGGCGACCTGTCGCATTGCGAGGGCGGGTACCAGCACGATGTCCGGGGCGCGCTGATCTGGCGCGACGCGGCGCGCGGGACTCCGGGCGAGCTGTCCTGGCGCGGGCTGCACTACGAGCGGAGCAACGGCAATTTGTATCCGACCCATCCGGCGGGTCCGATCGGGTGGTGGCTGGACATCAACCGCGGCGACCGGTTCACGCAACTCGTGTCGATGAGCAGCCTGTCGCAGGGGTTGAACTACTATGCTTCGACGCGGTTCGGCGCGGACCACCGGAATGCGGCCCGCACCTACGCGTCGGGTGACGTCAACACGAGTCTGATCCGGACCGAGCGTGGGCGGACGGTGACACTGTACTTCGACACGATCTCTCCGCGGCCGTACGACCTCATCCTGCGGGTGCAGGGGACCAAGGGGATCTATTCCGGGACGCTGGACAAAATTTATCTTGAGGGCGTGAGTCCGAAAAAGGATGACTGGGAGCCGGCTGAGGCGTACTTCCAGCAGTATGAACATCCGCTGTGGAAGCGGCTTGCACCAGTGGCCAAGCAGCATGGGCATGGGGGTGCGGACTTCATGGAGCTGTACGAGTTCATCCGGGCGGTGAAAAGCCGGGGTCCAGTGCCGATTGATGTTTATGATGGGGCGGCATGGAGCGCGATCTTTCCGCTGAGCATTGAGTCGGTGGCCAAGGGGAGCCAGCCGGTGGAGTTCCCGGATTTTACGAGGGGGAAGTATAGGACGAGGAAGCCGGTCGAAGCGTAGCGGCAGCTCCGGCTACCGCAGGAACTCCGCCACGATCGGATCGTTGCTCTCCCCCACGATCCGGTAGCGGTACGGACCCTCGAGCGGAACGATCCGGTTCATCCAATTCGCGGGATCGGTCCAGTAGACCCGCTGCGGACCGATGAGACTGGTCAGGTCCTTGTAGTCCCAGTGGCGGGCAAAGCCCGGAATCATCGCGTCGAACAAGTGATTGGTAAGGGGAGCGTCGAAGGCGGCGGCGAGGCCCCAGGGAGTCCGGTCGAGCCAGATCCGATTCAGGCGTGAATCGGAAGCGGCGGCAAGCATCAACCAGAATCCCTTGACGCCACGCGCATAGCCACGGATTGAGGCGCTGTCGACATCGGGACGCGCGGACAGCAGGTCGATCGTCACCAGGAGGTCGCGGGCGCGCATGGCGGCGAGGTTGAGTCCGACGAGGTCCGCGCGCTCGTTGGTCACCCAGTTGCTCAAGAACGGACGGCCTTCAAGCGCCGCCGGCGAGTCGCGTGGATCGAGCTCCACCGCGATCCAGCCGGACTTCGCAACCGACTCCGCAACCGCCGCTGTCGACTGGCTGAGCTGAACAAAGAGCGGCACGCGCAGCCGTTTCTCCTCGAAGATCACCACGGCGGGTTTGCGCCCTTCGCCTGGCGGTAAGTAGAGCCGCGCGGACAGCGTGATTCCGGGTTCGCTCTCGAACTGGATCTCCTCGATCCGGAATCCAGCGCCCTCGCCGCGGGCAACTACACGCGCGGCAGGAGCCTTGCCAGTGGAACCGACGCCCAGGCGGCGCAGTTCCTCCCGAAGCTGGGCGGCGCCTCGCGGCTGGCGGCGCGCGCGGAACTCATCGCCGATGATCTGGTACAGCTTGCGGCTGCGCGGCTCGCCGTCGACATTGCCGCCCCGTGTCACCTGAAGCTCCAGGTTGGTGTAGAGCTTCACCGGCTGGTCGCGTGCCTCCCCCTTCCCGTCCTTGAGCCAGCGGATCATCCATTTGTAGATTTCCTCGCGAGATTCCCGTGGTGTCCCGTGCGGCCCGTTTCCGACGAAGAACTGAACCCGCTCACCGGCGCCATACACGCTGTACCAGCGGTGGACCTCCTCGAAAACCGATCGCGCGGGGCCGGGCGGAAAGTAATCCTCGGTGGTGGCCATCATGAGCCAGGGCAGCGGCGACGCGAGCTCGAAGAAGTCGGCCATGTCGAGTCCGCTGGAGATGAATTGAGGGAAGCTCATCTCGGAGTCGGCCGTCGGACCAGTGAACAGGAAACCGAACGGGCTGATGAAGCAGCCGGGCGCGGCGGCCTTGATGCGCGGGTCGAACGTGGCGGCATAGGTGGTGATGGCTCCGCCCCCGGAACAGCCGGTGACACCGATGCGGTCCGGGTCGACATCGGGGCGGCTGATCAGGTAGTCGACACCGCGTTTGGCGTCGTGGATGAAGTATCGCGCGACGCTCTGGCCGATCAGGATGTTGCGGACACCAAGCTCCAGGTGCTCGTTGCCTCCGCCGCCGGACAGCGCGCGTCCGAGCTGTGGCAGGTAGGTCTGCTCGCGCTCGCCCTGTCCGATGGGGTCGTAGGCAAGCGCGACGAAGCCCTGCGCGGCGAGGTTCGCAGCGACGACCTGGGTCTCGGGCTTTCCCTCCTGCGTGTGTCCGGAAGGGACCAGGACTCCGGGGTAGCGGCCCGGCGCGTTGGGACGGTACAGGTTTCCAGTGATGTAGAAGCCGGGGAGGCTCTCGAAGATCACCTTCTCGATCGTATGTGTTTCGCTCACCAGACGGCCGGTGACGCGGGCGTTCAACGGGCCGTTAAAGGTAGGAAGCCCGCCGAGGAGATCCAGCATCTTCGCGCGGACATACTGCTTGCGCCTGTCCGCGTCCTGTGGCGTGCGGATGGAGGCGACGGCCTGGGCGCGCTGCCGGAGCTGTTCCTGCGCGCGGGCATCGAGCCACGATAAAAAAGGGTCCGGGCCCTGCGCGCAAAGCCCGAAGGCCAGCGGCAGCACACGGACCCAACGCAACAACAATGGACGTTAGAACTCGAAGCGCAGGCCCATCCGGAATGCTCTCGCCCCCGGCTGGTCGCCGGTGGAGGAGCCGTTCACGCCGCCCACTCCGCTGATCACGCCAACATTGGCGAGTTGCGAAATGTTGGTCGCCGGATTGGAGAAGTTCGGATGGTTGAAGAAGTTGGTTCCAGTCAGCTCCCACCGGAACAGCATCTTCTCGGTGATATAGAAGCTCTTGAAGAACCCAACGTGCCATACGTTGACTCCGGGCCCTTTGATCACGCCTTTGGCCGAAGTGCCGAACCGGCCGAGACCGGCGGAGAGGTTGCCGAAGGCACTCGCATCGAACCAGCGGTTGACCGCACGCTGGCCGCCCGGCAGGTTCGCGTTGCGCAGGTGATCGGGGCGCAACGTCACGTTGGCCGGAGTCCGTGAGTTGGTGAACGAGAGGCCCACCGGATCCGGGCCGGTCCAGGCCGGCGTCAGGAACTGGCCGGAGTAGTAACTGTAAATCCCGCTGATCTCCCACCCGCCCACGGCGAGATTGGCAGCACGGTTCACGTTGCTCAGGAACGTGCGTCCACGGCCGAAGGGCAATTGATAGAACAGGTTCGTGGTGAATCGATGGGTCGGGATATCAATCCAAACCGCCCGCTCACGCCGGCGGTCATAGGGATTCTCCGGCGAGATGCCGCGGTCGAGGTCGCCGATGTCGCGCGCCCAGACCCACGAGGTCTGGAAGTAGAGTCCGCGCGCCATCTTCCGTTCGGCCTCGGCTGTCAGGCTGTGATACTGGTGGCCGCCGCCGTTGGAGAAGTAGCTGATGCCGGGATAGTTCGGGAACCGGCGCGGCTTGTCGACGTAGGGCCTGCTGTCAGGCAGCGGCGCATTGATGTCGTAGGCCCAATCGCCCTTCCGCGTGTTGGTGCCGATATAGGAAACCTGAATCCCGTGTCGAACTTGGTATGCTCGATCGTCAGGTTGTATTGCATGCTGTAGGGAATCTGCAGGTTGCCCGCCACCGCGGCCGGTAGTCCTACGGTGCTCGGTCCCGCGGCGCCTGTGGACGGGAACACGCGCGGCAGAATCACATCCGGATTCGTCGCCGGGTTGGTGTACGGGGGCTCGTTGAGCACGAACGGCAGTTGGCCCTGCGTTAGGTTGCGCGGCACGACGTCAAAGAAGAATCCGTATCCGCCGCGGAGCACGGTCCCGCTGCCCCACGGGCGCCACGCGATGCCGATGCGCGGGGCGAAATTGTTGCGGTCGCCGCGGATGATCGTCTTGCCGTTCAGGCCGACGGATTTGGCTTCCACCACGTCCACATAGGACCGGGGGAACAGCGGACTCACCTTGTCGAGCGAGCCGTCCTGCACGACGATCTTGCCGGATTCGATGTCGAACATAGCACCCAGCCCGGCCTGTTCGGTCCACACTGGGTGATATTCATACCGCAGACCGAGATTGACTGTGAGCGTCGGGCTCACCTTGAAGTCGTCCACGGCGAAGAAGTCGTACTGATAGCGAAGCCGGTCCACTCGAACCGGTGCGAATGCGCGGGTGGCCGTGGTCGGGATTCCGAGCAGGAAGTCGCCGTAGGCGTGGCCGGTGAACCGCGTCGAGAAGTTCAGGTTGCCGAACAGGCTGGTGTTGGCGGCGCCGTCGTCCCATTCCACGCGGCCCATATTGACACCGAACTTCATGTTGTGGCGTCCTTTGAACCAGCTCACATGATCCTGGAAATCCTGTAGGAAATTCAGGAATCCGGGATTGCGGAAATCGGCGGAGGTAAGGCCGGTGAGGCCAAGTCCGGTCCAGCTCAGCTTGGGTTGGCCGGTGATGTCGGGGAGATTCGGAGCGAGCCCCTGGAATCCCAGCTCGGAAACGATCTGCTTGCCGGGTAGCGGGGCTTCGATCGTGTTGTTGTTGAACGCGAGCCCATAGCGGAACTCGTTCAACAGTGTCGGCCGGAAGGTGTGGGTATAGGCGATGGTCGCCGCGCGGTTGTAGCGGTGCTGGTTGTGCATGCCGATGGTCGGCAGGTTGCCTTGCCAGCTTCTGATCCGGACATCCTGAATCGTGAATCGGCCGAACACGGAGTCACGGTCGGAGAACCGGTGGTCGCCGCGCGTGGTCCAGTAGTTGGAGGGCGCGAACGGCGAGGTGAGGTTCTGGCGGTAGTTCTGCGGGGTCAGCACGTCGGTGGCTCCGAAATTCGGCAGCGGGAA
>VFZX01000123.1 GCA_016871015.1 Acidobacteriota bacterium | reverse complement strand
GACGAGGGCGACGCAGCTCGCCGCGAATAGTTTCCCAGGGTTCATAAACGCGTGAGTATATCAGAACTTGAGGAACCAGCCGCGCCGGTACATTCCCCAGGCGGCCAGCCAGCACACCGCGACGTTGGCCAGAGCCCACAGAAGCGACGAGTTGATGGGGCTTGCGAGCGGGGCGAACAATCCCCGGTAGAGGTACATCTTGAGGGAGACTCCTTGGCTCACCTGGATCAGGCTCATGAGGCGCGCGATGGTGCCGGAGAGGATGTAGACCGCCATCGCGTTCATCCCCATGATCACGAGCGGCTTGGTCCAGCGGCCTCGGAGTCCGCGGACATCGACGATGTAGTAGCAGGCGCCGAAAACCAGGAACGCGAGGCCGGCCATCAGCATCGTGTAGGGGACCGTCCAGAGCTGCTTGTTGATGGGCTGCCAGGCATCGGTGATGAGTCCGGCGATGGTCAGCGCGGCGCCAATCCCGGCCATCCACAGGGCTTTCGCGGTATCAGTGAGCCCGGCGCGAAGCAGGTGTCCACACAGGAATCCGAACAACGCGGTTCCGATCGCGGGCAGCGTGCTGACGATGCCTTCGGGATCCCAGGTCTTGGTGGCCCCGTACATGTGGCCCTTGAGGTAGAGTCCGTCGACGTACTGCGCGAAGGTCGAGCCCTTCCCGTAGCCCCACGGCGCCATCATCGCCCAGTAGCTCGCCAAGCAACCAGCGATGGCCGCGAGCTGTCCTTTCCAGTTCGTGTACAGGAAGATCAGCGTCGCGATCAAGTAGCAGATGGCGATCCGCTGCAGCACACCGGGGATCCGGATCGTCGACAGATTGTAGTGGGGAAATCCATTGAGAAGCAGTCCGATCGCGAAGATAATGGCTGCGCGGCGGAACGCGTGCGCGATGAGATCGGACTTGTTCTCTCCGCGCTCGACGCGCCGGGCCGTCGAAAGCGTCATCGCCACGCCGACGATCCAAAGGAAGAACGGAAACACCATGTCGGTGAATGTCCAGCCATGCCACTCGGCGTGCCGCAGGGGAGCGTAGACGTTGGTCCAGTCCCCCGCGTTGTTCACCATCACCATCGACGCCATGGTCAAGCCGCGGAACACGTCGAGCGACTCCAACCGGTTCATGATTCCCGAAGCGGCGGCAATCGTGCCCGCCGCGCGCGGAGCGGTCATCGTGGCCATGAGTGGCCTCCTATTTGTAATTGATGAAGAAGGGGCTCGACCAGGCGATCATCCCGTCGTCCTGCAGCAGCCGCACGTAGTAGAAGTGCCGCTGCGCGATGTCGCCCTTGTCGATGTACTGGAAGTCGACCATCTGGGACTTGGGTTCGGTGGTGTAGAGGATCTGGCTGTCCTTGATGATCTCGACGCGCGCCACCGTACGCGTGCCACGCGCATGGACCTTGATCGGCAGCGCCTTGGTGGCCTTGAATTCGTCTCCCATGAAGTTGTTGCCCATCCGGACGTCGAGAATGATGTTGTCCGTCGCGCCGTAGGTGTGGCGCTTGCGGATGCCGTTGAGCACCCCCTCGCGCGTGGAGTCGTCGGTGTAAACCAGCGCGTAGGAGATGTGCGTGGATCCGTGATCGGACGACGTGGTGATGCCGAGCTTGTAGCCTTTGGCCCAAGCGTTCGCCACCATGCCTTCGGGTTGATAGCCGGCGACGCCCATGTGCTGGTCGTCGCGTCCCTTGGTGGCGACGTGTGGCGCGCCGAACTGCTCGTAGTTGGTTCGCGCGCCCTGGAAGATCTCGACCACGGGTTCGATTTCGGGATCGTTGTCGCGCCAGTCTGTGCCCATGCGCGTCCCGGAGGTGTGCGAGATGGCGATACCGCCCAGCCGCCGGACCTCTTCGTAGAGCAGCTTGGTGTCGTTCTCCACCAGGTCGCCGGATCCGATGCCGGGCTCATCGCCCATGGGACTCCGGCCGAGCGCGAAGGGATCGGCGCCCGCGCGCAAGTGGAATGGCGTTACGCGCGCGTTAGTCCGCTTGGCGAAAAACATGTTCCGGTGGCCGTTCGGAAACACGGCGCTGCGCTCGTAGCCGAAGATTGGCACGTAGGTTCCGGGCACGTGGTACATGTCGGTCATCTTCTGCGTGTACCACCACCAGTACGGCCACGCGCCGCCCTGGTGATCGGTGGAGGCACCGAAGTCCATTGAAGACGCGTCGATCATGTAGCGGTAGAAATCCTGGAGCGATCCGTCGGTGGTTCCGCCGCCGTCCCAGCTCAGCTCCGTGTGGCGGTGGAAGTCGCCGCGGACGATGTTGTGGTTGCGATTGCCCAGGCGCACTGTGTATGCGCGGATCGCCTTCAGGTCTCCCGCCTCGTCGGCATGGCCATCCACCACGGCGACGTTTTCATCGGGTGGGCTACCCCACACCGGACCCGATGAACGGGGTGCTTGCATCCGGCCCGCGTAGACCTGCTGGCGGATCGGGCGGTGCCAGAACTTCGCCGTGCGGCCGTCGGTGTCCCAGGCGAGCCACAAGGAACCGGTGGAGTCGAGCGCGCCGCTCATGCGAGTGGACGAGCGTCCCGCGCTGTTCGGCAGAGGCTCGGCATTGGACCACGCGCCACCGTCGAGGTGCGTCACACGGTATTCGAACCAGCCGCGCACATTGCGCACGCCCCGCTCCGCACGGCCGAGCACACGTGCCTTGGCGGCGACCCACACCGAGCCCGCGCCATCGGAAAAGATGTGCGGCTGGTAGACGTTCATCCCTTTGGGAAACGCCGATGACAACGGGGCGGGGTCGCGCCATTGTCCGCCGTCGTAGACACGGACGCGCGCGGCCCGGAGTCCGCCGAGGAGGGCGCCCTTGGGGTTCTGGCGCAGGATGTAACCCTGGTCCTTGCCCCAGCCCGCGCCGCCGGCTTCCCAGGCGACCCACACGCGGTCGCTGCCGTCGATGGCGAGTGTGGGCCGGGCTTCAAAGCGTGGCGTTGCAGCAACGGGAATCTCCTGCCCGGGTGCGGTCCCCGTGACCTTGGTGAGGAACACGTCGTAGTTGCCGGACTTGTAGGAATCGTAGGCCACCCAGACGTTGCCGCCGGAATCGATGGCGGCGGCGGGCTCCCAGTCGTTCGACGGGCGGTTGGTGACGCGCACGTCCGCTGACCATTTTCCGGCGTCGAGAGTTTTTAGAAAAATATTCGAATTTTTTCCGCGGAATCCCTGCCATACGACCGCCAATTTGCCCTTGCCGTCGGAAGCCAGCCGGGGATTGATGTCGGGCAGCGGGTCGGAGGAGAGGCGCTCAAGCGCGCCCCACTGCTGGCCGGCGGGGTCGAACGAGCGCGCGAAGATGTCCCAATTGTTGTCGAGCATCTGCGACCAGACCACCCAGACCCGGTTGTTCGCGTCGACTCCGATCTGCGGCAGCCAGCTATCGCCGCTGGTGGCCGGGACCCACTGGAGGTTGCCCCACTGGCCGTCCTTGTATTGACGGATGGCGATGTCGTCCTTGGAGCCTTCAAAGCTCAGCCACGCGACCCAGACGCTGCCGTCGCGTGCCGAAGCGATGGAGGGCAGGTCGTCCTGGCGGAACTCGTGGCCGACCATGGTGGTTCCGACTTGGGAGAGGGCCGGGAGGGCGGCCAGGATGGAGAGAACAGTGGCGCGGCGCATTGAGTGAATTATACTAGCGCCCGTCGAAAGCTTCCTGCATCTCCTCGAGGATCCGCTCCGCCGCGGCGCGGGGATCCGGTTGATGCGTGATGGGGCGGCCGACGACCAGGTAATCCGCGCCTGAACGGATCGCGCCCGCGGGCGTCACGCGTCGCTTCTGCTCGTCTCCTGACGCGCCTTCGGGGCGGATTCCGGGAGTGACGATGAGCAGCTTGTCACCGACGGCCTCGCGGATGCGCGCGGCCTCAAGTCCCGAGGCGACCACGCCGTCGCAGCCGGCCTCGGCGGCCTTGCGTGCGCGGTGGATCACCAGGTCCTCGACAGCGCACGGGTAGCCCATCTCGGCGATGTCGCTCGCGTCGAGGCTGGTGAGCACAGTCACGGCGAGCAGCTTGAGGTTGCTCGATCCGCGTCCGTCGACGGCGGCCTGGATGGTGCGGCCGTGGCCATGGATGGTGAGGAAGGTGACGCCGAGCTGGGCGGCCTGAGAGACGGCTTTGCGGATGGTCTCCTCGACGTCGAAGTACTTGTAGTCGAGGAAGACCTGGTTGCCGCGGGCAAGAAGCGGCTGGATGAACTGGAGTCCGGCGGCGAGCTGGAGGGTGAGTCCGACCTTATAGAAGCGGACGAGGCCGTCGAACTGGTCCACCATGGCCTGAGCGTCCTGGATGGAGGGGAGATCGAGGGCCAGGATGAGACGGTCCTGGGCGTTGATGGTCACTTGTGGCTTCCCACTATAGTAGTGTGTTCAAGGGCGCTTGTAGATGACTCCGTCCTTCATCACGAACACGGTTCGCTTCATCGAAGTGATGTCGGCCACCGGATCTCCGTCCACAGCGGTGATGTCGGCCAGCTTTCCGGCTTCGATCGTGCCAATACGATCCTGCCAGCCCATCAGCCCGGAGGCCCCCAGGGTTGACGATCGCAGAGCCTCAAGCGGCTTCATCCCATACTGGACCATCCAAACGAATTCCTGCCCCGCGTTCTCGTGATTGCCGCTCAAGTCCGTGCCTAACGCGATCTTGACGGGGAGTTTTAGCGCGCGCTGGAAGGTCTCCTTATGGCGGGAGACCGTGCCCAGCATCATCCTGCGGCGTGCAGGCGGGAGCTTCGAGGGATCCTCCATACCCTGCAGGTAGGCCATCAGCGTCGGGACCCAGTACACGCCCTTCTCCGCCATGAGCCGGAACGTCTCGCCGTCCAGGTACATACCGTGTTCGAGCGAGGCCACGCCCGCGCGGATCGCGGTCTGCGCCGCCTGGCTGTGGTACACATGCGCCGCGACTTTGGCCCCGGCCTTGGCGGCTTCCTCCACGATCGTCTTCATTTCCTCGAACGAGAAGGTTGGATACGCGGTGAGCATGTCCGGATCATGAGCGCCCCGGCGGCGGTGGTCGGCGTAGATCTTGATGACGTCGGCCCCATTGGCCAGTTGCTCGCGAACCGCCTTCCGGACTCCGTCAATGCCATCCGCCAGTTGGGCTCCACGCGGCACGTCTACGTCCGGCGAGTATCCGTAGGGGGTGTAGCCGCCGGTGATGCTCAACGCCCGCGTGGCGGCTTGCATCCGGGGGCCGATGACCAACCCATCGTTAATGGCGTCGCGCAGGGCCGTGTCGCCGTACCATGCGCCCTCCGTTTCGAGGTCGCGGATGCTCGTGAATCCGGCGAGCAGCGTCTTCCGTGCGGCGACCGTGGCCCAGATCGCACGGTACTGAAGCGACCGCTTCAAAAGCGAATCCTCATACGGCGCGCCGTGCAGGAACATATGCGTGTGGCTGTCCACCAGGCCCGGCATCACCGTGGCTTTCGGCAGATCGATCACTTGGGCCCCGGCTGGAATCGCGAGAGAAGCGCCCACCTCACGGATGCGGTTGCCCTCCGTGACAATCGTTACGCTCTCCCGAAGCGTAAGGTTACGGCCGTCGAAGAAGCGGCCGCAACGGATCGCCGTTACTTGCGGCAGCGCGGCTGGCACCAGCATCAAGGCGGCGAAGAGGGACCTCGGCATGCGGATCAGTTCCGGCGTAGCGCGGCGGTAAGCCGCAGAGCAGCGTCCAGCCCGCCAGCGCGCTGAATCCCTGGGATGTAGAACCCGCGCAGGAAATCCTCGTCCTTGCCCGCAAACCCGGAGAGATCTGCGTCAAGATCGAGACCGCCATCGGACACCGCGGCGGCAAACAGACACCACACGCCTGCCTTGCCCGTTCCCTTCAACTCGATCTTCTCCTTCGACTGCCTCCGCAGGAACGCGATCGACGTGAGTATGTCCTGAACGCGGTTGGCATCGTCGCTCCGGTTGAAGGTCAGGAAGTAACGGGCGGACCGGTCGCGCACCGCCACAGCGGAGCCAGTTTGAAACGCGTCGATCAACAGCACCGGCCGTTTCGCCGCCACGGCCTCGCGGACCTGAGTGGTGTTGCCGGCCGCCGCCATGCCGCCTTCGTGCACGTACAGCAGCGGTTTTCCGGTTCCCGGATACCATTTGGCGGGCACCCTGTCCCGCCGGTCCGCGCGGCCGATGATGATCGTTCCGCCTTCCGCCGATTCCGTGAGCAAACGCCCGGGCATCTCGACCGCCAAGACGGTTTTCAACCGCCGCCGCAATTCCGCCAGGTCATGGACCTGCCTGGTCTGCGCCACCGCCATCTCGCGCCAAAACCGGAACAGCCCGTCGTAGGTCTTCGCGTCCGGCGGCAGGTTCCGCCCGTTCAGCGCGAGCATCTCCGCCGGCTTCTCGATGACCATCGGCCGCTCCTGGAACTTCGTGGCGTCCGTGTCGTTCAGCAGGTGCTTGCCGAAAAAGCGGTAGACGGCTTCGCGGCTTTCACGGTTGTAGTTGTGTTGCGCCTCGACCTCCACCGCCTCGAGGGCGTGCGATTTTCCATACACGTAGTAGATTCCACGGATCGGCGTGTAGATTTCGGCGTGCGAATGGCGGCTTTGATCCCAGGGACTCGATACCAGGATCATCGGGCGCGGCGCGGCAAGAGCTGCGATCTCCACATTGTAGGTGTCAAACCGGAGGCCGGGTGCGTTCTCGCAGGGCGAGCCTCCCTGCATCACAGACGAGACCATGTTCACGGGCGCCGCCACCTTCACCCGGTCGTCAACCGCCGTCATCACGAAGGTCTGCGTTCCGCCGCCGGACCATCCGGTCATCGCGATCCGTTCCGGATCGACATCGTCTAGGGACTGTAGAAAGTCCAGCGCGCGCATCGAGTTCCACGGTTGCAACCCAAGCGGCCCAAATCCCCAGATCGCTTCGCGCGGACCACCGAACTCGTGAATCGTCTGCTTGGTATCGTTCCAGCCGACCATGTCATAAGAGAAGACGGCATAGCCTTGGCGCGCCATGCTGATGCCAAACGAGGGCGGGGAGGCGAGCTCAGTGTTCTCCAGCCGTCCGTTCTGGGCGTGTCCATGTGCGAGCAGCACGCCTGGGAAGCGTCCGCGGCGGCCGAGCGGGCGGTAGAGATTGCCGCCCAGATAATATCCCGGGAGCGTCTCAACGAGCACGTTCTCGATCACGTAGCCGTCACGCTCGATCCGCTTCACGAACAGAGGATTGAGCGGCGTCTTGGGAGGCAGAGGATCCAGTCCGGCGGCGGCAAGAATCTGCGCCCGCAGGAACCGCTTCCGATCTTCCCACTGGGCCAGCGTGCCGTGCGAGGCATGCCGCCAGAACGCCTTCGGAGAAAAGTGCGTGTCCGTGTGCGGAATGTCGGTGTTGCGTGAATCGAACGGAGGCGGCGTCTGGCCCGCCACGATGAGTGCGGCGGGCAGAAACAGCAGAAGACGAGGGGCGGCCATCACTTCTTTCGAATCCTCAGCAGGAAGGTCTGCCGCGTGCGGCTCGCGTCATCCGCGATGGCCGGGACGGCGATCTGGTTGTTCGCGCGGTTCCAACAGGGCGCCGGATCACAGCGCAGGTCGCCGCTCCAGTCGTCGATCGGCAAGCCGCGCGTGTGCACAAAGGAACGGTCGCTCCGCCGGAACACGGTGTACAGGTTCTCCTTCCCCCGCTTGTAACCGTTCACAAACCACTGGCCATCGTGGGATAGGGCGACGTCGCCTTCCGGAAACGGGAAGATGTCCGGGGTGCCGATCTGATCCACCAGCTCCTGCTTGTCGACGTCATAGATCACCTGCCGGTTGCCGACGCTGCCAATGATGCGCGGCCCGGATTCCCATTCGGGGTGCCCGCCGATGAATTGGCGGTGCGCGGTGAGGTGCGAGCCATCGGGCCGGATACTGAACGGCACGTTGATGGCGCCCTGTTTGCCGAAGTCGCCGCGAGCATAGAAATAGATGCGGTCTCCACTCCGGTTCCACAGCGAATGGTTGATGAACAATTGCTTGCCCGCAACGTCGGGTCTCGCCGGAGCGATCGCATCGGCCAGTTGGCGGAAGGAGACCAGCAGCCTCTTCTTGCCGGTGGCGATTTCGACGATGAAGATTCCGTCGTCCCCGGGCGCGGGCGTGGCGGGATTCCAGTCGTAGGCGCCGGGATAGCCCGTCACGGGACGGAGCCGGGCCATGCGTCCATAGTTCAAGCCGAGGAAATACCGGCCGTTCTGCGCGACGCCGCCGTTGCCGATGGGTGTATCGCTGAACTTGTACTCGCGGATCCGCTTGCCCTTGGCGATGTCATACAGGACAACGAAAACGCGATTGGTCTTCAGATCGCGGTCGTTGAAAAATAGCTGGGTGTCCGGCTGTTCCGGATTCCAATAGAGCATCGTGCCCTGCTGGGGATTCCAGCCGCGGGACTGGTCGATCGCGCGGATCCGGTTGTCCCGGGTGTCAAGCAGGACGATGTCGGCGGCCTCGGCGGGGAGAGGCATGTGGTCCTGGAAGTCCACGCGGAGCAGCGCCATGTAGCGGTCGTTGCCGTTCCAAGGCGTATTGCGGACGTGGCCAATATATCCGAAGTAGTGATGCTTGGGCCCGTGTGTCAGTTGGGTGATGTCGACATCCCAGTCCGTGGCGGCCGCAAGGCCGGCGAACGGGAACGCGAGGACAGATCTGCGGCTCCAGTTGTTTTCCATGACGCGGCCTTAATTTTGTATCACCCCGGCTCGGACCGCGTCAACTGAAACGTTTCGAAGACGGGTTATCATCTAAGATTGAAGAAGTCTGGATTCCCGACCATTCGTGACGTCGCACGCCTTGCCGGCGTGTCCGGGGCGTCAGTTTCCGCCGTCATCAACGGGAAGGACTGCGTCAGCCCGCGAATGCTCACGCGGGTGCGCGAAGCCATGCATGCTCTCGACTATCACCCGGATCACATGGCGCGGAGCCTCAAGACAGGGCGGAGCAAGATTGTCGGGATGGTCGTGCCGGATCTGGCTAATCCCTTCTTCGTCGAGCTGATGTGCGGCGCTGAGGAAACGGCGCGGGGAGCCGGGTACTCGATCATCTTCAGCAACTCGAATGAGGATCCGGCCCAGGAGCGTGAGAATCTGGCGATGCTGTACTCGCAGCGGGTCGGAGGCGTCGTGCTCGCTTGTTCCGATAGCCACGCCGCCTACGACCGCATGACCATGCGACGGTTCCCAATTGTCTTCGTGGACCGGCTTCCGATGAGCGGGTTCCGCGGAAATTCGGTGATCGTCGACAACGTGGGCGCGGCCTATGATGCCACGCGCCACCTGATCGAGCAGGGCCACACGGGGATCGCCATCATAGCGCCCCGCACCGACCTCTCCAATGGCAGGGACCGCGTTGAAGGCTTCCGCAAGGCGATGCAGGAGGCTCATCTGCCGGTCCGCGACCAGTACTTCCGCCAGGGCGATTACAGCCTTGAAAGCGGCTACCGGTGCGGCATGGAATTGTTCCGCCTGCCCGGACCGCCTACCGCCATCTTTTCGTGCAACAACAAGATGACTCTAGGCCTGATGCAGGCCGTCTCGGAGTCTGGCTTGGCTTGCCCGGGTTATGTCAGCATCGTATCCTTTGACGACTTCCCCTGGTCGGCACATTTTCAGCCCCGCTTGACGGCCATCGCGCAGCCGTCCCATGAGATGGGCCGCGAAGCGCTGCGCATGCTGCTCGACTGCATTGAATCGGGCAGCCAGGACGGATCGAGCACGAGGGTTCTCAAGGCGTCCCTGCATATCCGCGAGTCTACCGCCCGGCCAAGGCTGATAGCGGTCCCGGCTTGACAGCGAAAAATCATAACGTTATGATTCACGAGAGTAGGGAGGTACCTCGTGCTCTCAAGGCTCTCCGTTGCCCTTCTGTCGGCCCTGTCGTTGTGCACTCTAAACGCGCAACGGCAAACAGGTTCAATTTCCGGGTCCGTCTCGGATAGCACCCAGTCGGCTGTCCCGGCTGCGAAGGTGCTCGTGCGGAACCTCGACACAGGTGTGGATCGAACCGTTTTGACCAACGATCTCGGACTGTTTGTAGTCAATGCTTTACCGGCGGCCCGGTACAGCATCATCGTTTCCCGCGACGGTTTCGTGTCCCATAGAGTTTCCGAACTGGTTCTGCAGATTGCCCAGGAAGCGGCGGTGAATGTGATTCTCCAGGTCGGCAGCGTTAGCGAGAGCATTACGGTTGAGGCTTCCGGCGCGGCAGTGGAAACGCGAACCGGCACGGTCGGCACGGAGATTTCCGAGAAGATGATCACGGACCTGCCGTTGAATGGCCGGAACGTCCTCCAACTGCTCGCCATCACTCCGGGAACGCTCGATGCCAGCGCCTCCGCCTTCAACCAGGGCGCCACGCGCCCGGAGTCCGCCGGCCAGTTAATCTCGGCCAGCGGGGGACGCGGCAACTCGACTCACTTCGTCCTCGACGGCGGGACCCATGAGGATCCGTACACCGAAGTGCCCAACGTCGCCCCGAACCCGGACGCCGTCCAGGCATTCAAATTCGACACCAACACGTACAGCGCGAAGTTCGGCGGCCGCGGCGGGGGCGTGGTGAACATCGTGACCAAGTCCGGCACCAACCAGTTCCACGGTTCACTGTTCGAGTACATGCGCAACAGCGAGGTGAACGCCAAGAACTTCTTCTCGGTGAGCACGGACGGACTGAAGCGCAATCAGTACGGCTTCTCCTTCGGTGGTCCGGTGGTGGCCAACAAGTTCTTCTTCTTTACTTCGTGGCAGGGAACCAAGGTCCGGTCGACCCCGAGCAACGCGTCGGCTCTGATCCCGACAGCGGCTCAGCGTACGGGCAACTTTTCCGGCTTCCGCATCGCGCTGATCGATCCCGGGACCAGCCAGCCACTGCCGGGCAACATCATCCCGGCGTCCCAACTCGATCCGGCGGCGCAGAACTTCCTCAAGCTGGTTCCCGTCGCCCAGTCTCCTGACGGCTTCTTCCGCTACTCGACCATCGACCAGAGCAACGATACACAGGTTCTGGCGCGAGTGGATCACTACACCACTGACAAGCACCGGTTGTCCTTCCGGTACTTCTACGACCGGCTACGGCTGCCGGCGGTGGTGGACAAGGCCAATGTGCTGACCGCCTACAACCAGCAGACCGGATCGCCCGTCACCGACCGGATATGGCGCAGCCAAAGCGCGACCTTCGGGCACACCTTCACCGTCAGCCCGAGCATGCTGAACAACACGACCCTGACGTTCAACCGCACCTACAACATCGCGTACGGTCCGGACTTTCCTGGGCAGCAGTCGTTCGGGATCAACGCGCCGAATCTCGCGCACGGGCCGGAGATCCGCACCCTCATCGCCGGCTACTTTAACGTCCGCTACAACAACACCTATCGCGTTCCGCGGAATCAGTACAACCTCCAACACTCCTGGACCTGGATCAAAGGGCGGCACGAAATTCTGTGGGGCACGGACCTATTGCGGGAACAGAGTCTGCTCGACCAGGACTTCGAATCCGTCGGCCGTTTCGATTTCGGCGGGCGGTTCAGCGGAGACAACCTGGCGGATTTCATCATGGGGAAGCCATCCGCCTTCACCCAGGTGACTCCGAACTACGTCAATCTGACGCGCAACTTCTATTCGCTGTACCTGCAGGACAACTTCCGCGTCAGCAAGCGGCTCGGCCTGAGCCTGGGCCTGCGCTGGAATCCGTTCCTTCCCTTCACCGACACGCCCCATGCGCTCGCATCCCTGTTCGATGACCGGGCGTATGCCGCGGGAACGCGGTCGACGCGGTTTCCGAACCTTCCGAAAGGCATGCTCATCGGCGGCGATCCGGGCGTGCCGAAGTCAGTGGTCCACTCCTCGTACGCCATTTTCGATCCGCGAATTGGATTCGCCTACGACCTGTTTGGCAACGGCAAGTTCGCCATCCGGGGAGGCTACGGCCGGTTCCACGACCAGACGACCGCGCTCACCTACAACCGTCCGAACGCCTCTCCCCCCGCCGCGGTCCGTGTCGATATTATTGCTCCGTTCAGTTATTCCGACCCCTATCGAGGAAGGGTGAACCCATACCCGGTGGCCCGACCCACTCCTCCGTCGCTCAATTTCCCGACGCCATTTCTTCTGGTCGCGCTCGATCCCGAGTTCACCTACCCGAACGTGCACCAATGGAATTTCACGATGGAAGGGGCCGTCAACAAGACGACGCTGGTCCGGGTCACCTACCAGGGCTCAGCCGGCCGGAGGCTTTTGCAGACCTCGGAGTTTAACGCCGCCGCCTTCGGCCCCACGGCCACGAGGACCAATATCAATCAACGCCGTCCGCGGCCCGAGTTCACCACCATCACCCGGTCCGGGACGTACGGTTGGGCCGACTACAACGCTCTCGTGATCCAGGCCGAGCGCCGCACCCGTTCCGGTCTGATCTACCTGGTGGGATATAGCTGGCAGAAGAGCACGGACGTGATGTCCAGCACGGCCTTCGAAGGAAACGGGATCACGCATCCGTATGGCCACATCCGGAACGATCACGGGCTGTCCGATTTCAACCGCGCCGGACGCTTCGTCGGCTCATTCAACTATCCGCTGCCCTACGCCGCGGGCCGCTCATTGGTGCGCTACGTCCTTGGCGGGTGGCAAACAAACGGGATCGTCACCGTCCAGACTGGCGGGCCGCTCACGCTCCGTTCCGGTCTGGATAACTCGTTCGCCGGAATCAATCTGGATCGCGCGGACCTCGTTGGCGACCCCAGCCTGGGAGACGACCGGCCGAAAGCGGACAAAATCTTACGTTGGTTCAATCCCAACGCGTTTGCGCTGAACGCTCCCGGAACGTTCGGAAACGCAGGCCGCGGTATCCTGACAGGCCCCGGCTTTTTCAACACCGACTTCTCCATCTTCAAGAAGGTGGCGATGCCGTTCCGGGAGAGCCACAGCCTGGAGCTGCGGGCCGAGGCGTACAACTGCCTCAATCATGTCAACCTGGGAACTCCTACGACGAACCGCTCGTCGGGGAACTTCGGACGGATCGTGAGTGCGGGCAATCCACGCATCTTCCAGTTCGGGTTGCGATACGCGTTTTAATCTAGGTTGGTTAACCTTCCACCGAAATTCCGTAGACGCGGGTGAGATCCCGCCGCCCCTTCACGGTGATCGTGCCCAGGTCCCGCGCGGGGAAGACCGAGGCAACGGCGTTGTAGGTGTCCTCCGCCACCACGATATCCACTCCCAGGCTGCGCGTCGCCGACTCCAGCCGCGCCGCCAGATTCACGGTGTCGCCCATGGCCGTGTATTCCATCCGCCGGGAGGATCCGATGTTGCCGACGATCGCCAGACCGGAATTGACGCCGACTCCGATCCGGAGCTGCGGACGTCCTTCGGCCTCCCATTTCCGGTCCAGGGTGCGTAGTTCTCTCTGCATTTCGATGGCGCAGTTGATCGCGTGCTCCTCCTGAAGCGGGTCTTCGTTTGGCGAGCCGAACGTGACCATGATGCCGTCGCCCAGGAATTTGTCCAGGGTTCCGCCATTGCGGAAGATGATGTCCACCATCCGCTCAAAGTACTCGTTCAGAAGCGCCACCACCGCTTCAGGCGCCATGGACTCGGCCAGGGTTGAGAATCCCATGATGTCGCTGAACAGGACTGTGATCCGGCGCCGGTCGCCCGTGAGCACCGGCGGCGCGCCCGAGCTCACCACCGATTCCATGATCTGTCGCGAGACGTAGCGGGAGAACGCGGACTTCACCAGATCCCGGTCCTTCAACTCCGCCGCCATGCGGTTGACGGTGCGGGCCACCGCCGTGAACTCGACGCCGTACCCATCCTCAGCCATCCTGGCATCGAAATTGCCGTGCCCGATATCCTCGATGGTCTGCTTCAAATCCTGCGTCGGACGGCTGACGTTGGACGAAAGCAAGTAAGCGCTGGCCACCGATAGAGCCGTGGCGAGGAACAGAGCGGCGAGCCCGCTCAGCAGCACGGGCCGGAGCTTTTGACCCACACGATCGGCGGAGAATTCCGCGCGAACCGCGCCGACCACTCTTCCCGCGGAATTCTTCAAGGGCGCATCAGCAGCAAGCCACTCGCCCCGCCGGTCGACGGAGAAGTCTTCGTCCACGGCAGGGCGGTCCATCGGGATCCGGCGCGTGTTACGGACGTTATACACGTCCCCCAGGCGGGCCGAGTCCTCCAGGCCTTCCTCGGGGTCCACACCGATCACGAAGACTCCCGGATCCGATGGAGCCCGGAAGATGGTGAACAGGTACTTGATATAGCTGTTTTCGCGGCGGTTTGCGTCGCGCGCCCGCCGCAGGAGATCACTCTGTTGCTTGTACTCCGGCGAGCTTTCGTCGACCCGGGCGCGCAACTTCTCGTGCACATCGCCGTCCAGCAAGGCGCCGACGGTCGAGGCGATCGACAGGACCTTCTCCCGGTACTCCTCGAACACGAACCGCTTGCTCAACTCATACATCATTCCCACCGAGATCGCGTTGGTGAGGATCGCGGTGACGGAAAACAGCAGGAGGATCTTCGTGCGGAACCGCATAGGCTCGCGTACCTATCTTCGGCGTCTGCCCACGTGGCCGATTGTCGCGTCCCAGGAGGCGTCGCCCTGGGGTCCATAGTCGCCGAGGCTATCCCAGTCGGGGCGGGTAATTCCATTGCGGTCGAAGACCACTTTTCCATCCTTGATCGTCAGCTCAGCGGCCAGCCGCTTGTTGCCGCGCATCCGGGCGCCGAGCACATCGACGAATCCGAACTGTCCGGTTTCCATGCGCAGCACTGAGACGTCGGCGATGGCGCCCACCGACATATGCCCCAGGTCCTCGCGCTTGATCTGCCGCGCGGGGGCCCACGTGGATTTGGCGATCACGTCATCCACGGTCATCCCCATGTTCAGGAATTTCGACATCACATTCAGCATGTCCTTCATGCCGGCGTTCATTGAATTGATGTGGAGATCCGTTGAAATCGAGTCTGGCGGGAATCCCTGTTTCATCGCCGGAACAGCGTGCTTGAAGACGAGGCTTCCGCCGCCGTGGCCGACGTCGAAGAGAACACCGCGCTTGCGGGCCTCGAACAGGTAGTCGCGGACCTTGCCGTTCTCAAACATCGGAACCGCGGCCAGGTAGGTGTGTGTGTAAATGTCGCCGGGGCGCAGGCGTTTGGTCACCAGTTCCTCGAACGGCCGGTCCTTGGAGAACTGGCCGAAGTCCACCATGAGCGGGACGTTGGCGAGCTTGGCGGCTTGCAGGGCGTTATCCACAGCGGTCCAGTTGGGCGCGATGAAGTGGGCGGTCTTGATGCCCACGATATGCTGGGGAAACTCCTTGACGCGCTTGGCGGTGGCCTGGGGGTCCATGTCCTGCGTGTTCTGCTCGGTTGTATTGTTGCCGCCCATGCCTGTTCCGACGATGTTCAGCAGCGAGAGCACGCGCGTCTTGGACTTATCGATGGTGCGGCGTTTGAAATCGGGAAAGCTCTTCCAGCCCGACGATCCGGCGTCGACGACCGTCGTGACGCCGTTGCGGAAGGTGTGGTCGTCCGGAAAAACGCTCGACCCGCCCATGTACTCGGGGCCCTCGCCCGCGAAGATGTGCACGTGGATGTCGATGATTCCGGGCGCCACGCAGAGTCCGCTGACGTCGACCACTTTCTTCGCCCGGCTGGCCGGGATATTGGGCTCAATGGCGGCGATTTTGCCAGCCGCGATGGCCACGTCCCGCCGTCCGCTGATCTTGTTCCGCGCGTCGACCAGGTGTCCACCCTGCAGCAACAGGTCGTACTGTTGGGCAGTGAGGGAGCCTGCGAGCAATAGGACGTTCAGCACACGCATCGACTGCCATTATAATCACAGGCGATGCCTCGATATCTGATTGCCGTCTTGTTTGGACTGATGCTGGCCTGGGCCGGTTGGGAGGAAATGGGTCCTCCGCCCTTCGCCGCCCGCGTGGACCTTGTGGTTGAGCCGCGAATGCCGGTCCGCTTCTACCTGCGCAAAAGCGGCGGGTTGTTCCGGATCGCGCCCGTGGACGCGGCCATCCCCATCAAGAGCGATGTCTTCTATCGCGACCACCTTTACCGGCGGGTTCCGGATCCGCGGATCATCGAAGTAGTAGCCACTGATCAGTATCATTATCTGCTCACCAAAGGAATGGGAACGTTCCACCTGCCGGCGGGCAAGTACAAGATCGAAGCCTACCGCGGGCTGTTCTACACACCGGGCGAGGCCGAGTTCGAGCTGCAGCCGAACGAGACCCGGCGCGTGACGCTTCGGATGAAGCCTTGGGAGGGCGCCGACCCGTCCGCCTGGATTTCTTCCGACGACCATATCCATCTCACCCGTAGCAAGGCGGATGATCCGGCGTTTCTCGACTGGCTGGAGGCCGAGGACCTCACCGTCGGCAACTTCCTTGCGCTGCAACGGCAGATGGACGCCGCGCCCCAGTATGCTTTCGGCAGAAGCGGCGAAGCGCGGCGCCGCGGTTATTCAATCCGGCCAGGACAGGAGATCCGCAACGAATTCTGGGGCCACATCAACGTGCTCGGCGCCTCGGCGATGGTCCGGCCGATGAGCACGGGGCTGATGTATGCGAATTCGCCGGAGTCCTATCCGTTTCCGTCGCTTCAGTTCGCGGAGGGACGCAGGCTTGGCGGGCTCACGGGCTACGCGCACTTTTTCCAGAAGCCGCAGCGCTCGGCGATCTACATGGACGCCGCGCTCGGAGGGATCGATTTCGTGGAGGTGATGCAGTTCTCGGTCCTGAAGACGGGACCCTGGTATGAGCTGCTTAACGCGGGGCTGCGGGTCACCGGCATCGCGGGCAGCGATTTCCCGGTGCCGTTGAACAACCGGCGTCCGTGGCCGCTGTGGCTGCCGCTGCTGGGACCGGAGCGGACGCTGGTCAAGGCGCGGCCAGGCGAGGCGTCGTATGAGACCTGGGCGAAGGGCGTCAAGGAAGGCCGGGTGGTGGTGAGCAATGGACCGCTGGTCGAGTTGACGCTGGACCGCGCGACGGGGCGGGTTGAAGCGTGGGCCGGGTTCTTCCGCCCGCTCGAGTCGCTCGAGATTGTCCGCAATGGCGAGGTGATCGCGTCGGTACGCGGGGATGGGTCGAGGACCCGGCTGACAGCTTCGGTGGCGGCGGAGTGCCCGCAGAGTTGCTGGATCGCGGCGCGGACGCAGGCGCGGAAGCTCGATGGCGAGCCGGAGATCCAGGCGCACACGAATCCGGAGTATCTGTTGCGGGATGGCAAGCCGGTGCGGGTGGAGTCCGCCCGGAGGGCAGTAGCGGCCAAGTGGGAGGAGGAGTTGGCGTACTTCCGCAACGCGGGGATCGTGTTTCCGGATGATGCCAAGCGGTGGGAGTTCTTCACGGCGGCGGAGAAAGCGCTGGCGATTCTGAAGGCGGAGTGATCAGTCCTTGTTGAGGTCCAGCGCATGCACCAGCGGCTCCTCGGTCTCCTCATATTCCAGCCTCCCCGCCTCCCAAACCTCGATCCGCGCCTTGCTCAGGTGCGCCCACACGGCCAGGAGCGCGCCGCAGAGCATCAGAAATCCCGGCCAGTCCGTCACCGCGCTCGCGATGACCGCGCTTGTGGCCGAGATGTAGAACACGACCGCCGCGCCGTAGATCATCACGGTCTCGATCAGCGGCCGTTGTCCGGGCAGGTAGGACGACGTGAACGGAATCCGGTCGAACCGGAACAGAAGCATCTCCATCAGGATCATTGCGGCAAGGAACGCGGGGATCAGCGCGCAAACTCCTTCACGCCAGCCGAGCAACGCCACCAGCACAGGGCCGGTCAGCAGCATTACCGGCGCGACCGCCGCCCAGAACAGTGTCCGGTGGGCAGCGCGCAGGAAGTCCAACCGGTTGCCGCCCTCGTTCACCTTGAAAACCCAGTTTGCGCGCAGCTCGACTGGCAAGCGGAACAGGTAGCGGTATCCGGCCAGCAGAAACAGGGTCAGCGACAACGGCACGGACGCCGCCAATTGCCGTAGCGCGAACGTGCGGACCGAGAAGCCGTGGAATCCGCGCTCCGTCATCAGCGTGACGAATCCGTTGAACACGATGGCGGCCGCGATTGCGGTGAACACGGTCAACACGAGCCGGTGCTGCTGGCTGCGGGCGAGCGTCTTGCCGATGAATCCCAACGCGGCGCGCTCGGGGCTCCGCGGCGCGGTGAGCCCGGCGGCGGCATCGCGCAGCTTCCGGATCCAGGCGGTCTCCCTGCCGGGTTCGAAGGGCATCTCGATGACCCGGATCCGGTGGCGGTGGAAGCTCCACACGTAGCCGAGCAGCGCGGCGAGCGCAGCCGTGGCGGAGGCAATCAATGCTCGCGCCGCGAGACGGCTGACGTACGGTTCCCGATTGCCGAGGAGCCACTGGTCCAGTCCCAGGAACCAGACTGGAGGCCACCACAGCGCGGCGTCCGGCCGTGTTGTCATCGCGGCGTGCGTCCCCGGAATCGCCAGGACGAACGGCAGGGCGCAGAGCAACGCGGTGACGAGCAGTCCTTGGACCAGCAGGGAGACTCGCGGGAACAAGTTCCCCGGGAGCAGGTTGAGCAAAAGTCCTTGAAACGCCACGAGCGCGAAGAACAGGAAGAAGGACGCGGTCGCAGCGGACAGGAACAACGTGAGCATTGAGGGTCCGCCCAGCACCTGGTGGCGGCCGGCGGACACCGCGGGCAGCATGGCGCTCGGCAGGGCGTTCACGGCGACGATGAAGGCTCCGGCGAAGGCGACCAGCGCGGCGAATTTGGCGGTGAAGATGTCGCGCGGGCGAAGCGGGAGCCCGGCGAGGGCGAGGTAGTCGCGCAGTCCGGGAAACAGCGAGCCCCACTGGAGGCAGGTGAACAGCCCAGTGAGGCACATGCCAAGCGTGATGAAGAACAGGTGGTCGGCGATCATCGCCAGACGGTACGGCTCGGGTGAATCGATCTCGAGCAGCCGGCGGTACTTGCCAAAGTACTCCTGCGTCACGATGATCGAGGAAGACGCGACGATCGCGATGAGGCCGCCGGCGACGGTCCGCCACTGGCCGGGTGTGGATACGAGATCGCTGTCAAAGAACCGGCGGAAGAAATGGCGGCGGAGCTCGAACCCTGTGCGGTGCGTCTCTTCCGGCCACTCCTGGACCTGGGACCTCATGCGCTGATCGCATCCATGATTTCGCGCACGCGCGTTTCGGGATCCCCCTGCTGGGTCAGTTGCGCGAACACGCCTTCGAGCGAGGCCTGGCTCATCATGTAGCGCAGTTGTTCGACGCGGCCATTGGCGGCCACCTCACCCTTCCTGAGGATCACCACCGACGAGCAGATCTTTTCGACCACCTCCAGCAGGTGGGAGCTGTAGAAGATCATCTTGCCGGCGCCGGCGAGTCCGCGCAGGAGCGCGCGCAGCATGAGCGCGGTGTTGACGTCCAGGCCGGAGAACGGCTCGTCCAGGATCAACAGCTCGGGGTTGTGGATCAGGGCGCCGGAGAGGAGGATCTTTTGACGCATGCCTTTCGAGTAGGAAGCGAGCGGCGAGTGGCGGTCCTCCCAGAGTCCGAACAGGCGCAGCAAGTGGTCCATTCGCGGATCGAGGATACGGCGCGGCAATTCACGCAGGCGGCCGACGAGTTGCAGGTACTCGCGTCCGGTGAGGTGCGGGTACAGATGCGCTTCCTCGGGGACGTAGCCGAGTCTCCGCTGAAAGGCGGTGAAGTCGTTGCGGACGTCCTGGCCGCCGAACAGGATCCTGCCTTCGGTGGGCTCGATCAGGCCGGTGAGAATCTTCACGGTGGTGCTCTTGCCAGCGCCGTTTGGACCCAGGTAGCCAAGTACTTCTCCGGGTGCGATTGTGAAGCTGACGCCGTTCACGGCGGGAATCCGGTTGTAGCGCTTGACCAGCCCGTGGACTTCGAGCATGTCCAATGTTAGACCGCATCCGGAAGGGAAAGTTCCCGGCGCGGGAACCTATGCGGCAAGAACAGCGTCTGAATGCGGATGCGGCGGCGCACACGGATGATCTGCTTCTGGGCGGGAATCATGATGGCCGCCTGCGGCGCGGTGTGGGCGGCCTGGCCAACCGCGGACGTTGATTCCGGGTACTTCCCGCTGATCCGGCGGCAGGCTTATGGACGCCGGGGTCCGCGGGTGCTGTTCGACGAGGCGCATTGGAATGCGCGCCTTGCGACAGGTGCGTTCCGGCCGTTTGTGCGGATGCTGGAGCGGGATGGATACCGGGTGGCGCGCAACCACCAGGAATTCGTGCCTGGACTGCTCGCAGGCTATCAGGTCCTGGTGGTTGTCAACGCGCGTCCGGCGCCGTGGGGCGGGGAGACGTTCACACAGGCCGAGATCCAGGCGGTGCGCGGTTGGGTGGCACAGGGTGGCTCGCTGCTCGTGGCAGGAGCGGGAGCGCAGGATTTGGCCGGCGCCGAATGTGGCAAGGGCCGCGTGGCAGCCGTCTATGACCCGTGGATCCTGACCGCGAGGATCATTGCCCGGCGGCGCGTGGGCATCAATACGGCGGAGAATCAACAGGCCGTGCTGGACTTGATGCACTGGCTGTCGCGGCTGCTCTAGCTCCAATACTGTTCACTTAACGTTTCTTGATCCGCAATACGATCTTGACGCGGCGGGTCTGGCATCGTCCGCGTGGCCTCAGGTTGTAGTTGCTCATCTTCCGTTTGACTCCACGCGGGTTGCTTCGGTT
>VFZX01000122.1 GCA_016871015.1 Acidobacteriota bacterium | reverse complement strand
CAGCGCGTCAGCCATACTCGCGGGCTCGCATTTTCCTTTCTCCATCATGCGGGGCTCTTTTTTTGACAACGTCGTCACCGTATTATGCGAGACTCAATAGCCTTTTTGGGGGTGTGGGATAGGGGGTACTGGAATGAACATTCCGACACGAACTGGCAAGCTCCTCATGATCACATTCAGTGAACCGGATTCGATCCGCCAGGCCGCTGTGCGTGCGCGGCTTCTCGAGTCGCTTGAGGGACATAAGCTGACCGCTGCGGTGTCTGAGCGCGGCCGGGACGTGACGATCACAGCGGTTGGACCCGAAGACCGGGTCCGGCAGGTGTTGCCCGAGGCGAACCGTCTGGTGCAGGGCGGAATGATCGTAATGGTCGACGCCGAGTACCTGCCATTGATCGGCGCCGCGGGCTAGCTTTTCAAAGGTTTCGAGGCTTGTTGCCCGGTGATGGTCCATGTGGTACCATTGCTATGCTTAAGCACCTCCCGAATGAGTTTTACCGTTTTCCTTGGAAATCTTCCCACCTGGGTGACAGCAGACGACATCAAGTCATGGCTGGCCGGTGAAAATCTGGTGGCTGACCAGATCAAGGTCATCCGCAACCCCGAGACCCAGGAGTCCAAGGGGTTCGCGTTTATCGACGCTCCGAATCAGGAGGAGATGCAAGCCATCATCCGCCGGTTCGACCGGGCGCCTCTCGAAGACCGCCATTTGCGGGCGAATCCGGCGCAGCCACCGAAAGGGAAGCGCTTGCCGGGCAGTGCTCCGCAGCCTGGCGAGAGCCGCGGACCCATGACCGCCCCCGCGCACGGTGCGGGTCCTGTCCAGGCGGGTCAGGGACAAGGCCAGGGAGCGGCGCAAGGGCTCAGACGCCGGCGGGACCGGGGCCGGAAGGGCAAGCAGGGGCCACAGAGCGCTTTCGCCGAAGAGCTGGCAAAAGCACTTTAGCGCAGCGGCCGGATGTTATACTAGGTCGTCTTTCCCCGATCCAGGAGGCTGAGGATGAACGACCTGCTTGTGGTCCGCGCCATTTTTGTCGCCGTACTGGCGGTGTGCGCCTACTTCCTCAAGCCTTTCAACCTCCAGAACTGGGTCGCGGGAGTGATCGGCCTTGTGCTCGGCGTGGCAATCGTTCTCTTCGAGATCCGGCTGAAAGAGGTCAGCCTGAAGCGGCTGATCGGAGCCGCGTTCGGTTCGGTTCTCGGCATTCTGGGCGCCTACCTCATGTCTTTGGTGATTGGATCAGCGATGCCGAACAATCCCTCCACGGTTCCATTTCTCCAGTTGTTGATCCTGTTGATGATGACCTACGTGGGCCTGGTGGTGGGCGCCAACAAGGGCGACATGCTGAACCTGGCCGCGCTCGGAGGCCTGTTCGGTGCGGAAAAGACGTCGACGCAACAACTAAAAATTCTGGACACGTCGGTGATCATTGACGGGCGGATCGCGGATGTTGCTGAGACCGGCTTCCTGGACGGAGTCCTGGTGATCCCGCAGTTCGTGTTGCGGGAGCTGCAGTTGGTAGCCGACTCGCCCGATGCGCTGAAGCGCAATCGCGGACGCCGGGGTCTTGACATCCTGCAGACGATCCAAAAGATGCCGACGTTGAATGTCAGGCTGGTGGAGGAGGATTTTCCGCATATCCGTGAAGTCGACATGAAGCTGATTGAGCTCGGCAAGCTGTTTCAGGGCAAGATCGTCACCAACGATTTCAACCTGAACAAGGTTGCGCAATTGCACGGAGTGGAGGTGCTGAACATCAATGAACTCGCCAACGCGCTGCGGCCGATCGTGCTGCCCGGAGAGTTCATGCGTGTGTTCATCCAGCGCGAGGGCAAGGAGCATGGGCAAGGCGTTGCGTACCTGGACGACGGCACGATGGTGGTGGTGGACAACGCGCGGCGGCTCATCAACAAGACCATCGACATCAGCGTGACAAGCGTCCTGCAGACGACGGCGGGCAAGATGATTTTCGGCAAGTTCGACGACAAGCTCCATTCGGTCCACGACCAGAAGAGCGCTGCACAAGACAGGGGGGCAGGCGCGGCGCGCGAGCCGCAGGTTCAGTCATGAGAGTTGCTGTAATCATTCCCGCAGCCGGACTCGGCACGCGGATGGGACGTGGCGGCGCCGAACGGGCGGGCACCAGCCGGAAGCAGTTCATGTTGCTCAACGGCGAACCGATTCTGGTCCATACGATCCGCAAGTTCGCGTCGGTGCCTGCGGTGTCGGAGGTGGTGGTTGCGCTGAGAGCAGACGATCAAGAATGGGCGCGGAAGCAGCTCGCCGCGGCCGCAATCGCCAAGCCCGTCCGGCTGGTGACGGGAGGCGATTCGCGCCAGGAGTCGGTTCAGAACGCGCTCACCGCAATCGACCCGTCGACCGACCTGGTCGCGGTGCACGACGCCGTCCGTCCGTTCATTGAAGTGGCGACGATCGAGAAGGTGATCGCCGAAGCCTACCAGACGGGTGCGGCGATTGTAGGAATCGTGCCGGTGGACACGGTGAAGAAGGTGCATCGCAACAAGATCCGGCAGACGATTCCACGGGAGCATCTGGTGCTGGCGCAGACCCCGCAAGTGTTCCGCTATGGTTTGCTCTACCAGGCGTTTTCTCAAGCGCGGATCGACAGCTTCACCGGCACCGACGAGTCCAGTCTGGTGGAGCGGTTGGAACAGGTGGAAGTCAGTGTGGTGCCCGGCAGCGACCGCAACATCAAGATCACCAAGCCGGGGGACATGGATCTGGCGCGCCTGTTCCTGGCGCAGGAATCGGGTCAGTGACCGCACTGCCGGACATCCGGACGGGGATCGGCTGGGACACGCACCGGATTGTGGAGGGGCGTCCCCTGCTACTGGCGGGTGTGCGGATCGAATGGGACAAAGGATTGGCCGGGCATTCGGACGCCGATGTGCTCGCGCATGCGGTGACTGACGCGCTCTTAGGCGCCGCGGCCTTGGGCGATATCGGCATGCATTTCCCGGACACGGATCCGAGGTGGAAGGGCGCCGACAGCTTGCGGCTGCTGGCCCAGTCCGTGAGCCTGGTGTCGGAGGCGGGATTCGCCATTCTCAACGCGGACACGACGGTGATCCTGGAACGGCCGAAGCTCAAGGACTATCGCGTGGCGATCCGCGAGAGTCTGGCGGGCGCTCTGGGGATCGCGGTGGACCGGGTGTCGGTGAAGTTCAAGACGGCGGAAGGCTTGGGTCCGGTGGGACACGGGGAATCGGCCGAGGCGCAGGCGTCGGTACTGATCGCGCGGATGCCGCGGTAGCGCGATGGCGCGTCTGCTGGCCATCGCGCCCTATCTGGTGCTGCTCGCCGAGGTGCTGCTGTTCTACCGTCACGTGCTGTTCGACACGCAGTTCGTGATTCCGTGGGACTTCCGCGGATACCATCTTCCGCTCAACGATTACCTGGCGCAGAGCCTGCGTGCGGGAACGCTTCCGTTTTGGGAGCCGTACACGTACTGCGGCGTTCCCCAGTTCGCCAATCCGCAAGCGCAGACTTTCTATCCGCCTGCGTTGATCGCGGCTGGAATCGCGGCGTTTCGCGGGGAAGGCCGGATGCTGACCGCGCTCAACTGGCAGCAGGTGCTGCACGTGTTGCTGGCCGGCGCCGGGATGTTCGCGCTGCTGCGGCGGAGGGGCCTGGGCGCCGCCGCGTCGTTGCTGGGTGCGAGCGTGATGCAGCTTGGCGGTTTCTTCGCGGCCCACACGCAGCACGTGGGACTGGTCAACGCGGTGGCCTGGACACCGCTGGCGCTGGCGGCGATTGACTGCGTCCCAGTGGTCGCGTTCGCGCTCGGCATGGTGATCCTGGCGGGATTTACGCCGGCGGTGCCGGTGGTATTCGCGGCGGTGTTCGTGTACGGGGGAATCCGGCGCTGGCCGAAGCTCGCCGCGGCCGCGGTGTGGGCCGTGGCGCTTGCGGCGGTCCAACTGCTGCCCACCATCGAGCTGGTGGGGCACACCGAAGCCCTGCGGCGTCACCAGGTGTTCGGGTTAACGGGAGGAATGCTCTGGCAGGGTTTCGTGTCGATGATCGTGCCCAACGCATACAACGCGCGCGATGCCCACGGCTTCGCCCTGCCTCACAACGCTACATTTCACTACCTGTTCTCGAGCCTCACCGCGGTGGCGCTGGCCTTGTATGCCCGGCATGCGCGGCTGGCGCTGTTCACGGTGTTGTTCGCGGTGCTGACGCTTGGGTTCAACCTGCCGGGTGTGGCGGCGCTGTATGCGTGGATTCCGGGTGCGATCCGGTCGGCGGTCTATTTCGAGTACTTCAGCTTTCCCTTTCTTCTCGGCGTTTCGATGCTGGCGGCGCACGGCGCGGCGAAGCTGCCCGGGCGATGGGCCGGTATCGCGTGCGGAGTGGCGGTGGCGGAAATGCTATGGCTCAACTCGGGCCTCCTCTATCATGCGATGCCGCTGAAGGACTCGCCCGCCGTCACGCACAAGTCGTTTGAGGGATCCGCGGAAACGCTGCTCCGGCTACGGATGCTCACGGGACGGTCGCCTCCGCCGCAACGGATCGAGATTTACGATGACTCGATGGGCTGGGCGCACTCGGCGCCCATCATGCGCGTGTTCACGGTGAGCGGGAATGATCCGCTGGTGATTGCGCGCTATCAGGCAGTGCGCGCGCTTTACGGGGCGGCGCGATACAATCAGCCGCGGTACATGGAGCTCGACAACCTCGACTCTCCGCTGCCGGGAATGCTCAACGTGGGATTCGTCTTGTCGTGGAGTCCGGGTAAGATTTCGCATCCGGGCTGGCCCAAGGAGACCGATCTGCCGGGACACGTGGCGGTGCGGAACACGCGGGTGCTGCCGAGGTTCTATCTGGTCCCGTCGGTGAAGCGGCCCGGGTCGATGGAGGAATCGATGCGGTTGCTCGGGGATCCGGAGTTCGACCCGGCGAAATCCGCCGTGGTTGAGGGCGAGGTGACGCCGCAGGGTGGCGGCACGGTGCGCGTAGTACGGTACGGGCCAAGCGTGGCGGAGATCGATGTGGACGCCGAGGCACAGTCGTTCCTGGCTTCGTCGGAGACGCATTATCCCGGGTGGCAGGCAAAGGTGGACGGGCGGCCCGTGGAGATCCTAATGACCAACGGGGCGTTCCGGGGAATTCCGGTGCCGGCGGGACGCCATCAGGTTGTGTTTGAGTTCCTTCCCAACTGGCGCTTGGGAGCGCTGATTTCCGCGCTGGCCTTGACCTTGTTCGTGGCAAGAAGTATGATTGCCTCCTACCGGTCGTCCGGTGAAAGGAGACATTCATGAACTGGAAGCGTTGCCTGATCGCGATCATCGCGGCCGGCGTGGTGGTGAACGTGTTTGACATGGTGGTCCATGGCTGGCTGTTCCAGCAGATGTTCTACAGCAAGCTGAAAGAACTGTTCCGGCCGGAGGCGGAGATGAACCTGCCAATGATCATCTTCGGAGACTTCGTCGGCGCTGCCGTCCTCGTCTGGTTCTACAACCGCGTGCTCGCATCGTTCGGCCCGGGGGCGGTGGCGGGAGCGAAGTTCGGAGCATATGCCGGAGTGTTCGCGGGGTTCCCGACGTTCATCTTCATGCACCTGACGATTCGGGGGTATCCGTACAGTCTGGCTTGGGCGATGACAATTTACGCGGTTGTCTGGTGTACCGTCGCCGGGATCGTGGCGGGCCTGATTTACGAGAAGGTCAACTGATCCCGGCGCGGGAGAGCAATTCCCGCAGTGCTTCCTCGCCGCCCGCCCCACGCTGGGCGCCCGCGAGCTTTCCCTCGCGGTCGATCAGTACGTAGGCCGGAAATCCACCGCTGTTGTAGAACTTGGCGAGGTTGGTGTCGTTCTCCAACACCACGTGAGGCTCGCGCGGCATCTCGCGCAGGTACTGCTCGACCGTATCGCGCGATTCACCGACGTTGACCGCGAGCAGCGTCAGTCCCTTCGGCGCGAACTGGCGGACGAGTTCATCGAGGACTGGCTGCTCGCGGCGGCAGTAACCGCACCACGTGGCCCACAACTGGACCAGCACCACTTTGCCCTTCAGGCTGGCTTTGGTGAACTTCGAGCCGCTCAACGCCCGCGCGTGGTAGTCCGGCGCCTCGTCGAATCCACTCGGTGAGCAGCCGGCCAGAGGCAGCATCGAAATCGCAAGCGCGTCACGGCGTCTCATCAACTCGAGTTTATAATGGGCGGATCCCTCTATGGTCCTGACACCGATTGACTGGGCGGTGATCGCGCTCTACTTCCTGATCAACATTGGCGTCGGGCTCTACTGCCGCAGCCGCGCCGGATCGTCGCTGTCGGAGTTTTTCCTGTCCGGCCGTGATGTTCCATGGTGGCTGGCGGGGACCTCAATGGTCGCCACCACGTTTGCCGCGGACACGCCATTGGCCGTAACGGGACTGGTGGTTCGCGGCGGAATCGCGGGCAACTGGCTGTGGTGGAACTTCCTCGCGGGCGGACTGCTCACCGTCTTCTTCTACGCGCGCTTGTGGCGGCGGTCCGGCGTGATGACCGACATCGAGTTCACCGAGATCCGCTATTCCGGGCGTCCAGCGGCGTTCCTGCGCGGATTCCGCGCGCTGTACCTGAGCATCCCGATCGGCTGCATCGTGCTTGGGTGGGTGAACCTGGCGATGGTGAAGATCCTGGGGATGGTGTTGGGCGTGGACAAGGGGACGGCACTCGCTTTGGTGATGGGGTTGATCGCGCTCACCGCTCTGATCTCCGCGATTTCCGGACTGTGGGGTGTGCTGGTGACCGACGCGATCCAGTTCGTGATCAAGCAGGCGATGGTGATTGCGCTGGCCTTTGCGGCGGTGGGCGCGGCAGGCGGCATCAGCGGGATTCAGGCGAAGCTCGCGGCGGCCGGCAAGTCCGGCGCGCTGTCGTTCACGCCGGACCTCAACTCTCCGTTGACGCCGGTGCTGACGTTTCTGGTCTACATCTCGGTGCTGTGGTGGTCCACATGGTATCCGGGCGCCGAGCCGGGCGGCGGGGGGTTCGTCGCGCAACGCATGCTCTGCGCGCGGGACGAGAAGCACTCCGTGCTCGCGACGCTGTGGTTCAATCTGGCGCACTTCGCGGTCCGGCCGTGGCCGTGGATCCTGACAGCGCTGGCGGTGATGGTGCTGTATCCGGACCTGCCTGATCCGGAGTCCGGCTACGTGCGGGTGATGATTGACCACCTTCCGCCATCGTTGCGCGGACTCATGCTGGCGGGCTTCATCGCCGCCTTCATGTCCACCAATTCGACTCAATTGAATTGGGGCGCGGCCTACCTGGTGAACGACTTCTACAAGCGGTTCCTGCGGCGCGGCGCTTCGGAACGGCACTACGTGGGTGTGTCGCAGGTGGCGACGCTGCTGTTGACTCTGGTGTCGGCGGTGATCACGTTCTACATGGATTCGGTGGCCGGTGCGTGGAAGCTGCTGATGGCGACGGGTGCGGGCACAGGCGGAGTCCTGCTGGGGCGCTGGTACTGGTGGCGGGTGAACGCGTGGAGCGAGGTGACGGCGATGACGGTCGCGGCGGTGGTGTCGATCGGGTTGCAGACGGCGGCGGGGCTGGATACGGACAAGCCGGACGACTTCGCCTGGCTCATGATCATCACGACGGTTGCCGCAACGGCGGCCTGGGTGGTGGTGACGCTGGTGACCAAGCCCGAACCGGATGCGCTGCTGGTGGAGTTCTACCGGCGGACACGGTCGGCGTTTGGTTGGGGTCCGGTGGCCAGGCTGGCGCCGGAGGTCCGGGTGGAAGGGGGCGTTGGTGCGAGTCTGCTGAGCTGGGCGTCCGGCTGTATCGGGATCTACGGAGCGCTGTTTGGGGTCGGCAAGCTGCTGTTGGGTGAGACGGGCGTGGGGCTGATGATGCTTGGGGCTGGTGGTGTGGCGGGGCTGGTGATTTACCGGAATCTGTCGAAGCGGGGATGGAGTGTGGTGAGCTGAGGCCATGTACAGTAAGCGGGAACGGGAAGAATGCGAGAATCGAGTCGGAGGCGACCGCATGAGCGCAGTACAAGAGATCAGGTGGCGGATTCAGGAAGCGAACCGGCTTATCACCGAGTTTGAGGCCGTAATCGCGAGCCGGCCGCCGGGTACCCCGACACCCCTGACGGTGAATATTCGCGCGCTCGAGAAAGTTCGAGTCCGGCTGGAGGCTGCGCTTGAGGAAGCAGTGAGGGACGAACAGCCGCAATTCACGACGGTGGACTGAACGCGAGCAGGCTCGGTTCGGTGCCGGGCTACAAACCAAACACGAACAGCGCCCTTCCCACCGCCAACGCCACGAACTGCTTGCCATCCAGCATGTAAGTGACCGGAGCCGCGATCACGCCTCCGCCGCCCTTGAACCGCCACAGCAGCTTGCCAGTCGCTGCGTGCAGGGCGAACACGTCCCCCTGGCCGGTGCCGGAGAACACCAAGTCGCCCGCCGTCGAGAGGATCCCCGCCGATGCTTGGGTCTTCAGGGGGAACTCCCACCTCATGCTGCCCGAATCGGTTTCGAGCGCCCGGATCGCTCCGAACGGCTCCTCCGCCGGGTTCGCCCGCTGGCCTCCGCCGACGAACAGCGTGCCAGGCTTGAACTCGGCGGTTCCCTTGAAGTAGTACGCGCCTTCCTCGCGCACCGGGACATAGAACAGATTGTGCTTCGGGCTCCACGACGGACTGAACCAGTTGGTGCCGCCCGCAAGGCTCGGATACACCAGGTTGCCGTCGATCGTCGGTGTCGTGCCAGCAATCACCAGCGGACGCCCGTTGTCGTCGTGTCCCGTGGCCCAGGTTTGCTTGGCGTACGCGCGGGCGTGAAGGAACTTGCCCGTTGGCCGGTCGAGCACGTAGTAGAAAGCGTTGCGGTTGGCTGTGGCCACCATCTTCTTGGGCTGGCCGCGGAACGTGCCGTCGATCAGCACCGGGACCTGCGTCGCGTCCCAGTCGTGGACGTCGTGCGGCGTGAATTGGAAATACCACTTGAGCTTGCCGGTGTCCGCATCCAGCGCGATGAAGGAGTCTGAGTAGAGATTGTCGCCTTTGCGGTAGTCGCCATTCCAGTCCGGACCGGGATTTCCGGTGCCCCAGATCACCAGGTTGTTCTCGGGATCATAGGACCCCGTCACCCAGGTTGGCGCGGCGCCGATCTTCCACGAGTCGCCCTCCCAGGTCTCGTTGCCTGGCTCCCCCTTGCCGGGAATTGTGTGGGTCCGCCAAACGCGCTTGCCCGTCTTGGCGTCGTAGGCATCGAGGAATCCGCGGATGCCGTATTCGCCGCCGCCGATGCCTGTGACGATCTTGTCCTTGATCGCGAGCGGAGCGCCGCTGGATGAGTACCCGAGCTTGTAGTCGTCGATCGTGGTGTCCCAGCGCAGGCGGCCGGTCTTGGCGTCGAGGGCGATCAGGTGCGCGTCGATCGAGCCGTAGTAGACCAGGTCGTTGAGCACGGCGACGCCGCGGTTGACGCGTCCGCAGCACAGGCGCAAGTCGTCGGGAATCGTCTTGCGGTAGGACCAGATCACGGTCCCGCTGCGCGCGTCCAGCGCTTTCACCACATTCGGCGGCTCGGTAATGTACATTACGCCGTCGACGATGATGGGCGACGTCTGGGTCGACTCGGAGTGGCCGGACTGTTGCACCCACTGGACACGCAGATTCCCGACGTTCCCGGAGTTGATCTGCGACAGCGCGGAATAGCGCTGGCCGTCGTAGGTCCCGGAGTAGGTGAGCCAATTGTGCGGCTCGCTGCGGGCGTTGAGGATCCGCTCGTACGGGACCTGGGCCAGAACCGCAGCGAATGGCAAGAGGCAAAGAACGGGGATTCTCATTTCGTCTCCCTCAGCGAAACCAGGAATGCGATCAGGTTGTCGAGCTCGTCCGCGGAGAGCTTCCCCTTGTAGGAGGGCATCGGCGTCTTCTTGCGATCCTTGATGATCTCGCGTGCTGACATCCGGTCGATGACGTGATTCCTGCCCTGATAGTCGTGGATTACCAGGTAGAAGGTGTCCTCGGTCAGCCGGCGTCCGTTGATGCGCTGGCCGTTTGCAAGCACGGCGGTGGTGTCGACGAAGTAGTCGGGAATGGAGGCGCTGGGATCCACGATAGACTCGCGCAAGTGCGCCGCGCTGCGCCGTCCGCCGATGGTCGACAGGTCGGGGCCCGTGAGTCCGCCAACCAGCAGGCCATCGGCGCCGGTTGTCGTATGGCAGGCCTGGCAGCCGCCCTTGCCCAAGTAGACCGCCCGGCCCTTCGCTGGATCGCCGGGGACCTTCTCGGGGGTGAACTTGGCGAACGTTTTCACGTAGGCGGCGACCTGTGTGATCTCCTTCTTGACCATGTGATAGGCGCCCGGCATTTCGGTTCCGGGGATGCCCACTTCGATGATCCGCGCGAGATCGGAATCGGTGGCAGCCCGCGCCAGCTTGGGGACGGCAAGATTTGCGCCTTTGCCCCCATCGCCCTGTGGACCGTGGCAGAGCTGGCAGCTCCCGTCGTAGAGCTTCTTGCCTGTCGCCAAGTCCTCGGCGGAGGTGGGGAGGACAATCTCCTCTTTCTTGGTGTCTTGCGCGATAGTGAGGATCGCGGCCCCGAGCACGAACCCAAGCAGCCTCAGCATAGACGCTATCATGACACGGTGGCGGAAGCGGCGTGGGAGGGCTGGATTGCCCCGGGGACCCTTTGGGAGCAGGTGTGCAACACCGCGCCGTATTTGACGGCGAAACTCCGGCGCGCCGGCGCGCGGCGGTTGATCGCACTGGACTCGTTCCAGGCGGTGCTTCCGGGATTGGGGTCGATTCTCAATGCGGATCTCACAACCGAAGAGCAGCTCGAAGACTACTTCGCCGTGTGCCTGAGCTGCCACTACGCGACGGTGGCGGCGTTCGTGCCCACGGATGTCGACACCAAGATCCGGGGGCTGATCTGGCGCAAAACGCGTGACCGGGAGTCCCTTCGCCGGATGTGCGATTTCGCCCTTCGTGCGGCGGGCTGGAGCGTTGATGGCGTTTCGGCGCGAACCATCCATGCCGGGGAGCTCGGTGCCGTGAGCGGCCACAACGGCGAGTGGCTGAGCGTGATGTGCGGTGCGCACGGACGGTTCCTTGCGGTGGGCGATGAGGAGTACGCGGAGAAGAGCGGCGCCGCGATCGAGGCGGAACTCTGGCGGGAGGCGCGCGCGTTCGAGTGGCTGCTGAAGACTCCGGGCCGCGAGATCGACGCGCTCAAAGCCGCATCGGCGCTGACGCACAACGCGGGCGACGTGGACCAGGGGATCAGTTTTTGGGAGAGGCGCCGGGCCGAGTCACTCGCGCGGTTCGGCAGGCTCGCGCACGAGAACACAGGCGCCTACGGCGGCTGGTTTCAGGTAGCGGCGCGCTTGTACAAGGACGGGCTGTCGGCGGAAGGACACCGGCACTATCCGTTGCGCGGAGTGAAGGGGCTGCGGCAGTCCGGGGACCTGCTTTTGCCCGTGAGTCCGTTTCTCGACGACTGGGGATCACTGGTGGCGCGGCATCCGGCGTTGTCCAATGAGGACCGGGCGGAGATCGTTGATGCGCTGGCGAAGGGCTGCCGCAAGATTCCCGGACAGGCGGGCTACTATCGGGCGTTGGCGGGGTTCGCAGAGACGGTGCCGCACGTGTTCGCCCAAGTGCAGCAGCTTGTGCCGAACTCGGCGCGCAAGGAGCTGCGCGATCCCGAGTTGCGCCGCTTGATCGCAATCCCGCGCGCTTCGTTTGAATCGGCGTGGCGGAAGAAGGTGGAGGCTCAGCGGCGGTCGAACAGGTAGTGTGCGACCAACCACTCCTCGCCGCCAGCGTATCCCCAGAGCTCGGCACAGGACATCCAGAATACCCGCCAGCGTTGGAACCAGCGGGCGGCCTGATCCGCGCCGTAGGTCCGCTCCAGTACCGGGAGGATGCGGTCACGGTTGCGGTCCTGGTTGGCGAGCCACGCTTCCGCGGTTTTCTGGTAGTGGATGCCGGACCAGCGCCACTGCTGGCGGAGCGCGAAGTGATCCTGGAACTGAGGCAGCAGGTCCTCGCTGGGCATGATCCCGCCTGTGAAGAAGTACTTGCCCATCCAGTTGTCCTCGCCCTCGGGCAGGAACTCGTAGGCGATGCGCGCGTGGCAGAAGACGTGCAGGAACAGGCGTGCGCCAGGATGGGTCCAGTGGTGGATCCGGCGGAGCAGCTCCTTGTAGTTCCGCATATGCTCGAACATTTCGACGCTCACAACGCGGTGATACTGTCCGGGTGGCTCGAAGCGGTTCATGTCCGCGGTGATCACGTGCAGGTTGGGCAGGCCGCGGCGGCGTGCTTCGGATTCGATGTAGAGGCGCTGGGGAGCGGAGTTCGAGACGGCGGTGATCCGGCTGCCGGGGTAGTGTTCCGCCATCCAGAGTGACAGCGAGCCCCAGCCGCAGCCAAGTTCGAGGATATCCATGCCGTTGCCCAGATCCGCGCGGTCGCAGGTGGCGCGTAGGGCCGCCTCTTCGGCGCCGTCGAGCGTGGCGCAGCCCGGCTCCCAGAGGCAGCAACTGTACTTGCGATGCCGGCCGAGCACGTACCCGAAGAACTCAGGCGGCAGTTCATAGTGCTGCTCGTTGGCCTTGTGCGGGACTGGCGCCACGTCACCCTGCCGCATGCGCGACGCGAATCCGGCGGTGTCGTGGCCCGACTCCCGCAGCCGTTGCGCGCACAGGCGGCGGATCCCCCAGCGGATGGCGGGATCGGGCAGCCAGCCCAGTTCCATTGCTTCGATTCCGGCAGTGAGCAGCATCGTCTACCTCGCGGTTTGTTTCGGGGGCCAGGGGAAGAAAACACTCGTGGTCCGCTGATACTCACGGTAGGCGTCTCCGCGGCTGGCCAACGCATTTGCTTCGGTGGGCGGGATTCCCGTGATCTTGAACAGGAAGAAGAGCATCAGCGCGGGTCCCGCGAGTGTGAGCCATCCGTTGGGAGCGCCCCATCCTATCGCCACGTAGCTCCACCAATGGACCCATTCGAAGAAGTAGTTCGGATGGCGCGAGTAGCGCCAGAGTCCGTCACGGCACACGCGGCCCCGGTTGGCGCGGTTAGCGCGGAAGGCGGCGAGCTGCTGGTCAGCGGCGCGCTCTCCGCCGACGGCGATGATCCAGATCGCGACACCGAGCCAGTCGGTCCAGCCCAGTGGCGTGCCGGAGTTGCGGGCGGCCAGCAGCACCGGCGCGGCGAACAGGACGCTCCAAAGGGCTTGTACCTCAAAGAAAGCGAACATCCGTGCCTGCGCGCTCGCGCCCCACTGCTTCTTAAGCGTCTCGTATCGCCCGTCTTCGGCCATGCCAAGTACGCGGACGAACAGGTAGCGCGACAGCCGGAAGGACCAGACTCCGATCAGTGCGGCGATCAGCAGCCTGCGGGGAGCATAGCCATCCGCCGCCGCGGCAAACGCGACACCGAGGAGTCCGACGCCGGCCGCCCACAGGATGTCCACGATCCCGGCCTTGCCATACCGCCGCTGGACTTCCCACAGGATCGCCATCAGTACCGCCATCACGATCCAGCCAGCGGCGAGGATGGTCCAAGGATTCACGGCCGGTAGCTCCTGACCCAAGGAATCGCGGGGTGTTCCCCTCCCAGCACTTCTGAAACGACGCGCCGGTCCGCAACGTCTGTCGGGTTCGCAGCGGCGGATGCCATAGCGGCCAACGCCAAGAAGTCCCGGCGACCCGTGGTTGGAAGCTTCACTCTGGCCTCCGGAGTTGCCTGGCGGCGTATAACAACGCGGGAGTGGCCAATGCCCAGGTGAGGGCCACCGCCCACGGTCTGTTCACCTGGATCGCTCCCAGCCGCTCGCCCGCCCAGTAGGACAGAGGTCCCGCGACGGCACCCAGCAGCGCGCCGGCGGCGTACCTGCCGGAGAGCCAAGAGAGCGATTCGTTCAAAGTGGCCGCGAAGTTCACCCACAGCGCGGCCATCCATAAGGGCACGGGTGCGCCGATCCAGGTCTGCGGCGGGAACGCGGTGGAACCGGTAGAGTAGAGCGCCGTTTCAGCGGCCAGTCCTATGCCAGCGGCCGCGCAGAGAAGCTGCACGTCACGCCGGTAGAGCCATGCCCACACGAGACAGACTGCGATTCCGATCCACGGCATTCCGGCCGCGGCGGGAATCACACAACCGAACCAGACCACTTGAAATCCCGCAAAGTTGGCAAACTTCGACATTCTAAAAATCCCCAAGCAGATTCGGCCGCCGCGCCTGGGGCTTGGCGAACAGGAACTGCCCGACACGGCAGTTTCGCTCGAGGAACCCGGCTTCGCAGTAGCTGAGATAGTAGTCCCACAGGCGGATGAACCGTTCCCCGTGGCCCAGGCGGCGTACGTCATCCAGGCGCATGCGGAAGCTGTCCCGCCACATGCGGAGCGTGCGCGCGTAGTGGTCCGAGATGTCCTCCATGTGCTCGAGTGCCAGGTCTGTCTCGGACCGGACGCAGGCCATCATCTCGCTGACCGCGGGCAGGTGGCTTCCCGGAAACACGTAGCGCTGGATAAACTCCACGCGTTTCGAGTAGGCCTCGTAACGGTGATCGGTGAACGTGATCGCCTGGAGCGCCATCAGCCCGGCCGGGTCGAGGAGCTGCGAGCACTGGCGGAAATAGCCCGGCAGGTACTCGCGGCCCACGGCTTCGATCATCTCGACGGAGACGAGCTTTGAAAACTGCCCGCGCAGGTTGCGGTAGTCCTCGAGCAGGAGTGTGATCCGGCCGCTGAGCCCGGCGGCGCGGAAGCGGTCCTGCGCATGGTCATACTGTTCCCGCGAGATGGTCGTGGTGGTGACGCGGCAGCCGTAGTTGCGCGCCGCATGGATCGCAAACTCACCCCAGCCTGTGCCGATTTCAAGCAGGTGGTCAGCGGGACTGAGATCAAGCTTCCGGCACAAGCGGTCGATCTTGGCGATCGAAGCCGTGTCCAGCGAGGCATCCGGTGGATCGAACACCGCGCACGAGTAGGTCATCGAAGGATCGAGGAACAAGCGGAAGAAGTCGTTGCCCAGGTCGTAATGGGCGTGGATATTGGACCGGCTCCGAGCCAGAGTGTTCCGGTTCAGCCAGTGGATCACGCGCGCTGCCGCCGCACCGGCCCGTGCCCAGCCGGTCTCCATGCCGTCCATGACCCCGGCGTTGCGCAGGATCACGCGGCACAGCGCGGTGAGATCGTTTGCCGACCATCCGCCGTTGAGGTAGCACTCGGCCGCACCCAGTGATCCGCCCAGCAGCACGTGGCGGTAGAACCGTGGATCGTGTATCTCGACCGTCGCGTGCGGACCATCGCCGTCGCCGAAACGCCGTGCCACGCCCCCCTCGATTACCGTGATCCGTCCGCGGCGCAGACGCTCCATTTCGCTGAGCAAAACACGTCTCGCCCAGCCGGACAGGCCCGCCGCCGCCGGTACCGCTGAAACCGTGTCCCTCGTCACGGATGGCTCACCTTGGGGTGGTTGAAAAATGGCACACGCCGGATCAGCAGTTGGAGCGCCTGCCAGTAGATCGCGGCTACTACCTTCACCGTGTGCAGAGGATACGCGGCCAGCACCATGGACTGAATCGGACGCCGGGTGAGGCTCAGCGTCGCGTCGAAATGCTTTTCGCCAAGCCGGTAGTTTTCCATGTGGACCGACAGCGTGGCGCCCGGCGGTGAAAACCGCCACTGATACTGATGATCCATGGGGAAGAACGGCGAAACGTGGAATTGTTTCGCGAAGCGGAACCGCAGTCCGTCTTCCGCCGCCGGAAGCACGTACGCTTGACGCTCGTTCCAGGGCGTATTGGTGATCTCGGTGACGATGGTCTCGATGCGCGCGCCCGCTGTGTCAAAGCAGTAGTAGAAGCTCACGGGATTGAAGGTGTGGCCGAAGTAGCGCAGGTGCGTCAGCACCCGGATGGGGCCTGCCGGACGGCGTCCGGTTTCCGCTTCCACCCGGTCGCGCACGGCGGTGCTGAGTGGCACGCGCGGGTCGCCGAGGTAGTCCGCGCGGCGGAACCAGGCCACTGACGGGCGTCCGGCCGACCACAGCCAGCGTCCCTCGAACACCGCCGGAAGCTCGGCCAAGTCCAGGTAGGCCATGAAGGTCCGGTAGCGGAACTCGCGTGCGTGCGCACCCATCCTCCGGTGCCGGATCCAGCCCTCATACAGGCAGCTCACCGAGCCGTTTGCAGACCGCCACGGCGCTCCGGACTCCGTCTTCGTGGAATCCGAAGCCCCAATAGGCGCCACAGTATGATGTTCGATGATGGGCGATGAGCTCGGCATGCCGGTGCTGTGCCCGGGCCCTTCCGGGAAGGAAAACCGGGTGGTGATACGTGATACGGCGAATCACGCTCTCTGGATTGATGCCAGTCTCGTTCAAAGAGACGCAGAAAGTGTGCTTGGACGTCAATCCCTGGAGCAGGTTCATATTGTAGGTCACCGACGCGCGCTTTTCAGCCTGCGGTGACAGCCGGTAGTTCCAGCACGCCCAGGCCCGACGCTCCCGTGGAAGCACCGAGACGTCGGTGTGGAGTACGGTGGCGTTCTCCTCGTAGGGAAACGCGCGCAGCAGCTCGATTTCAACCGGAGTGGGATCGTGGAGCAGGCGCAGCGCCTGGTCCGCGTGGCACGCCAGGATCAGGTGGTCGAACCGCTCGCCGTTCACAAGCACATGGTCCGGGTGGCGGACCACTTCGCGCACTGGCGTGCCGAGGCGGATCCGGCTCCCGAACCGCGCCGTGAGGGGATCGAGGTACTGGCAGGACCCGCCCTCGACCACCCTCCAGTCCGGGCGGCCGAAGATCTGCATCATCCCGTGATTCGAAAGGAACTCGATCACGAACCGCACCGGGAACCGCCGGAATGTGGAAAACGGCGACGACCACAGCGCCGATCCCAGCGGAACGAGGAATTGGTCGCGAAACTGCGGACTAAAGCCACGCTGCTCGCAGTACCCGGCCACGGTTGTCGAATCGTCGAGGTCCGCCAGATGCGCGCACCCTTCGCGCTGGAACCGGAGCACGTCGGCGAGCATCCGCAGAAATCGCGGCCGGAACACGTTGCGCCGCTGGGCGAAGATGCCGCTGAGGGAGGCTCCGCTGTACTCGAGTCCAGTGGCGTCACAGCGGAGACTGAAGCCCATTTTCGTTGGTTTTGACCGGACGCCAAGCTCGCTGAGCAGCCGCGTGAAGTGCGGATAGTAGCGCTCGTTGTAAACGATGAAACCGGTGTCGACGTGATGGCGCTCGCCGCCGAGATCCACCGGAATCGTGTGGGTGTGGCCGCCGATCCGGTCCGCCGCCTCAAATACCGTCACCTCGTGGCGAGGACTGAGCCGGTGCGCGCAGACCAGTCCTGAGATCCCCGCACCGCCGATCGCGATCCGCATCAGGAGCGGGCGAGCAGTTCGCTGAGGATCCGCTGATACCGCGCCCGGGCCGCTTCGTCAACCCGGCAGTGCGCAGCTTGGTAGACGATTACGAGGGCGCGCCGTGGCGCCGGGCTTCGATTCGGATCACTGCGATGCATCGTCATGCAGTGATGCACGCTGGCGCTTCCGGGATCGAGAATTGCGGGGACTTCTTCGAGCGCCTCGTCTGTTTCCACCGCCATCATGCTGTTTCCCTTCACGCCCGAGGCTCCGTGGGGGAACTCGCGGAGGTGGGATCCCGGCACGAACCGGACGCAACCGTTCGAGAGAGTGCTGGCGTCGAGCGCGATCCAGAGCGAGAAGCAGTCGGGCGGAGTGAGATTAAAATAGGCGTTGTCCTGATGGAAGGGGACGACCGTGCCGACGTAGGCAGGCTTCGAGAAGGTCTCCACCTGGACCATGACCGGATCGCCGTTCACCAGCACAGCGGCCAGATCCATCAGCGGTTGCGCGCTGGCGAATTCGCGGAAGAACGGACTGTAGTCGGCCAGCCGCCACAGGTTGCGGATGCCGCGGCGCCCGTCCGGGAGCGGCTCTGGCTCCCAAACGATATCGCTGGGAGGCAGCGTGGGCGCGACTTCGCGGATGTAGCGGTCGAGCTCGGCGTCAAGGGCGGCGTGTAGGCTGGCATCGAGCAGGTTCGGGAGGGTGAAGAATCCGTCGCGTTCGTAGTCTTGCTTCCAGCCGGAGAATTGGGAGGGGTTGAGGTTCATCGATCTAAAAAGAATACAATAACGGCATCGTGATCTCGCGCCGCGCACTCATTCAATCGATCGCCGCCGCCGCGCCGGCGGCTTCCTCGCTCATCCGGAAGGAGAACTCACGGACCGGATCGCCGGATTGGCAGCTTACCCGGGTCCGCTTGGATCAGGGCACGCGGGGCTACCGCACTTCGCTGGTGGAGGGCTACTGCTCGCAACAGAGCGTGGCCGCGGGTGAAACGCTGAAGATCTTCGTGTCGACGCGGCCGGCGCGGAAGTTCACCATCGAGATTTTCAGGATGGGCTATTATCAGGGCCGGGGAGCGCGCCGGATGACGGTGCTTGGGCCGCTGCAGGGAGGGCCGCAACCCGATCCGCCCATCGAGGAGCGGCGCCTGCGCCAGTGCCGTTGGGAGCCCGCGGCGGAGCTGAAGATTCCGGAAGACTGGCCGAGCGGCGTGTACCTGGGGCGCTTGAACCGGATCCCCGGGCAGCAGCACGAGCACGCCTGGCAGAGCTTCATCATCTTCGTCGTGCGCGACCGGCGCAAGGCGGACGTGCTGTTTCAGGTGAGCGACAACACCTGGGCCGCGTACAACCGGTGGCCGGACGACTATTCGATGTACACCGACCCCCGCCATGCCTGGGCGCCCCGCGTTGCGGCGAGCTTTGACCGTCCTTATGGGAAGTACGCGCAGATCTATGATCATCCGCTGTCGATTGGGTCCGGCGAGTTCCTGCTCTGGGAGTTCCCGCTCTGCTACTGGCTTGAATCGCAGGGCTATGACGTTACCTACACGTCGAACGTAGACATGATCGATCCGGGCCAGTTCACGCGCTGCAAGGCGTTCCTGAGCATCGGCCACGACGAGTACTGGGATGTGCGTCAGTATGCGGGTGCGATGGCGTCGATCAAGTCCGGCGTGACGCATCTCTATCTGAGTGGCAACGCTGTGATGGGTGTGACGCCGTTCCAGCCGTCCCACAGCGGACAACCGAACCGCGTAATCAGCCGCGAGGGCGTGTTCGGCGGTATGTACGGCAACTTCAACCAGTTCTTCAAGGAGCCGTTCCCGATGGAGGGCCCCAAGGCGAACCTGCTCATGGGCGCACACAGTGTGTATCCGTTCAATGGAGGAGATGACTGGAAGATCACCAAGCCCAAGCACTGGATGTTCGACGGGACAGGCGTGAAGGCGGGCGACGCCATTCCGGGGCTGGTGGGCTGGGAGTTCCACGGAGATCCGGCGCCGATTGACGGGCTGGAGATTGTGGCGGAAGGCGATGCGCTCTCGGGCGGCACGCGGCCGTCGCACTGGACGGCGACCATCCATCCGGGTCCGAAGCGGAACTTTGTGTTCAATGCGTCGACGATCTGGTGGGCGCAGGGGTTGTCGTCGCCGCCCGGGCACATCCTGCCGTGGTCGCATTGGGTGCGTCCGCATGGACCGGATCCAAGAGTGCAGGGGATTACACGGAATTTGCTGAAGAGGGCACTGGGTTGATGGTCCGGCGTGAGTTCCTGCCGCTTCCTTTCGCCGCCGTTTCACGGGCCGCCCAGCGGCGTCCCAACGTGGTGTTCATCCTGGTCGACGACCTCCGGTGGGACGAGCTTGGCTGCACCGGCCATCCGTTCGCCGAGACGCCTCATGCCGACCGGCTTGCGCGGGAGGGCGCGAACTTCAAGAATGCGTTCGCCTCGACGCCATTGTGTTCGCCCTCGCGCGCGGCGTTCCTCACCGGATCCTACGCGCGGACCAACGGGATCGTCGACAATGTCGCGCGGGATGCCTTGAGCCATCGTCTGACCACCTGGCCGCGCCTTCTGCACGATTCCGGGTACCGGACGGCGTTCCTCGGCAAGTGGCACATGGGTAACGACGACTCGCCGCGTCCAGGCTTTGACCGCTGGGTCAGCTTCCGGGGCCAGGGCGCCTACATCGATCCGGAGTTGAACGTTGATGGCCGCCGCCAGCCGTCGCGCGGCTACATCACCGACATCCTGACGGACCATGCCGTGGAGTTCGTCTCGCGGGAAAGCGAAAAGCCTTTCTGCCTCTATCTGGCGCACAAGGCGATCCACCCGAACACGCAGCAGCGTAACGACGGTTCCCGGGCGACGCCCGAACTGAGCGATGCCGCCGAGGCGTTCATCCCCGCCGAACGCCACCGGGGTTCCTATGAGGGCCGGACACCGCCGCGCCGGGGCAACTATCTGAAGCCACCGCACGGCAAGCCCGCACTGGAGCGCAATCCGCCGGGGACCCAGCCGCTCGGTCCGGATTCCGCCACCAAAGACGCCGTGATCGTCGCGCGCATGCGGACCCTGAAGGCGATCGACGAGTCACTGGGCCGGATCCTTGCAGCGCTGGAGTCCCGGCGTGCGCTCGACGAGACAGTCATCATCTTCACCTCAGACCACGGCTTCTTCTACGGGGAACACGGACTCGGAGCGGAGCGCCGGCTTGCCTACGAAGAGACGATCCGGAGCATTTTCAGGTACAATAGAGAGGCTCCACGCGAATCCGCCAACTGAGAATGGCTAGGGCCTTAGGAATTGACCTGCGTAGGCGGGTGATTGCGGCGCGTCAAGATGGGGATACGGTTGAGGAGACGGCCGAGCGG
>VFZX01000121.1 GCA_016871015.1 Acidobacteriota bacterium | reverse complement strand
GGTACGATTGCACTGCGTCTTCCGGCTCACCCAGCGGGTGAACCCCTCGCGGATCCAAAACTTCGCTCATTCCGCCAGTGTCGGCCATCTTCCGCCACCCGCGCTCGTTTCAACTGCCTGATCTAGGTTCAGTGATCCACGGGAGGAGATCATCGTCCGCTACTCGGTCGGAACCGGGGAGTGGGCGGCTGACCGACGGTTCAACGTGCTTCGGATGAAGTTGTTCAAGATGGACGGAACCCCGGATGGGACGCACGACGGCGTGTGGGAGCCGGTGGTCGCTAACATCTCCGACATCAGAACTGTCCCCAGTCCGCCCATTCCTCCGCTCGACCAGCCCCAAGGGCCGGTCGAGCACTTATCGCCGCGCGCGTTCACAAAGGCCAACTGGATATTCGGCGATGGCAGCTCGATCATCGCAATTGGCCCCGCCATTTTGCACTTGGCCGAATTTAGCGACACCGCAAACATATTCCTTGTCACTGTCGCGGGCATTATAACCAACGGAACTGGTCGCTTCGCCGGATGCCGCGGTATGAAGACGGCGCTGGGGTCGACCTTCGTTCCCGCCGGCACGGACCTTCTGAATCCTCCCGGCGGCAAGTTCGGCGCAGTCACGATCGAAACATTTCGCGTCATCCGTGCAGCGAACCTGAACCGTATTTGAGAAATCTTTAGGAGACAACCATGGACCCCATGAATCAAATGATGAGCGCCCCGTTCAATATGCTCGCAAACGCACTGAACGCCATGGCCGGATTGAACAGAGCGATGACCCCCGCCACGGCCGCCGCTGCGCCGGCCTCGCAGGCCGTCCTACCCCAAGCCTTGCCAGCGATGTCCGCTATGCCTTCTTTCCATCCGCCAAGTCCCACAGTTCCGGCGATGATGATGTCAACCGATCTCGGCGACGACATGGTGAAACTTGTCCGCTGGTGGATCGTGTTCACCAAGCGCGACCAAGAGCGAACCATCGCGCAGGGGGAAGACATCGTGAATTACCGGACCTCCGGCGATCAGTGGGCTGGCCAAGTTATGGTTCGCGAATTCCAAAAGCTCGATCCGGCCACACGCGCCACCCTGGCCGCCGAGCCCCGCTACGTGAAGTTCCATTACGAAGTCCTTAGCCGTTGGCCCCAGGAAAGCGGGCACTACGAACGGCGGCTGGTCGAGGCCGTGGAAGGAATCAGAAGGGCCCTCGAAGGTGGAGGCGGCTAGCCCCATGCTCCGCACGCCCGCGGACTTGGAAACCCACCAAGCGGATGCCGTGGCGTCCGCTTTGCGTGAAGCGGCGTATTTGCCCATGATCACGGTCCAAGATCCAGCGCGGCCGAACATCCCTTTGCTCTCGCCTCGCGGCCGCATCATCGGCGTCCGTGTCCATGAGCAGTCCCACCGGCTGCAAATCCGGCCGGCGGCCCCGTCTCACGGTCTCCGCGCCGCAAACCGCACTGGCGAGCCCGCCGCCTCCGTGTCCATCCGCTGGATGTTGTGCCCAGACAATTTCGAACCCTTGCCCGGCCGTGAGCCTCCCCCGACAGAACTTGATCCATCCCGCTCGCAGAGATTTGTGATGCTTGACGGGGAATTCCGTTTCAATCACGAGCGAGCGGGAATGTTGTCGGCCTTCGGCCATGGCCGCACCTTCCCAGCCATAGTCAACGGCCAACCCGTCCTGCGGCTCGGATCCGTGATCAGCTCACTCTACGGAACCGGACAGGTGGCCGCGCCAGGCGCTATCAATACCGTGACCGGAGTCATCTCTCCGCCCGGCGCCATGCAGCTCCACTTCCTCTGGCGCATCATGGACTCCTCCCGCTCCATCCAGTCCGATTGGGAACCCGGCGAACTGCACGAACACCCCGATCCGTCTCCAGACACAACCGTGATCGCCCTTCTCGGCGAGACAGATCCGGACCGCCCCGTGACTCTCATCACCGGACCTGGGAGCATGCCCATCGGTTCCAATGTGGTAGAGCGGCTCCGCCTCGTCAGCCTTGACTGGCGCGCGAGTAGCATCGGTGGCATCCGGTCCGTTCTCCGGATCGGCCCGGTAATCGGCTCGCTCTCGGGCAAGCTCAGCTTCCAACCCTTTGCGGGGGCGACCGTAATTCCGATCAGCACTTCAGAGGGCCGTTTCACCTTTTGGAACTTCGAAGGCCGCGGCATCGGCGAGCTGTTCGCCAACATCGAGTACGGCCAGGCGTTCCCAATTCCCTTGGCCCCCGCACCGGTCCCAGTGTTCAAGTTCTCCGGCTTCGGGCGTTTGCTCGGCGGAACCGGATGCTTCGCCAACGCAACCGGCATGCTCGCCTTGAACGCAGCCGTCAGCGTCTTTCCGCGCACTCTGTCGAACCTGTACCTGCTGCGCCTCGACGGACCGAAGGAACGCTTCCGCGCGACATCGTTTGCAGCATCCCTCTGACCCAGCTACAAGGCCACCAACGCCGCCGGCGGGCGCCACGTCCTCGCAATCGCGTGACCGAGCGGCGAGATTGTGTGCCGGGTTCCAGTTGTTCGCCGCCGAAATCACCCGCAATCGCCCGCTGGTGTCTCAGCTATATAGGCCACCCGGTACCATCGGTGCTTTCTGGTCGAGTTGCGGGTGCACCTGCTCGACCTCGATGCTCAGGCCAGATTCAACGGCGGGCTCGATGCCTAACACGTTACTGCAAAGCGTTCGACCGCACTCTCGTGACGGAAGCTCCGCGGTCACAACTCGTCCCATGCCCCGTGAGCAGCATTGGAAGCCAGCGGCTGACCCCGCGCAAACTCGGGCCAGCGGTGATGCGGGTTGCTTCAATCTTGGCGGTACAATCGGGCATGGAACGTCCCCCACCGAGCGAACACGCACCCTACTTCAGCCGGTATGTTGATCAAGTCCCCGGCAACGATATTCTGGCCCAACTGGCGGCCCAGACGGCAGAGCTGCAGGCCGTCTGGAGAGCCGTCACCGAGGAGCAGGCCTCGCGCGCTCCGGATTCCAGCCGGTGGACACTCAAGCAGGTGTTGAGCCACATCGCGGACACGGAACGTGTCTTTGCCTACCGCGCGCTGTGGATCGGGCGGAACCATCCCGAGGCTTTGCCGAGCATGGACCAGGACATCTTCGCGGCGGGCTCCGGCGCCAACGGCCGGAGCTGGGCGAGCCTGGTTGAGGAGTACGAGGCCGTTCGCGCGGCGACGCTGGCTCTCGCGCGGGGCCTTCCAGCCGAGGCGTGGACCCGCACTGGCGTTGCCAGCGGCAATCCGATGTCCACGCGGGCGGCGATGTACATCATCGCGGGCCACGAACTCCACCATGTGGCCATCGTGCGGAGGGACTATCTCTGAGTCCCGCCGCGCCGAGCTGGCGCTGGCCGGGATCACGCTGATCTGGGGCGTCTCGTTCACGCTGGTCAAGGGCGCGCTCGACCACGCACCGCCCTTCGAGTTCCTGGCGATCCGGTTTGCGCTGGCCACCGCCATCCTGATCGTGATCCCGCGCCCGCCAGGCCGGTATCCGGTCCGTGAGGGGCTGGCGGCGGGGGTCCTTCTCGCCGTCTCCTACTTCCTTCAGACTTTTGGGCTGCATTACACGACTCCGGCCAAGTCCGCGTTCCTCACATCGCTCAGCGTTGTGCTGGTACCTTTGGCGTCGATGCTCGTCTATCGGAATAGACCAGGAGCTTTCGAGGCTTCAGGAATCGGGATTGCAATTGTGGGGATGGGACTGCTGACACTGCCGCCAGGCGGGCTTTCACTGGGGACACTCAACCGGGGCGACCTGCTCACCGCGGGTTGCGCGGCGACCTTCGCCGGCCATATCCTGGCCGTAGGCCACTGGGCGCCAAGGGTGGAGCCGGTCCCGTTCATCCTGTTGCAAACGGCGACGGTCACCGGACTGAGCCTCCTGGCGATGGGCAGCGAGCAGCCGGTTCAATGGACTGCCCGGCTGCTGGTGGCGATCCTGGTGACCGGAGCGCTGTGCACCGTGGTCGCCTACCTGGTCCAGACCTGGGCGCAGAAGCGGACCTCAGCTACCCGGACGGCGATGATTTTTGCGCTGGAACCGGTAGCGGCCGCGGTTACGTCCTACTTGGTAGCGGGAGAATTGTTCACACCCAGGGCTGCCTGCGGAGCCTTCCTGATCCTCGCGGGCATTTTTTCGGTTGAGCTGAAACATTTGCGCCGCGCCGAACATTTAAGAGAGTAGGTGTAGAATTGAAGCAGTCCCGTCTGTTTCCGATGGAGATGATCCAACATGAGATGGTTTGAGAAGCTAAAGCAACCCAAAATTTTTTCAATGGCGCTGGTCATGGCGACCCTGGTCACGGGGATCGTGATCGGCACCCTCATCAGCACCGGGGTCCGGGCGGAGAAGGGCGGAGCCGCGCCGGACGCGACACCCCTTTCGATTCCGAGCCCGGTTCAACTGGCGAACGACTTTACCGAGCTGGCCAAGAAGATGGAACCCACCGTGGTGTTCGTCAATACGACGTTTGAAAGCAAACAGAAGCCCACGGCTGAGCGCAAGCGGCGCAACGAGGATGAGGAAGAGGAGTCCGACCCGCAAATGGACCTTTTCCGCCGTTTCTTCCGCGGCCCGATGCCGGACATGCCGCCCAGGCGGCGCGAGGGCAGCGGATCCGGGTTTATCGTGGATCCCAAGGGCTACATCATCACGAATCACCACGTCGTCGACAGTGCCGAGAAGATCGTGGTCAAGCTGCATGGCGACCAGACGGACTATAAAGCCAAGCTGATCGGTTTTGACGTCGAGACAGACCTGGCGGTGATCAAGATCGACGCGGGCAAGTCCCTGCCGTTCGCGCCGGTGGGCAACTCCGACGCGGTGCAGGTAGGTGACTGGGCGGTCGCCATCGGCTCGCCGTTCGGGCTCGAAGCGAGCGTCACCGCGGGCATTGTGTCCGCCAAGGGACGGAACAATGTCGGCCAACAGTTCCAGAGCTTCATCCAGACCGACGCGGCGATCAATCCCGGCAACAGCGGTGGTCCGCTGCTGAACATCAAGGGTCAGGTGATCGGCGTCAACACGATGATCGCGACCTCGAGCGGCGGCTACCAGGGGATCGGCTTCGCGCTGCCCGTGAACACGGCCGTGGGTGTCTACAACCAGATCATCAAGAACGGGCGGGTGACCCGCGGCTCGATCGGGATCACCATGAGCAGGGCTCAGGATAAGCCGGAGACGCTTCGGGCGCTGGGCGCCGCCCAGGGTGTGATCGTCGAGGCCGTGCAGTCCGGTGGCCCGGCCGCCAGGGCTGGGCTCAAGGCCGAAGACATCATCCTGTCGATCAACGGCAAGCCAGTGAAGGACGGCGATGACCTGGTGGCCCGCGTGGCAGCCACACCCATCGGCGACAAGCTGCGGCTCACGATTGACCGGGCGGGCAAGAAGTTGGATCTCGACGTGGCCGTCGGCGACCGCGCCGAAGTGTTCAAGGACGATCCGCGGTATTCGCGGTTCCGCAAGAACGAGGAGGGCGAGAAGGAGCCCGAGAGCGCTGGCGTAAAGTTCGGTTTCTTCGTCGGGACCCTGTCGGCGGCTGAGCGTGAGGAGATGAAGATCGATGCGGACCGGGGCATCAAGGTGACGCGTGTCGCCGAGGACTCTTTCGCCGCCGAGGTCGGACTCCAGGCCAATGACGTGATCCTTTCGATCAACCGTCAGGCCGTTTCCTCGACCGACGACATACGCAAGATCCAGTCGGGATTGAAGCCGGGTGACGCGGTGGCGTTCCGGGTAGTGCGGGCGCAGCAGAATCCGCTCGGGCGCGGCGCGCCGCGTTACGCGCAATTCTTCGTGTCCGGTACATTGCCGAAGAACTGATCCGGAGCTGCGTGGGGGGCTGTCGCTCATGCGATAATCCCCCCATGCGTACGCTTATATTCGTAACGGCCTTGTTGGCGGGCACTCTTTCGGCCTCACCCAACTGTGGTGATGTCGTGACGGGCAATGTCAAACTCACCGCGAACCTGATTTGCAACGAATCCCATGGTCTGATCGTGGGAGCCAACGGCACCAAGATCGACCTGAACGGATTCTCGATCCAGTGCATCGGTTCAGGCGTCGACGGATCCTGCCAGCGTCTCCTGGTGGCTCCGCCGAACAACGTTGCGCCCGCGGCGGTTCATATCGGGATTATCAGCGGTTCGAAGAGCAATGTTCAGATCAAGGGTCCCGGGACCATTACCGGATTCGGGCTTGGCGTCCGGATGAGTGGCGGCTCGAACAACAAGATCACCGGTCTGACAGTCACTGGACCGCCGCAGCCAGACGCAACCATGAACCAGCGCCTCTTGAACCCTGGCATTTTGGTCGCCAGCGTGTCCTGCGTGGTGCCAGGCGACTTCTTGGTGCACGTCACCGGGAACGATGTCTCCAACCAGAGCATCGGGATTTTTCTCGACAACGCGGAGTGCGTGCGCGTCTTCGACAACCACGTTCACGACAACAACTCGCGTTTCGGCGACGCGCACGGCATCGATCTGTTGAACTCCCGCAACAACTTCATCCACAAGAACATGCTCGACCGGAACGGAGCGGGACGGATCGGTGGCGTCTCTGACAGCGGCATACAACTACTCAATGGGGCGCTCGCCGGCAACACGTCCAACAACATCGTCCAGCAGAACATCGTGAGCGATAACTGCGGTGACGGCATCAACGCGACCATCGGGGCCAACAACAACACCATCGTCAACAACACGGCCCGCTTCAATGGACAAGCGGCGTTTGGCGGGCAGTGCCTGGTTCCACCGGCTGGGACCTTTTTCGACCTGGTCGAGCGCATGGGAGGTCCCGGAAACGTTTGGAACCCCAATAACAAGTGCCGGACGTCGGGCCCCACGATTCCGGTTGGTGTTTGCGGTCCGGCGGAGTAGCCTTGTACCCGGTCACCAAGTCAAGCGGGCGCTGTACTGCAGGAAGACGTTGAAGGCGGCAAGCAGCTCCTGTCCGTTGTTGAGCCGCACGGTGACGTTGGTGGTGCCCTGCCCGTAGGCAAGCGGAGCAGCGGTTGACTCAAGGCAACAAATTCGATAGGCTTTTCCGGCATGCGGGTCATTTGTGCTCTTCTGCTGCTGTTGGTCCCGCTCGGGGCCCAGACCACATCCACTGAAGTCACCGGAACCGTCGCCGACGCGACTGGTGCGATTATTCCAGGCGCCAACGTGACGCTTTTGCGCGTCGCCACTGGTGTCCGGCGCAACACAACCACAACCAGCACGGGCGACTTCGCCTTTCCGCTCATCGAGCCCGGCGAGTACTCGGTCACCGTCACCGCGCAGGGATTCAAGACCCAGGAGACGCGCGGCGTCATGGTCGAATACCAGCACAAGGTCCGGGTCAACGTCCGGATGGAAGTGGGCGGAACCACGGAGACGGTCGAGGTGCAGGCCACGGGTGTCGCGCTCAAGACCGAAGACGCTTCAGTCGGCGGACTGATCGAGAACCGGCGCGTGGTCGAGCTTCCGCTGAACGGGCGCAACATGGCCGGACTCGCGGTCCTGGTGCCGGGCGTGCAGTTCGGGATCCGGCAGGGATTCGATGGCACTGACGGGTATCCGATCCCCGGCGGACTGGTAGCGGTCAGCGCCAACGGCCAGCGCGAGGTGAACCAACAAATCACGCTCGACGGAGTAATCGCGACCGAGGGCCGTGTCAACACGATGGTGTTCAGTCCGTCGATCGACGCCATCGAGGAGCTGAAGGTCCAGACCAGCAGCTACTCGGCCGAGTACGGCCAGAACAATGGCGCGATTGTCCAGGTGTCGATGAAGAGCGGGACGAACCGGCTTCGCGGGACGCTCTACGAATTCCTGCGCAACGACAAGTTCTCCGCGAAGAACTACTTCCTCAATTTCCAGCTTCCGGCCGCGGCGATCCGGACCGAGAAGAGCATCCTGCGCCGCAACCAGTTCGGATCCTTCGTCAGCGGCCCGGTGTACCTCCCGAAAGTCTACAACGGACGCGATCGCACCTTCTGGGCGTTCAACTATGAAGGACGCCGGGAGAAGATCGAGAATCCCACGCGCGGGTTCTTCTTCCCCGAGGAGTTCCGGCGCGGTGACTTCTCACAGCTCCTGCAACCGGTGATCCGCGACGGACGCGCGATCCGCAATCCCGTGATCATCTTCGATCCCCTCACCGGCGACCCCTTCATGGACCGCGAGGGCAACATCACGAACATCATCCCCGCGAGCCGGATCAACAAAGCCGCGCAGGACTACATCAACCGCTTCATGCCCCTGCCCACCTTCCGGCAGGAGGATCTGCTCGACACCAACGTCGAGGCCAACGTCGCCAGCACCATCCGCTCCAACCAGACGTTCTTCCGCATCGATCACAACTTTACGCAGAACGACCGGATGTTTGTCCGCGTGGCGCACGACCGGGCCCGCCGCCGGCAAGGCAACATCAATCCAAACCTGGGCGTGTTCACGGAAGCGTTCTCAACCAATCTCGCTTTCCAGCATCTGCACATCTTCTCGCCCGCCGTGATCAATGAGTTCCGCTACGGCCTCAACAAGGCCGACGACAGCTTCTATAATCCGCGCACAAATACGGACTTCGATCTCGATAGCCTGGGCATCGGACCCTTCCGTGTCGCCTCGGAGAACAACCGCAAGCTGCGCCCGCGCGAAGTAGGGCTGCCCGCGACCATCCTTCCGGGGGACAGCGACACCGGCAACGGGTTCGACTTCAACACCGTCCATCAGTTCAATAACAACCTCTCGATCATCCGCGGATCCCACAATTTCAAGACCGGATTCGACATGCGCCGCTACCGGCTGGACCGCGCCGCCGCCAATCTTCCCCGTGGATCGGTGTCCTGCTGCCCGGGGGGATACGCGCTTGCGGGCTGGCTGCTCGGCTATCCGAATGGATCCACCACCGCGGAAGGCATGCCGTTCACCGCGCCGCGCCAAACACGCTGGAGCGCCTATTTCCTGGATGAATGGAAGGTAACCCGGAAGCTCTCGGCGAACATCGGACTGCGGTGGGACTTCTTCCAGGTTCCCGTTGATTCCGACGGTGGATGGCGCTCCCTTCGGCTGGACATCCTGACCCGAGCCTCCGACGGGAATCTGTATCCGACGCTGGTCCCCGAGGCGGGCACCAAGAACTGGGCGAGCTACAACCGCGACAACCGCTACTTCATGCCGCGCGTGGGACTCGGCTACCGGGCCACCGAGAAGCTGGTGTTCCGCGCCGGATTCGGCTGGTTCGCGAACGCCCAGCAGTTGAACAATTTCACGATCCTGAATCTGCTGCCCCCGCGATCGGGGACGTTCGGCTACAACCTGGTCACCGACGTCGCCCAAATCATCGACTACGAGTTCGGTGGCCGGTCCGTGCGGACGCAAACCCGGCGCATCCGTCCGGGCACCCAGATCCTGACGCTGAACAACCTCTTCCCCGGACAGGGCACCGCCCCGGCGCGCCAGAATCTCACCGTGATGCCGCCCGACAACCGGTCGACCAATCACGTCCAGTGGAGCTTCGACGTCCAGCGCAGCCTGCCGTGGAAAAGCGTGCTGACGGTGGCCTACATCGGAAGCAAGACAAGCCATCTCGACAACAACCTGTCGAACTTCAATTCGCCGGATCCCTCGACCAACACCGACATCGACAGCCGCCGTCCCTACCAGTGGTACGTGGATCAGGGCAATGGATTGACGCCGCGTAGACTCGGGTCGATCCGCTACCTCGACAGCTACGCTAACGGGTACTACCATGGCCTGCAGGTCCACGCCGACAAGAAATACTCGAACGGATTCACGATCGGGCTCGCCTACACCTACAGCAAAGCGCTGGGCGAGGGGTACGGGCGCAATGAGAGCGGTGGTGGAGTCGGCGGAGTCTACCAGAATCCACGCGACCGCCGCGCCGACCGCGGGCGCTACGGATTCGACGTCACGCACAACGCCGTCATCAACTACGTGTGGGAACTGCCTTTCTTCAAGAACATGCGCGGGGCAGGGGGCTTCGTCCTCTCCGGCTGGCAGACCAACGGAATCGTCACGCTGCGGACCGGATTTCCCTTCAACCTGGCCGGTGGGACCCTCAACACTGGTTCGGCTTCCCGCCCGGACCGCGTCGACGACGGACGCCTGGGCGATGCGGCGGACCGCCAGCGCTGGTACGATCCGTTCGCCTTCCGCCGCACCGACTGCAACATCCGCGACCATCCCGAGATCTGCCACTACGGATCCGCCGCCAGCGCCTTCCTCACTTCTCCTGGCGCCCGCACCATGGACCTGACCGCGTTCAAGAACTTCAAAATCCGGTGGCTGGGCGACGAATCGCGCCTGCAGTTCCGCTCTGAATTTTTCAACGCCCTCAACACGCCGCAGTTCGGGAATCCCGGCGGGCTGACGTTCCAGACGCTCGACTCAATCGTGCCGGATGGCACCCGCGACGGGGAAATCCGCAGCCTGCGCCTGCCCATGCGGATCATCCAATTCGGAATCAAATTGTATTTCTGATGAATCTGAGGTCCTGGACTGGGTGTCGTGGGCCTGGGGTTGCCGCGCCGGCGGATTCCCTGAGATAATACAGATGTCGGGCGTTTCCGCAGCCCGGCGTGGTGGCGACTTTACCCATTGGAGGGGTTGCTTTTGAAGCGTTCCGGACCCGAGGAAATCCTCCGTTGTTCGTTCTGCCATAAGAGCCAGGACGTTGTTGGAAAGCTGATTTCATCCCCGAGCGATTATCCTCGAGCCTATATCTGCGACGAATGCGTCGCCGTCTGCAACTCCATCCTCGAAGACGACCGCAGCGAGCCCGCGCAAGGGCTGCCCAACAAGCTCCACAAGCCGCTGGAGCTCAAGGAATACCTCGACCAGTACGTCGTCGGGCAGGAACTCACCAAGCGCAAGCTTGCGGTTGCCGTCTACAACCACTACAAACGGCTCCGGATGAACAAGCGGACTTCCGCCGATGTCGAGCTGTCGAAGAGCAACATCCTGCTCATCGGGCCCACCGGAACCGGAAAGACACTGCTTGCCCAGACGCTGGCGCGGATCCTCGACGTGCCGTTCGCGATCGCCGATGCCACGACGCTCACCGAGGCCGGCTATGTCGGCGAGGATGTCGAGAACATCATCCTCCGCCTTCTCCAGAACGCGGACTGGGACGTTCAGCGGTGCCAGACCGGCATCATCTACATCGACGAAATCGACAAGATCGCGCGCAAGGACGAAAATCCGTCGATCACCCGCGATGTTTCCGGCGAAGGCGTGCAGCAGGCGCTCCTCAAGATCCTCGAAGGCACGATCGCCAACGTGCCACCGCAGGGCGGACGCAAGCATCCCCACCAGGAGTTCACTCCGGTCGACACGTCGAACATCCTGTTCATCTGCGGCGGGGCGTTCGTCGGGCTCGAGAAGATCATTGGACGGCGCGTCGGCAAGCGGCAAATGGGATTCGCGCCCTCGGACGATACCAAGCAGATGCCCTCGCGCCAGAAACGCGACGCGGCCCTGCTCGCCCAGATCCAGCCCATGGACCTGATCCGGCACGGGTTCATCCCGGAATTCGTGGGACGGCTCCCCGTGGTCGGCGTGCTGGATGAGCTGGATAAGGACGCGCTGGTCCAGATCCTGACCAAGCCCAAGAACGCGATCAGCAAACAGTACCAGCGGCTGTTCGAGTTCGAAAATGTGCGCCTCCGATTCACAGACGACGCGCTGGAAGCAATCGCGCAGTTGGCGATGGACCGCAAGCTCGGCGCGCGCGGACTGCGCATGATCATCGAAGAGTTGATGCTCGACCTGATGTACTACATGCCGTCTTACAAGAAGGTCCGCGAATTCGTGGTCACCAAGGAGATGGTGGTCACGCAGAAGATCAGCCTCGCGATTCTCGAAAAAGCCGGCTAGTCCACGCTCATGTACGCCTGGCGGCCGGCGCATGCGATTCGCGAGTCCGCGCGGCTTACCGCGTTCATCCAGCAGTGCGGTGCGGGCGGCTTCGAGCACCTGCAGCGGCGTGCAGCCGCTGATTCTGCTTGGTTCACCGAACAGCTGCTGCGTTTTCTGAATCTCCGCTTTCACCGGCCGTATTCGCAGGTGCTCGACTTGAGCCGCGGGATCGTCTGGCCCACCTGGTGTGTCGGCGGCGGGCTCAACATCGAGGATTCATGCCGGCGCGAGGGCGATGATCCGGCGGTGATCTGGGAGGGCGAAGAAGGAACGTCACGGGTGCTCTCCTGGTCCGAACTCGGGCGGGATGTGAGCCGCTGTGCCGCGGGACTCCGGGCGGCCGGCATCGGCAAGGGCGACGCCGTGGGAGTCCACCTGCCGATGACCCCTGAGCTGGTGGTGGTGATGATGGCGCTTGCCCGCATCGGAGCGGTCGCGGCGCCATTGTTCACTGGATTCGGTCCCGCGGCGATCGAGAGCCGCCTGCGGGATCTGGGTGCGAAGCTGGTGTTCACCTGCGACGCGTTTCCCCGGCGTGGCAAGCTGGTCCCAGCCAAGCAGGCCGTCGACGCCGCGGTTGCGGGATGCCCGTCCGTGCGGCAGGTGGCCGTGGTCCGCCGCAGCGGTGTGCCGGTCGATTGGATTCCCGGCCGCGATGTGTGGTGGGAGACGCTTCTCGCTGACGAAGGCGCCGCGGCATCCGAGCCAACCGGCGCCGAAGACCCGCTGATTGTGATCTACACGTCCGGCACCACTGGAAAGCCGAAGGGTATCCTGCACACCCACTGCGGATTTCCGGTGAAATCCGCACAGGACATGGCCCTGCAGTTCGACGTCGGTTCCGGCAGCCGCGTCTCGTGGATCACCGACATCGGCTGGATGATGGGACCGTGGCTGATCTACGGGACCATGCTCCTCGGCGCGGCGGTGGTGCTCTACGACGGCGCACCCGACTATCCCGCGCCGGACCGGTTGTGGCAGTTCTGCGCGCGCCACGGGGTCACCATGCTCGGACTCTCGCCGACGCTCGTCCGCGCGCTGGTGGAACACGGCGGCGATCTCCCGCGGCGGCACGATCTGAGCGCGTTGCGGGTGATTGCGTCGACCGGTGAACCGTGGAATCCGGACCCGTGGTGGTGGCTGTTCGATCACGTATGCCAGCGCCGCATCCCGATCCTCAATTATTCGGGCGGCACGGAGTGCTCCGGCGGGATCCTGTGCGACAACCTGTTGCTCCCGGTGAAGCCCTGTGGATTCTCGGCGCCTTGCGTGGGCATGGCGGCGGACGTGGTTTCGGCGTCCGGCGAAAGCGTGCGCGGCGAGGTCGGCGAATTGGTGATCCGCGGACCGTGGATCGGCCAGGCGCGTGGATTCTGGCGGGATCCCGAACGTTACGAAGCCACCTACTGGTCCCGGTTCCCGGATGTGTGGGTCCACGGGGACTGGGCGATGATCGACGGCGATGGCCACTGGTTCATCCACGGGCGCAGCGACGACACGCTGAAGATCGCGGGCAAGCGCGTGGGTCCGGCGGAGGTGGAATCGATCCTCGTGGACCATCCGGCGGTGCGTGAGGCGGCGGTGATCGGGATCCCCGACGAGCGCAAGGGGAACGCGATGGTCGCGTTCTGCGTGGGTGCGGCGGACACGGAAGTCGAGGAGGATCTGCGCAGGCGCGTCGCCGAGGCACTCGGCAAGCCGCTACGGCCCGAGCGGGTACACTTTGTCACCGCACTGCCCAAGACGCGGAACGGCAAGATCATGCGGCGCGTGGTCCGCGCGGCCTACCTGGGCGAGGATCCGGGCGATCTCACCGCGCTCGAAACTCCAGCGCCTGTCGAGGAGATTGGCCGCCTGCGCGCGCCTCAGTCCGCCACGCCGGTGTAGGTATAAACCCAGGCCTGCTTGCCGGATGCCAGCGTCACCTGCCGGCGGGTGTAGCTGTCGGGCTCTTCGTATTCATCGGCTGCGGCCAGTTCGGCATCGGTGATCTCGAAGACAACTCCGGGCAGAGTCTCGCCGCCGCCAGTGAACCGCGCGTTGGCATTGGGACCCGCCATCGACGCTTCATATCCGGGTAGGCCGTCGCGTTCTCCGCTGAGCAGGCGTCCGAACGTCGACATCTGCACGGAGTCCTGTTGAAGGCTGCCGTAGGAAAACAAGAGCGGCATGCTCTACCTCTGGTTCGCCTTCAGGATCTTCTTCCGCAACCGGATCGACTGCGGCGTCACCTCGACCCACTCGTCATCCCGGATGAATTCGAGCGCCTGCTCGAGATTCAGGATTCGCGGCGGTACCAGGCGGATCGCCTCATCCGCTGTCGACGACCGCATGTTGGTCAGCTTCTTCTCCTTGACGATGTTCACGTCGAGATCGTTGTTGCGCGAATTCTCGCCGACGATCATGCCTTCGTACACCTCCGTCTGCGGCGTGACGAACATTTCGCCGCGCTCCTGGAGGTTGTAGATCGCATATCCGGTCGCCTTGCCCGGACGGTCCGACACCAGCGACCCGGTGGGCCTTGACTGGATGTCGCCCTGCCACTCGATATAGCCGTGGAAGAGCGAGTTCATGATGGCGGTGCCTTTGGTGTCGGTGAGCATCTCGCTGCGGATCCCGATCAGTCCGCGCGATGGTACGTGGAACTCCAGGCGCACGCGGCCCGAGCCGTGGTTGATCATCTTGGTCATCTTGCCCTTGCGCGTGCCCATCTTCTCCATCACGACGCCCACGTACTGCTCCGGGCAGTCGATCGTCAGCAGCTCCAGCGGCTCGGACAGCAGGCCGTTAACCTTACGCGTGATGATCTCCGGCTTGCCGACCATCAGCTCATATCCCTCGCGGCGCATCATCTCGAGCAGGATCGCCAACTGCAGCTCGCCGCGGCCCATCACGCGGAACGAATCCGGGCCGCCCTGCTCCTCCACCTTGATCGACACGTTGGTGAGCAGCTCCTTGTCCAGCCGGTCGCGCAGGTGCCGCGAGGTGACGAACTGCCCTTCGCGCCCGGCGAACGGCGAGGTGTTGATCGTGAATGTCATCGCGATGGTCGGCTCGTCGATCTGAATCCGTGGGAGGGGCTTGGGCGTCTCGGCGTCTGAAACCGTGTCGCCGATTGTGATCCCTTCGACGCCCGCGATCGCGAGCACGGCGCCCGGTTCACCGCGTGTCTCCTCGACGCGCTTCAGTCCCTCAAACGAGAACAGCTTGGTGATGCGTGTCTTCTGAATCGTGCCGTCGAGCTTGCACACGCTGACCTCGTCGCCGAGGTTCAACACGCCGTTGAACACACGGCCGATGGCGAGCCGGCCGAGGTAGTCGTTGTAATCGAGATTCGCCACGAGCAGTTGCAGCAAGCCCGTGGGGTCGCCCGCCGGACCGGGGATGCGATCGAGGATCGCCTCGAACAACGGGCGTAGATCGGTGGCCTCGTCCTCCATTTGGAGCTTGGACAGCCCGGCCTTGGCGTTGCAGTAGATCACCGGGAAATCGAGTTGATCCTCGGTGGCGTCGAGATCGATGAAAAGATCGTAGACCTCGTTGAGCACCTCCTGGACCCGGGCGTCGGAGCGGTCAATCTTGTTAATCACGACGATCGGAGGCAGCCGGGCCTCGAGCGCCTTCATGAGCACGTACCGCGTCTGAGGCAGGGGGCCCTCGCTCGCATCGACGAGCAGCATCACGCCGTCGACGATCTTCAAGGCGCGTTCGACCTCACCGCCGAAGTCGCTGTGGCCGGGCGTGTCGACGATGTTGATCTTCACGCCTTTGTAGTGGACTCCGGTGGTCTTGGCAAGGATCGTGATCCCGCGCTCGCGTTCGAGGTCATTGGAATCCATCACGCGCTCGGCGACCTGTTCGTTGGCCCGGAAAATCCCGCTTTGCCGCAACAGCGCATCCACCAGCGTTGTCTTGCCATGATCCACATGCGCGACGATGGCGATGTTGCGGATCGTTTCATTCCTGGAAATCTGCATCAATCTTCCATGGTCGCACGACAACTGCACGGGATCGTCCCTAAGGATGATATTCGCAGCGGTTCTGATCACCGCCCATGTGCTCCATAGAGCCGTAGTCGCGCATGGGAGGGATAGTATTCAAGCCGGTATAATAAGGTCCTCCGGATCATGCGCTACTCAACCCTGCTCCTCGCCCTGCTCCCGGCTCTCCACGCCCAGAGGTACGACCTGCTGCTTCAAGGCGGCCACGTGATCGACGCCAAGAACAAGATCAACGCCGTGCGCGACGTCGCCATCAAGGACGGCAAAATCGCCGCCGTCGCCGCAAAGATCGATCCAGCCCAAGCCGCCAAAACGGTCAATGTCCGCGGACTCTACGTCACGCCCGGACTCATCGACATCCACGTCCACGTCTACGCCGGGACCGGTGAGCGCAACTCCTACGCCGGCGACAACAGCGTCTACCCGGACGGGTTCACCTTCCGTTCCGGCGTCACCGCGGTCGCCGATGCGGGCTGCGCGGGCTGGCGCAATTTCGCCGACTTCAAAGACAAAGTCATCGACCGCTCCCGCACCCGCATCTTCGCCTTCCTCAACATCGTCGGGCACGGCATGCGCGGCGGCAAGTGGGAACAGGACCTCAACGACATGGAGTCGGGTCCCACCGCCGACATGGCACTCCAGCACAAGGGGCTGATCGTCGGCATCAAGACGGCGCACTACGGCGGACCCGAATGGAAACCGGTGGAACAGGCGGTGCAAGCGGGCAACAAGGCGAACATTCCCGTGATGGTCGACTTCGGATCTAATTTGCCACAGCGGCCCATCATGCAGTTGTTCACCGAAAAGCTGCGTCCTGGCGACATCTACACGCACGCCTATTCAGGCAACCGCGGCGAACAGGATGAATCCGGCCACACCAGTCCGGCGATGATCGCGGGCCGGAAGCGCGGGATCATTTACGACGTTGGCCACGGTGGTGGCAGCTTCCTTTGGCGGGTGGCGGTACCGCTCATGAAGGAAGGGTTCACGCCGGACTCGATCTCGACCGACCTCCACATCGGCAGCATGAACGCTGGCATGAAGGACATGCTGAACGTGATGAGCAAGTTCCTGGCGATGGGAATGCCGCTCGACGCCGTGATCGAGCGGTCCACCTGGAATCCGGCGCGCGAGATCAAGCAGGAGCAGCTTGGCCACCTGACGCCCGGCGCGGTGGCCGACGTCGCGGTGCTGCGGGTGGAGAAGGGCAACTTCGGATTCCTCGACATGTACGGTGCCCGGCTTGCGGGAACGCAGCGCCTGGCCTGTGAGCTGACGCTGCGCGACGGCCGGACAATGTGGGACCTCAACGGCATCATGCGGACAGACTGGGACAAGCTTCCGAAGGACTACCAGTCCCAGTCCGATCCGCGGTGGGACGCGGGTGGAGGCGGGCGCAGGCGCAGGAAGGGGTAGGTTGCCACCGGACGGGCGGCTCCTCCGTCGAAAGGCTGGAGACGCACATGGGCTTCTTTCAACAAAACCAATTCAATGGCCTGATCTGGGTCTGGACCTGGGCCATCATCATGTACCTGTTCCACCGGCTCAAGTCCCAGGAGCGCAGGCAGCTTCTCGACCGGATCCACGCGGAACGCATGAAGGCGATCGAAAAGGGCGTGCCATATCCGGAGCTGCCGCCCTACGCGCTCGAAGAGCCGGAGGCGCCGCACGCGCCAAAGGATCCGCGCAAGATGCTCGGCGCCGCCGCGATCTGTGTTTTCGGTGGCGCCGGGCTCCTGGCGGCGATGCTGGCCTCGCCCAGCGACCGTCTCCGCGAGTTGTGGACGTTCGGCCTGGTGCCAGTTTTCGCCGGACTTGGATTATGCGCTCACTATTGGATCGTGCACACTGGCTCCAAGAGCGGGCGATGACCGCGGAGCGCGGTGAGTTCCGCGAACTGGTGGAAGCCTATCAGCACCGCGTCTTCCGGCTGGTCTGCTCGGTCCTGGGACCCTACCGCGACGCCGATGCCGAGGACGTCACCCAGGAAGTCTTCCTGCGTGTGTACCGGCAGCTTGGACAGTTTCGCGGTGACGCGAGCCTCGGCACCTGGATCTACCGGATCGCGCGCAACCTGGCGATCGACACGCGGCGTCAGGCCCGGTTCCGTCTGCCACATCTGACTGAAGCGGCGCTGGAGCGGATGCCCGCTCCAGCGGATTCCACAGTGGACCGCGCGGTCATCGCCGCGGCACTCGAATCGCTGCCGGAGGTCTACCGCACGCTGTTGTATCTATACTATTGGCAGGATGCGTCAGTGGAAGAAGCCGCCGAGGTGACCGGACTGCCGCCCGGCACGGTGAAGTCCTACCTGGCACGGGGGCGGCACCGGATTGAAGCGGAACTTGCCAAACGCGGAGTACACAGCCATGGATGAACGGATCCTCACACAGTTGCGCGATGAACCGAAGCCGGGCCTGGGTCCGTTTTTCGCGGCCCGTGCCGCGGCGCGGGCGATGGATCAAAAGCGCGGGACTGACACTCGTCTGGTGGCGCTGTGGATCGCCGTGGCGGCCGCCGTCGCAGCCGTGATGTGGAAAGCGAACTGGCCGGAAGGCAGCCTCGGATTTATCATCCAGACGGCGATTCCGGCCAGTTTTCTGGTTGCGTTGCGAGGGTGGTCCGGAGTGTCCCGGTGGATCCTCAGAACTGCAGGCGTAACGCCAACTGCAACTGCCGCGGATTCCCGACGGTCGACGTGATCGTCCCGGCGGTGGCGAGAGGCACGGTAGCGTTTGGCTGTCCGAACTGCGGATGGTTGAAGAGGTTGAAAGCCTCGGCGCGGAACTGGAGGACCACCTTTTCGGTGAGGGCGAAATCCTTGAACAGGGAGCTATCGACGTTCCACCGCCCGGGTCCGAACAGCGTGTTGCGGCCCAGGTTTCCGAAGGTGTAGATGGCCGGCGTGTTGAACGCGGTGGGATCAAACCAGCGCTGGAGAGTGCGTTGACCGCCGGGAAGCGTCGCATCGCGCAGGAAATCCGCGCGGCTGCCGCCTGCGCCACCTGTATTCGCACCCGCGTGGCCCACGGTGAACGGAAGGCCGGTCTGCATGATGATGATGCTGTTGATCTGCCATCCGCCGAGGACCAGGTTCGCCGGACCGCCCTTGTTGAGCATCGCCTGTCCCTTGCCGAAGGGCAGCTTATGTGTGATCGACAGGGTGGCCCGGTGGCGGATATCGTACACCGAATTGCCGCGGTCGGCGCGCCGGTTGCGGATATCCTGCGGCGTGCCGGTGCCGCCCCCGAACTCGGTGCCAACGTCGTCGATGGCGTGAGCCCAGGTGTAGCCGAACATCAGGTTGGTGTTGGTGGACATCCGCTTGATCACTTCGAGCTGGCCGGACAGGTAGGCGCTTAGGCCATCCGACACGGCGTAGCTGATGAAGGAGAGTCCCGGCCGGACGCCGAAGAAGGCGCGACGGGGGTTGACCGCGCCCGGACCGGGAAGGGGCTGGTTCAAGTCGAGGGTGGTGCCCAGGCGGCGGCCGAGGTTGCCTACCATCGACGCCTTGATCAGGACTCCGGCTCCCGGCAGCTCATGCTGGACACCAAGATTGAACTGCTGCGCGTAGGAACTCTTGTATCCCGGGAACACGCCAACCACGCCGCCGGTAGGATTCCGCGCCGACTCGAAATTCACCGTCGGCGGAGGCCCGAATCCCTGGCTCACGCGGCTGCCGAGCGTGACGTCGTTGTTCGCTTCGGTGATGATCGGGCCGAACGGAATGTGCCGTTGCAGGCGGAGCAGCGCCCCGCCATTGCCGTTCGGGTTGTAGAACAGCCCGAAGCCGCCGCGGATGACGGTGTGCGGCATCACTTGATACGCGAATCCAAACCGCGGCGCCCAGTTGCTGAAATCGCGCCCGATTCCGGCGCGGCGGTCCACACCATCGCGTCCAGCGACCTTCACCGTGGCGGTGGCCGCGTCGAAGTTGGCCCAGCGGTCGGCGACCTCGCTGAACGGGCTGTAGTAGTCCCAGCGCAGGCCGAGGTTAAATGTCAGCTTACGGTTCACCCGCCAGTCGTCGGCGAAGTACAGGCCCATCTCGATACCACGGGCGCCGACCCAGGCAAGCGTGAAGTCCTGTTCCTTGAAGGTCGGATATCCGAGCAGGAAGCTGGCCAGCTCGTTTCCGGTGACCGCGCCCGATCCGATCTCGGTGGTGAATCCGCGTGAGAAGTTGAAGCGCCCGTTGCCGCGATTGGTCTGGTACTCGGTAATCTGCCGCCGGCGCACGTCGCCTCCGAACTTCAACGTGTGCGCGCCGTTGGTGTAGGTCATGTTGTCGATGTACTGGAAGGTGTTCGACCGCCGGAAAATCGGCAGGGACCGCGAGTGCCCGACGCCCGCGTACTGGCCCAGGTTGATGATCGGCAGCACAGTGTGCAGCGGGTGGGAATTGGCGTTCGGGATCCCGACGAGGTTGCCGAGATTCGGTCCGCCGGCTTCGTATCCTTCGCCCGTATAGTCGAGCACGAACCGGTTGAAGCCAACACGGAAATCATTCACCAGGCGCGGCGTGAACACCTTGGTGTAGCTGAGCACCATGTGCTGCACGGGGTTGAACGCGGGACCCGCGAAGGAGTCCTCGTTGCCCACGCCCACGGCCTTTGGCAGTCCTTCGATCGACACCGCCGGGAAGGTGTGCGGCGCGGTGGTGGTGGTGTGCTGGATCGACCAGCGGAAGAAGATGTTGTCGTTGGAGGTGATCTGATGATCCACGCGGGCGTCACCCTGGTCCCAGTCCTGTGTGAGATTCAGGTTGGCGAGGTAGTTGTTGACGCGGTTGGCGTTGGTCGGCAGCGGGTAGGCGGCCAGCAGCCGGGCGGTGGGCGCGTCCCAGCGGTTGCGCGGAATGATGTTGCCGGGGAACTGCGTCCTGCGGATCCCGGTGGCGGAGGTGGGATCGTTGCGCACGTTCATCGGGTCATACACGGCGGCTTCATCGCTGAAGTTGCGCGACCGGACACATCCTTGACACTTTAGCCTGGATTCTTGCTTGACACTTATCAAGGGCGGGTGCGGCTCGATCTTCACCTTACACCTTCT